>CAZUJZ010000072.1:0-14725 GCA_964620665.1 uncultured Desulfofustis sp. | reverse complement strand
GCCAAAGGTCGATGAACTCCGCTGACCCGACGCCACCACCTGTTCACCGGGTCTTCACCCTGCTGCTCGGCCCCGGCTTGGCCCTGATTGCCGGATCGGCCGCGGCCGCTGATACCTTCAGCTTCGATGCCGAGGAGTTTGCCAGGAAGCCTTATGATTTCAACGGTTATGCCGAGTTAAAAGCGGAACACGAGACGATCGACAAGAGCGGTGCTCTGGGTCGCCTCGACGGCTCGCCCCCTCTGGATTCGACCAGACAACGGGCAACCGGGACGCTGCAGTTCGGCGGTAACTATCGCTGGGCACAGGCTTCTTTCAATTGGCTGCTGACGGCGGCGGGACAGCAGGCCAGCGACGGCTGGCACGACACGGCCGACGTCTATGAAGCCTTTCTCAACGTCACGCCGGCCACCAATACGACTGCAAGCATCGGCAAAACGTCCTACAATTGGGGGACAGGCTACGCCTGGAACCCGGTCGGTTTCATCAACCGGTCCAAGGATCCGGGTGACCCCGAAGAAAGCCGGGAAGGCTACCTGACGGTTGCCGCCGAAACGATCAAGAGTTTTGGCGGCGCCCTGCAAAACGTGACTTTTACCGGCGTCCTGCTGCCGGTCCTGTCGGGCCTAAACGAAGATTTCGGTGATGCCTACCAGCTCGATCTGGCGGCAAAGGTATACCTGCTGCTGCTGGACACCGACATCGACCTCGTGGCGCTGATCGGCGATGACCAAACCACTCGTTTCGGCATCGACTTCTCGCGCAACCTGATGACCAATTTCGAGGTTCACGGCGAAATCGCCTATGACCGCGAATCGTTCAAAGCGGAGCTCTCGCCGGATGGCAGCATCGTGCGACGCAGCGAATCGACATTTTCCTGGCTGCTGGGGCTGCGCCATCTCAGCGCTTTCAACCTGACGACGATCATCGAGTATTATCATAACGGTGGCGGCTACCATGAAGACGAGTTAAGCGAATTCTACCAGCTGGTCGATACCGCCCCGCAGCAGGCCCGCTCGCTTGCCCGCCAGGGATATGGCCGGCCGTTTGCCGGCAGGGACTATCTGTATGCCCGTTTTTCTCTCAAAGAACCCTTTGATCTTCTCTACCTGACACCCGCGATGACAACCATCGTCAACCTCGCTGACGGCAGTTTCTCACTGGCACCGGAAATTGGCTACACCGGCTTTACCAATTGGGAACTGCGCCTGCGCGCTACGCTGCTGACCGGCGAAACGGAAACGGAATACGGCGAGAAACCAAACGATGCGAGAGCGGAACTGCGCCTGCGTTATTTTTTCTGATCTGCCTCGACCATAGCGTCGCATCCTCCGGCAATCGTGTTTATTCTTTCGGAAGACTCCTACGTTTTTCCTTGAAGGTGATGCCGACTCGATGATAGTGTCGGCGGAAGAACGTCCCACGTTGCTCAACCTGCAAGAAACCACGTACCAGACACGTGCCGGCACCATGGATACCAATCATCCGAACCAACCGATTTCCCTCCAGCCGCTGACAGCGCTGCGCCCGGCCGTCGACACCGGCGGCTGCTCCACCGGCGATGACGCCCCATGCTGAGGCCCCAGACAACAGCCCCGGTCCGGGGTTCATGAACGACCGGGTTACCGGCTCACTCCGTTCGTCGTCGATTTTATCGAAACAGCTACCGGCCCCGTGCCGCAGGTGGCGACCAGGCCCGACCGGCACGACCGGCTTGGTGCGTTTCTGACCAGGCTCGGTCCGATCAGAAATCATTACACGGTGGTTCCCGGCCTGTACGCGGTCGGCACACCGACCGCCGAGGCGCCGGTGCTGGTGACGGCCAACTACAAGCTCTCCTTTGATGCGCTGCGCTTCGCCCTGACGGGACTCGACGCCTGGCTTCTGGTTGCCGATACCCGCGGGGTCAATGTCTGGTGCGCCGCCGGCAAGGGAACCTTTTCCACGGAAGAGATCATTCACAGCGTCCGGCAGGCCCGGCTGACGGACATCATCAGCCATCGCCGACTGATCCTGCCGCAGCTCGGGGCCACCGGCGTCTCCGCTGCCGAGGTCAGGAAGGGGTGCGGTTTTTCCGTTGTCTACGGGCCGATCAGGGCCGACGACCTGCCGGCCTTCCTGAAAGAGGGCAACACCGCCGGGGAAGCGATGCGAACCGCAACATTTCCACTCGAAGAGCGGCTTGTACTCATCCCGGTGGAACTCTATCTACTGCTCAAGCCGCTGGCCCTGATCATGATCGCCGGCTTTGTCATCTCCGGAGTATCACCGGAGATCTTCTCGCTGTCGGCAGCTTGGCAGCGTGGGCTGCTGCTTCTGGTCGCTACGGTCACCGGTATGGTCTGCGGCTCGGTCCTGGTGCCGGCCCTGCTGCCTTGGCTGCCCGGCCGGCAATTCTGGGTCAAGGGCCTGTGGCCCGGTCTTTTAGCCGGTACGGCTCTTTTTCTGAGCACGGCAGCACCGCCGGCGTTTTTCGATCAGGCTGCCCTGCTGCTCTGGATCGTCGCCGTCAGTTCATTCCAGGCCATGAACTTTACCGGCTGCACGCCCTACACCTCGCCGTCGGGGGTCGAATTTGAAATGCGGAGGGGCGTTCCGCTGCAGCTCCTTTTTGTTGTCACCGCTATGGTGCTCTGGCTGGTGTCGCCGTTTTTCAGCGCATGAGATGAAAAGATGAAGGATTATCGCTATATTGCCAATACCGCAACCCTGCACCTGGACGCGGAAACGTGCATCGGCTGCGGCCTGTGTCAGACGGTCTGCCCGCATCGCATCTTTGCCATTGCCGACAACAAAGCGAGCGTGCGCGACCGGGACGCCTGCATGGAATGCGGCGCCTGCGCCAGGAATTGCCCGGTCGCGGCGATCACCGTTTCACCCGGCGTCGGCTGCGCCGTCGAGATCATCGCCCGCTGGGTCAACGGCATCACCCGCCGCCAAGTCATGAAAGGCTGCTGCTGACACGCTGCACCAGCCGGCGACCCATTACTGCCAGGGCTGCGGCCGTAGCGCCGCCAAAGCGGAAAACGTTTGCAAACCTCAGAAGCTGCCGTAAATCCCGGTGGCTCGGTGAGCGCTCACGCCGTCCGGCGGCTCCTGTTACCATCGGCGCGAGCACATCCTCTTCTCCCGGCCCCGCTCGCTTCTACCAGGGGCCGGGAAATTCTTTTTGGCGATATTCTGTCCCGAGCAACCCGGCCGCAAACGCACAGCGCGGGGCAGTCGGCATGACAGATATTCAGGACGCTCGCACGGCCAGCGCGAGAACCCGGTCCGCCTCGCGAAACATCAATCGCTTGCGGCAGAGCTGATCGACAAACTTCTCGATCGCTGCCGGGCTGAGACGGGGAAAAGCGCTGCCAATCGCCGCCAGCGATTGCGGCTGATCACAAAACAGATAGAGCTTCCGCGATACGCCGCGCAACCGGTGCAGGAGCGAGGGGTGCCGGGGCAGTTCCTGGCTGATGACAAGAAACGAACCGCCGTCACGATAACTCAGCGGCACTACGTCCCGGCCGCGCCGCTGGCGATGAAACTCCTGCCAGGCGGCGATCTTGAGCCGCACCGGCCGCCACAATTTTTTCTGGCGCAGCCGATCACCTCGGTATCCGGAGACGAGCATCGTACCCCGGTAGCGTTCGGGAAAAAGCGCCCGATAATGGGGATGGGGCAGGATGGCGGTAATCCCGTAAGCCCGGGGATGACGGTGCATCGGGGCACCATGGCCGAGAAAAAACGATGCCGCATCGAGCGGCGCAAAGGGCAGCGCATAGTCCAGATTGTCCAGGGTTTCAGAAATCTCCTCCGGACTCGTTGCCGGAAACTCGGTAATCAGATTGCCCATCAGCACCACCCCGGCAGCGGCGCAGTTTTTCATCATCGCCAGGTTATCCAGAGCAGTTGTGCCTTTTCCCATTTTCCCGAGCAGCGATGTTGACAGCGATTCGACCCCAACCTGGATCGTGCGCAGCCCGCCGCGCCGATAGTGACTCAGTCGCTCAAGAGACGTTGTCGCCCGCAGTTCACCAAAAAATGTTATATCGGCCGGTGATGCCGCCATGGCATCGAAAAATTCCTCCATTTCCCGGGCCGGCAGCACGTTGTCGGTGAAAGCGAAATGAAGCGATTCATTGGCGACGGACAACTCCTGCACCTCGGCAATCATCCGCGCCGCCCGCTTGAATCGATAACCCCGCCACTGCAGGTTGAGATTACAAAAGGTGCAGCGTTGCCAGCTGCACCCCCGGGAAAACTCGACCGGCAGCGTCGGCAGGAACGGCAGATCGGCGAAAGCCTCCTGCATCTCTTTGAAATACGGTCGATAATCGGGAATCGGCAGCTCGTCGAGCGGCGCGATATCAGGGCTGCTCACTCCTCCGCCTCGCCCCGCCGCGGTGATGATCCGGCCGGGCAGCGCTCCCCGCCCCCGGTCCAGGTGTTGACACAGCGCCAGCAGCGGGCCTTCGCCTTCGCCATCGACCAAATAGTCGATCTGCCCGAATCGCTCGACCAGCGACCGACCGACCGCACCGGCGCACGATGTCCCTCCGAAGACGATCGGCAGGCCGGGCGCTGCTTGTTTCAGGCGGTCGGCGAGATAGAGCGAGGCAAACAGCTGGTTGAAGCAGAGCGAAAACCCGACCAGCGACACCTGCTGCCAATCGGTCTCGGCTTCCCAGGCATCGCAGCAGGACGTGATATCGGCCATCAGCGCAGGGAAATCGGGCACCCTTCCACTGCCATCACCGCGCAGTTCTGAGGAAAAGAGGCGGGCCGCCTCGTTTGCTTTCTCAGGAAACAGCAATGCGGCGAACAGCGCTTCGCCGGCCCAGCCGGAGCGGGCGATACGTGCATAACAATCGATACCGATCCGTTTGGCGATCGCCAGGTAGAGATGACGACAGTCGACCCGGTAGTCACTCTTCGCCAGCAGATAACTGCGCAGGCCGGCCACCTGGATGGAAGGACGATGAAAGAGCGCCCACGGGGCAGCGACGAGTACGACCCGGAAGTGATTGCGATCACGCCGGCCCGTTTGCTGATTTGATGAATTATCGCCCATCCCGCTCCTCGAATAAAACAATCACATCGCCGCTCATTCTCCACCATCCTCCGCTCTCAATTAAAACTATAACTTCCAAAGAAGCAATGCCCCGGCAGGCACGAGCCCTGCCGCCGCCGATACTATTGGCACGCTCGGCGGCGGCATCTGCATCTTCTTCGGGTCGGTCAGATATTCCCCGAAAATCCGTTTGTTTTTGCAAAAACCATTTTTCGACTTATCATGATGCACAACACGTACTTCTCAACCCAACAACCGATTCCAACCGAAAACCCGATACCGATGACGCGCCGTTACAGGCGGCCTTCACCTGGAGCGTCAACAATGCGCAAGATCACCTCGATGACCATGCTGGTCTCCCTGGTCTTACTGATCCTCAACTCGATCGTTCTCTATGTGGTGCCGGAAGGCCGCGTCGCCTACTGGGCCGACTGGCGCTTTCTGGGACTGACCAAAACCGAGTGGGGCGAGCAGCATGTGACCATCGGCTTTCTCTTTCTGCTGGCCGGCCTGCTCCACTTGTATTACAACTGGGCGGCGATCAAGAGCTACATGAAGAACAAGCTCAAGGAAATCAAAGTCTTCACCCTGCCATTCAACGTTGGTGTACTGGTCACCGTACTCGTCGCGGTGATGACTTATTTCCAGCTGCCGCCGGTCAGTCTGGTGATCGATCTCGGCGATCATTTCAAGGAGGCCGGCGCTGAAAAATACGGGGAACCGCCCTATGGCCATGCCGAATTGAGTTCGCTGAAGATGCTCTGCCAGAAGGAAGGCATCGATCTGGACACGGCGCTGGCGCTCCTGGAGCAACAGGGTGTGCAGGGTGCCGGAGAGGAGCAGACCATCCTGGCCATTGCCCAGAACAACGGACTGACCCCCCAGCAGGTCTACCGCATCATCCTGCCTGCCAAGAAAAAAGCAGATAACACCGTATCGAACTTTCCCGATGCACCGATGGCCGGTTTTGGCAGAAGAACGCTCGACCAGATCTGTACTGAATTCGCGATTGACTGTCCGGAACTCGTGACGAGCCTGCAGGCAAACGGCTTAACGATCGAGCCCGGCAAGACCATCCATGAACTCGGTGCGGACAATGGCATGGAACCGATGCAGTTTTTCGAGGCCCTCCATAACGCCATACGAAAACAATAGTCGTACTGTATCGCTGCACGGTATGGTGTCAGGCCGGACAGTGACAAAAACCTTTCGCCCATCATTGCGTCAGTGCGCCGCCCGGCACGGCAACACAGCAAAAGAGGACTCCGTGCGGCAACTCCAGCGGTACCACCTGCCTTAAGCAATCATCATGACCTCTCTTTTTTTGTCGCTCCTGATCATCAGCACCGGTATTACGGCGGGGTTTTCGCTGCGGCGCTGGGCGAGCCGTCATCACCCGAGATTTTTCGCCGCGATCCCGCGCCTGCGAAAACGGTTGCAGAAAATTGCGCTGCTGGGTTTTTTCTCATTGGCCTTTCTCCTTGCCATCTGGAAGGTCTCCTTTGCCGACTCGGCACTGTTGGTCTTGCCGCTGCTCGGAGGATTCATCTATCTGCTTGGCGGAGCACTCGGGTTCCTCATCGCCCGCATCAACGGCTGCAGGCCGCGACAGACGGGAACGCTCATCTGTTGTGGCTCGATGACCAATACCGGGGCAATCGGCGGACTGGTTTCCTATATTTTCCTCGGTGAACTCGCTTTTGCCCTGATCGTGCTCTATAAATTGTTCGAGGAGGTCGTCTACTACGGGATCATCTTTCCCATCGCCAAAGGTTTCAGCAGGTATGCAGCCGGCACCTTCAAGCCGACACAGCACGTAATCGGAATCGTCACCGATCCGTTTATCATGATCTCACTGTGTGCTTTTGCCGGCGGTATCATCTTGAATCTTTCAGGTCTTGAGCGGCCATCATTCTTTGATACCGTCAGTTTGTTCTGCGTGCCGACAGGCACCTTTCTGCTACTCGTCTCAATCGGTCTCGGCATCGAGATCGGCACCCTGCGTCAACATGCAGGACTCGGGGCCACTGTCTCCGCGGTGAAATTCCTGGTGCTCCCGGCCGTGGCCTATCTCGTCAGCCGCTTCATCGGTCTGGACGAAATCGACAACGGACTGGTGATGAAGGTAGTACTCGTTGCTTCCTCGATGCCGGTCGGCTTCAACGCCATCGTCGCCGCCTCCATCTACGATCTCGATCTCGATCTCGCCAACACCTGCTGGCTTTTTTCGACCTGCCTGCTGGTCGTCGTCCTGCCCTGGCTCTATTTTCTCGTTCTGTAGTTCCCCAGGGATACGTATCCCGAGCTCGATCACCAGAACGCCTCCTGGCGGACAGAGCTCGATCTTTCCGGTGGCGGTTCACCCCTTGCATTGTCGGCCGACTGTACTAGTGTGTAATGATG
The DNA here is from genome assembly GCA_964620665.1 of uncultured Desulfofustis sp. Taxonomy (GTDB): domain Bacteria; phylum Desulfobacterota; class Desulfobulbia; order Desulfobulbales; family Desulfocapsaceae; genus Desulfofustis. The sequence goes on along the minus strand of CAZUJZ010000072.1, from coordinate 7,260 downwards.
GCTCGGCCACGACCGCCTGACGGCTCGCACAGCTGCAACGGCCGGTCACCGTCGCCAGTCACCAGACAACGATCTTTGTTTTGCCCCGCAAAACGCACCAGGCCGAATCTGTCCGGCCACAATCCCCCTGACTCTCGTCTTCACGGCGAAAGGAGATCCCCATGACGGTCGCAGTACAAGGCAATACAGTTAAAATCCATTATACAGGAACCCTGGACAACGGCTCGGTTTTCGATACTTCCGAAGGTCGTGAACCACTGGAGTTCATCCTTGGCGACGGCCAAGTCATCGCCGGCTTCGATGAAGCGGTGGCCGGCATGACCGTCGGTGAGAAAAAAAGCGTCAAGGTCCCGGTAGACAAGGCCTACGGTCCGAGAAACGAGGAGTTGGTCATCGCCGCCCCGAAAGAGCATGTCCCGGCCGACATCAACCCCGAAGTGGGCCAAAAGTTGCAGATGGGCGGCCCCAACGGTGAACTTGTGGTTGTGACCGTTGCCGAGATCACCGATTCGCACATCATGCTCGACGCCAATCCGCCGCTGGCCGGCCAGGACCTGAACTTCGACATCGAACTGGTGGCCGTCGCCTGATCCCGTCGTTTTGCCGATGGAGCCGGCACCGCAGATAAAACGCGAAGCCGGCGCTCTTCTTGTTGTTCACGCCCCGTTTGCTGCTGAACCGGATACGGTACACCAGATATCTTGACATCAAGATATCTGAGCTTATCGTCTTCCTATGCCTTTAACACGCCTGGCACACAACACCCCCGTGCGGAAACCACCATGGTTCGGGAATTATGTTTGCCGGCAATATTTACAAGCAAGGAGCAGCAGAACATGAGCACCATGCAGGCCATCAACGGCATCCATCATATCACGGCAATCAGCTCATCGGCCGCGGCCACTGTCGCGTTCTACGAGAACGTATTGGGTCTGCGCCTGGTGAAACAAACGGTCAATTTCGACGATCCGTTCACCTACCACCTCTATTTCGGCGACCGACACGGCAGCCCGGGCACCATCCTGACATTTTTCCCATGGGCCGATGTGCCCCGGGGGACACTCGGGGCCGGCATGGTAACGGCAATCGCGTTCGAAATTCCGGTCGGGGCACTGGATTACTGGCACCAGCGGCTGCAACACCAGCGAATTGCCGCACAGTCCGGGACCCGGTTCGGCGACGACATGCTCAGCTGCACCGATCCCGACGGCCTCACGCTGGAACTGATCGCGTCGGCCCGGCCGGATTCGACCACCGGGCCTAGGCCGGACGCAGCATCTCCCGGCCAGGGAATCCGACGGCTTCATTCGGCCACCGCCTTGACCCGGTCGGCGGATAAAACCGGCGCCCTGCTCACCCAGTCCCTGGGCATGATACAACGGGAACGGGAGCACGATCGCGTCCGCTTCGCGATGAACACAGAGGGATCGCCGGGGTGCTTTTACGACTTGGTCGTAGATCCACAGGCAAAAGACGGTCGACAGGGCAGCGGCACCGTACACCACATCGCCTTTCGCACCCCGTCCGACGCCGAACAGGTGCAATGGAAGCGCTTGTTGCGGGATGATGGCTACCAGGTGACTGCAATACGCGATCGGAACTATTTCAAATCAATTTATTTCCATGAACCGGGCGGCGTGCTCTTCGAAATCGCCACCGATCCGCCCGGCTTCACTGTGGACGAGCAGCCGGAGCACTTGGGCAGCGCCCTCCAACTGCCCGAACAATACGAAGCCCGGCGGGCAGAGATCGTCTCTGGCCTGCCGCCGCTGCATCGGGACAAAAACTGACGACGCGATGCAGACCGGAGCCCATCTCAGATTGCTTTTCGGCAGGGCCAACAAGGCAATCGAACAGATCGACCGCGCCGGTATTTCCAGGACCGGCCTCAATGTCAGCGATTTTGCCATCCTGGAAGCCTTGCTCCACAAAGGACCGTTGCCGATCAACACGATCGGCGAGAAGGTGCTGCTGACCAGCGGTTCGATGACCGCCGCCGCCAACCGTCTCGAAAAAAAAGGACTGGTCGAGCGAGTCAGGGACCCCGCCGACGGTCGCAGTTTTCAGCTGCACCTGACCGGGGCCGGACAGAGACTGATCCAACCGGCCTTCCGTGACCACCGGGAAAACCTGGAGCTGATCTTTGGTGTGCTTGCTGAAAACGAACGTGAGGAATTGGCCCGGCTCCTGAAAAAAGTCGGCAGGCAGGCCCAATCCATCGAGCTGCGCTGATACCGGCAGGGTCGTCTCGCCGGGTCGACCCGGCTACATCTGCAACAGCACAGCGGGTTGTGCATCTCGCTCCGTGGCGATCCGGGTTTCACAGATCAGCAGGCGATCCCGCTGAATCCCCTTGTTCTCCACCAGGTAGTCCTGCACCGCCACGGCCCGGCGCTGACCGAGCTCAACCAGCCGGTCCCGGTCATCCGCATCGATTTCGACGGTGGAGGCGTCGATCGCTTCGCGTTGCTCCGCCGGCACATATTCCCACGACGCGACGGTCGGGCAGAGCTGGATATCGGTCTCCGGACGCTCGTTCAGGATCGTCGCGACGCGCTTTAGATAGTCGGCATGCTCAGCGGTAATCGAAGCTTCCTGCGGCGCAAAAACCACCGGCGGCAAGACCACCTCGAGCATCTTCTCACCGAGTTTCATGCCAACATAGGCCAGCGCTCCATACGGCCCGAGCGCGTACGTCAGATAACCGGAAGCGGCCGGGACAATGGCCTGACTCAGCGCCCTGACCAGCACCCCGGAAACACCCACGTCCAGATCGCTGACCGGGCCGCTGAGCGGCACATTCAGTGCGATGTTCCCGTCATCATCGCGCAGCAGCGACAGTGCCGCATCGAGCGAGACCGGCAATTGATTGTTCAGCTCCTCCGCCAGAGCGGGGGTGATGGTCTCGGTCTGCAGTTGCTGCAGCAGCACGGCGTTATCCATCCGCAACTGGTCATCGGCAAGTTCCAGATCGCTCTCCAACCGCAGCTGGCCGGAAGACAACGCCGTGCCCACCGCCTGTACGGTATAGGGGGAAAGGTTATTGAGCGGGTAGTTCTTTACGTTCAGGCGCAGATCGACGGCCGGATGCTCCAGAAAAGGAGCAATGCTGCCGCTCAGTTCCACCGGCGCCCGCCCTTCCAGCGTTCCTTCGAGCAAAACGGTGGTTTCACGATCAGGGCGGCCCGTATCCAGCCGGCCCACCTCGAGTCGACTGACAGCCAGATTGGTGATAAACGGGATCGGCAGCGTATAGTCGGTAAAAACAACTTCGCTGCCGCCCTCGACCAGCACCCGGGTCAACGAAAAGGGGATACCGTTCGCTTCGCTTTTCTCACCGTCAGCAGCCGGTCGGTCCGTTGCCGGATCATCATCCGGTGCCTGCATTGCCGCCAGTCGACGGGCAAGGACAAGCCTGCCGCTTGGTTCGCGAACGACCATGGCAACCAGGTCGGTAAGCTGCAGGGTCTCTGCCTGCACGCCGGTCGTCTCGTTCCAGTGCAGCCCAGCAAAAGCCGCCGCACCGAGGGTCAAGACCGACTGTTCCGATGAATCTGCAGGGCTCGGCAACACAATGAGCTGATCGAGCGCTATGGTGTCGATAGCGATGGCCTGTCGATCGGTGCCGCTCACATCCTGAAGCACCGCACCTGCCAGACGAATGAGCTGCTCATCGCTGCGGGTTGCGGTGGCCACCGCATGTTCCAGACGCACCTCACCGGCCTGAAAATCCGACAGCTCGTCACTGACCAGCTTGTTCAAACCGATGCGTTCAACGGCGACCTGGAGCGGCAAGGAACCCGGAACAGTGGCCTGCAGATCATTGAGCTGCACATCGTGCAGCGCAATCTTCAGCTCTCCCCGCCCCTCGATATCGGCAACGCTCAATTGGCCAAACGCAACCAACGGCTGATCCTGCCGGCTCAGAGCGAAGTTCTCCAACACCAGTTCATGGTGCCCGCTCACCTCTGTCTCTTCACCCAGGCTGACAACCGATTCCGCCCGCAGTTCGGCACCTTCCTGAACAACGCGCAGCCCCGACTCGACAAGCTCGACCAGCACCCGGGCCAAAGACAACCGCCCATCCAGCTCGATCTGCGATTCTCCGGTTCCCTGCCTGCCATAAGCCGCTGCTCCCTGCCAGGAAAGAGCACTGACTTCGCCCTGCACGCGTGACGAATCATCGCCGACAGCGCTGTCCAGCGCGCCCAGTTCCAGGCCGCCTTCGGTCTGCACCAGCAGCCCCTGGTCCTGATAATCGGAATCATAACGGATCTCGCCCTGCCAGGCCAGCCGCTCTTCGCTCAGTTCGAACCGGGGGAGCCGCACCTCAATTCCTTCCGCCTGAATGCCCCCCTCCCGATGATGCACGGTGGTGCGCCCCTGATCACCGATGCTCACCCCGGTCCGGCCGTTCAGCTCGAACAACTCGAGGTTCACGTCAAGAACTGGATCGGGACCGCCCGACGCAGTGTCATCGGCGACCAGCACCTCGGTCAGGGCCAGTTGCCCGTCCAGCTCGATCTGGGATTCTCCGGCTCTCCGATTGCCGTAGGATACCGCTCCCTGCCAGGTAAGAGCATTCACTCCCCCCTGCAGACGTGATGAATCGTCGCCGACTGCGCTGTCCAGCGCGCCCAACTCCAGGCCCCCTTCGGTCTGCACCAGCAGACCCTGGTCCTGATGATCGGAATCATAGCGGACCTCACCCTGCCAGGCCAACCGCTCTTCGCTCAGTTCGAACCGGGGGAGCTGCACCTCTATTCCTTCCGCCTGAAGGCCCCCCTCCTGATGATGCACCTCGATCCGTCCCTGGTCTCCGATGCTCACCTCGGCCCGGCCGGCCAGCTCGATTTTCGAAAGGCTCACGTCAAGAGCCGCGCCGGGGGCTCGCAAGCCATAATCGCCGGCGCTCAACTCACCATCGGCAAGCACGGTCAACCCGCCACCACCCGCCCCGTTATAATCGGCACGCCCGCGCCAATTCAGGTTCCGGGCCGTGGTGGAAAAAGCGTCATTACCGATAGCCGGTGCGTCTACCGTGATCGTACCGTCATAGTCTGCCTGTATCCCTGATTCCGTCGACTGGCCGAACGACACGTCGCCCGCCAATGACACCCCGCCGGCAAACGTCGGCAGAGCGTTTTCAAGAAGACCGGCGATCGCTTCCAGATGGAAACCGGAAATCGTTACCGCACCATCAGCCTGCAACTCCGGCACCAGCTCGATCCGGTCCAGATCAATGGAAAGCGGGGCGTCATCGAGTAGACCGGTGAGCATGAAACTGGCCGTCGGCCGCTTTTCACGGGTGGAAAAGCGCAGCAACTCGGCCTGCGCAACGACAAGAACCAGATCCAGCCGGGGCGTTTTGAGACGAACGCGGCAATCGGTCAACGCAACTGTGTCGGCAAGAACGGCCCAGGATGAGGAAGATTCGTCTTCAGCCGTCTCGGGCTGCGCCTCTGCACCTCCGGCCATGGAGTACGTGCCGAAACGCCAGCTCCCGTCGGCGCGCTGTTCGATATCGATCGACAGATCCCGATATACGGCTCTCTCCAGATGAACATCGCGCTGCAACAGGGAAAACAGATCGAACTCGAGCACCATCCGGGCGTTGCGCAGCAGTGTCTCTCCGCCTCTCTGCAGATCCATGCCTTCCATGGTAATTCGACCGAGAAACGGGTTGAACCTGAGCGTCTCGATACTCGCCTGGTCGGCCCCGTTTTCCCGGAGCCAATCGGTCAGGTAATATTTCGTGCCGACCGGCAGCAGCAGGAGCAGCAGCGTTACCGCGACAACCAGTCCGAGTACAACTTTTAACCAGCGTTTCGCCCACAATCTTCCAAAAGTCGTCATTATTACCTCGACTTATGTATCAACTCTCTCCAGAAATATCGTGGCAGCTCCCCAAAAAACATAATAACGTTCATGACTGAAGGCCACAAAGAACAATACAAATATCCGTCACGAATGAATCGTTTTTTATCGATTTCTTGAGCAGAACATGGTGTGATTGAGCAATGATCACCGCCCCTCCCTATCGCTATACGATTGCCGGCGCCTGCTTCATGATCCAGGCCATCGGCATCGGCACCTACGTCAGTTACGGCGTCTTCTTCACCCCTCTGGCCGACGAATTCCAGTGGCCCCGGGCCGTCATTTCCGGGGCGTCTTCCTTCGCCTTTATCACCAGCGGGGCCTTTGCCATCCTTATCGGCAGACTCCTCGACCGTTACGGTCCCCGGCAGTTGATGAGCATCGCCGCCGTGCTGCTCGGTATCGGCTGCATGGCCATGTCCCGGGTCCAGGAGATCTGGCAGCTCTATTGTGTGTTCGGCATTATTTTCGGGATCGGACTCGGTGCCGTCGATGTGATCGCCTTGACGACCACGGCCCGCTGGTTTGTGCGCTCCCGAGGCCTGGTGACCGGGATCGTCAAGGTCGGTACCGGCGCCGGGCAATTCTCCATCCCTTTTCTGGCCGGCGTCCTGATCGCTCTGTACGGCTGGCGCACCACCTACCTGATCATCGGCTCCTCGGTGCTTGTACTGCTGCTGCTGATCGCCCAGGTTCTCCGGCGGGATCCGGCGTCTGCCGCTTCGCCGCGCCACCCGGACGCGTTGGCGGTCGCAGCCGAACCGGGGCCGGCGCCCACCGGCATTGACGCCGCCGCAGCGATGCGGACCCCGCAGATGCTGATCATCTGCAGCGCGTCCGTATCGACCGTCTTCTGTCTGCTGGTCATCCTCGTCCACATCGTGCCCCATGCCGGCGATATCGGCCTCTCCACCACCCATGCCGCCGGCGTGCTGTCAACGATCGGCGCAATCAGTATGCTGGGCAGGTTCTGCAGCGGCGTTGCCATCGACAGGATCGGCAGCAAAACGGTGCTGATCATCTGTTACTTGGTGTTGACCGCCAGCCTGCTCTGGCTGCAAGCGGCCGATTCGCTGTGGATGCTCTACTGCTTCGCCGGCATCTACGGCCTGGCCCACGGCAGCTTCTTTACCGCTATTTCACCACTGGTCGCGGAAATCTTCGGCATCGTCACCCACGGCGCTCTCTTCGGCATCGTTGTTTTTGCCGGGACGGTCGGCGGCGCCCTCGGCCCGATTGTCGCCGGCCGGATCTTTGACTTGACCGGAAGCTATGCCACGGTCTTTATCACCATCACCGTGCTGAGCGTTGTCAGTCTCGGGTTGATTCTGCTGCTCCAACCACTGGCAAGCCGGCGAGCACCGGAAAAGCTCTAGTTGAATC
>CAZUJZ010000071.1:0-14855 GCA_964620665.1 uncultured Desulfofustis sp. | reverse complement strand
GACCGAGACCTGATCGGGCCGGCCGCCGTGCTTGATGGTCAGCGGCTGCTCCACCAGTAAAAAGGGCTGGCTGACCGCAACCCGCAGCCAGAAATCGTAGTCCTCACAACAGGCAAGCGTCTCATCAAACATGCCGAATTGCTGAAACAGGGCCCTGCGGACCATCACCGTTGACATGCCGACACAACACAGAGGCAAACACTGCTGGAAAATGGCACCGTGCGGTGGCCGATGTCGTTTCTTCTGATTGAGGAACCGGCCCCGGCGATACCACAACTCCCTGGTATGCGATACCAGCGTATCCGGCGACGACCGCATGGCGAGCGCCTGTAGTTCAAGCTTGCGCGGCTCCCAGCGATCGTCCGAGTCGAGAAAGGCCAACACGTCGAACGAACTCCCGGCGATCCCATAATTGCGCGCCGCCGCCGGTCCTCGACGGGGTTGACGCAGATAGAAAAGGTTGGTGGTCGCCGTCTCTCGCGCCAGTGAGGCGACCTGCTCATCGGTGTCGTCCGACGAACCATCGTCGACCACCAGGATCTCCGCCGGCGGCAGCGTCTGTGCCAGAACCGAGCGCACTGCTCCGGCGAGCAGCGCGGCACGGTTATAGGTCGGGATGATAACCGAAATTTTGTCGATGCTGCTCTGTTTCATTCTTTTTTTTACGCAATGGTCAAGAGAAGGTGCACATATTCTGCAAAATATTGTATAGTAACCGTTTTGTTATATAATATAACAGGTAACCACGGCTCATGGTAGATCTTACCGCTTGCTACCGCTGAGCGTACCGTTGCCGAACGCAACCTGTATGTGCACTCTCCCGGCTGGAAGTGATCTCCTCCTCCAGGTTTACCTGACGTTGATAAATCACCTCAATGACGACTGAAATACTGATAAATTCAAGGCGATATGAAGTGCGAATCGCTCTTGTGGAAAACGGCAATCTAACCGAATTCCACCTCCAGCGGCCGACCGAGAAAGGCCTGATGGGCAATATCTACCTGGGCCGGGTGGTCCGCGTATTGCCCGGCATGCAGGCGGCTTTCGTCGATATCGGCCTGGAGCGAACCGGTTTCCTTTACGTTGACGACGTCTTTATTCCGGAATCGGAAATCGAACAACGTACCGCCGAGCTCGAGCCGTCTGGACTTCCCGATGTCGCCGAACCGATTCGTTCCGAACGCCGCGGCAGTCCAACCCACAACATTGAAGATCTGCTCAAGGAAGGTCAAGAAATCATGGTCCAGGTGAGCAAGGATCCGATCGGTACCAAGGGTGCCCGACTCACCTGCCAGATCACCCTGCCCGGCCGCAACCTGGTCTTTATCCCCCAGACCGATCATATCGGTATCTCCCGGAAGATTGAAGACGAACCCACACGCACCGCAATGCGGGAGCTGATCGAGGATCTGCGACCGAAAGATGTCGGTTTTATCGCCCGAACCGTGGCCGAGCACGCCACTCGAGAGGATCTCGAGGCAGACATGGAGTTCTTGATGCTGCTCTGGGAAGAGATCCAGGATCAACGGCCCAAGGCCACCGTTCCGTTTCTGCTCTACGAAGACCTCGACATTACCTTGCGTTCTGTCCGCGATCTGTTCACCAGCGATGTCGATTACCTGATTATCGACAACGAGAAGTCCTACGAGAAATTGATGCATTTTGTCAACACCTTCACCCCCCAGTTGAAAAACAAGATCTCTCTGTATCGTGGCGACCTGCCGTTGTTCGAAGCCTACGGCATCGATGCGGAGATCAGTAAAGCCCTGGAGAAAAAGGTGTGGCTTCGTTCCGGCGGTTATATCATCATTGAAAACACCGAGGCGCTCACCGTCATCGATGTCAATACCGGCCGGTTCGTCGGCAAAGACGACCTGCACGAGACGATTTTCAAGACCAATATGGAAGCGGCCAAGGAGATCGCCTACCAGCTGCGGCTACGCAATATCGGCGGTATCATTATCATTGATTTCATAGACATGGAAGGAGAGCCTCATCGCGATGAGTTGTTTAATTTCTTCCGCGAGGCGGTAAAAAAAGACAAGAGCCGCATCAATATCCTTAAATTATCGGAATTCGGCCTGGTGCAAATGACCAGGAAACGACACAGCGAAAACCTCAACCAGATGATGTGCGAGCCGTGTCACTATTGCGGCGGCGAGGGCGTTTTGAAATCACGCCGCACCATCTGTTACGAAATATTTCGGAAAATCAGCAGAACTTCCGGCCATACCGGCGGCTCCACCGTCACCGTGCGGGTTCATCCGCGCATTGCCGACATGCTGCTCAAAGAAGAAGAACCGACCGTGAACCAATTGGAAGCGGATACCGGCAAGCGTCTGATAATCGCTCAGGCCAAAGAACTGCACATCGAAAAATACGAGATCATCTGGCAGCGCTAGTCGCTGTTTTTTGGGGGTAACACATGGCGACGCTCAGTTCGAAACGAAAATCGACATCGGCACCGCTGCTGCTCATCCTGCTGCTCCTCTTGGGCGGTGGGCTGGTTGCCGGCTTTCTGCTCTTTTTTGAAGGCGACCCGCCGACGATCGCCATCGAGGCACCGGCCTCACACCTCGGCACCTCAGGCACGATCAGTATCGCCGCCGAAGACGATGAAAGCGGTCTGCGGCAGCTCCGGGTAACGCTCAGCCAGGGAACGGTGGAAAAAGAGCTGTTCAGCGAATCCTATCCCCGTCTCGGCTATACCGGTCTGATCGGGGTTGCTGAAAAGCAGGCGCAGATAAACGTCGAACCGGCACAGCAGGGATTTGTCGACGGCCCGGCCACCCTGACCGTGACCGGTGCCGACTATTCAAGCCGCAACTTTTTCCGCGGCAATTCGGTCACCGTTGCACGTGAGCTGATCATCGACACAACCGCTCCAAAGATCAGCATCCTCTACAGCGATCGTTATGTCAGTCCGGGCGGCTCCGGCCTCATCATCTATCGCAACGACGACGAGGCCGCCACGAGCGGCGTCATCATCAACGATGTCTTTCATCCCGGATTTCCCGCCGACGACGGCGGCAGCGACACCTCTGTCGCGCTGTTCGCACTGCCCTACGATGCTATCGACATCACCGGCGCCCGGGTGGTCGCAAAAGATCCGGCCGGCAATCAATCGAGTCTGCCGTTTTCCACTACCGTCAAAGCGGCCTCCTTCAAAGAGGACCGGATCACCATCAACGATCGGTTTCTCGAGTCCAAGATTCCGGAATTTCAGCACCATTATCCGGAAATGACGGGCAGCCTGCTCGAGCAATATCTTTTCCTCAACACCGACATCAGAAACCGAAACAATAAAACAATTTCAGAACTGTGCGCCAACCCGCAGACGAAACGACTGTGGCGCGGTCATTTTACCAGGATGCCGGGCAGTTCGCGGGCCGGCTTCGCCGATCATCGCACATACTATTACAACGGAGAGGCCATCGACCAGCAGGTTCATCTCGGCATCGACATCGCCTCAACCAGACAGGCAGAGATTCGAGCCGCCGCCACCGGCGTGGTCGTTCATGCCGATTATCTCGGTATTTACGGCAACATGGTAATGCTTGACCACGGCCAGGGCCTGTTTAGCCTCTACTCGCACCTCAGCCAGATCAACGTCTCCGTAGGCGACACCGCTGAAGCGGGCACAGCCATCGGGAGAACCGGCACCAGCGGCATGGCCGGCGGCGATCATCTGCACTTTTCGATGCTGGTCAACGGCATTTTCGTGACACCGGTCGAATGGTGGGACCAGCACTGGATCGACGTCAACATCGAAGGCCCGCTGCAGGACGCACGTTTTCAATAGAGTGGCGACGATCCGTCCGCACCACCGAAGCCGGCCTCCCAGCCACGACCATTTTCCGGAGCGATCGATACGCCGCCATGTCTGAATCATCGCGAAAAAACCGGCTGCCGCTCCTCTACTACAGCTACCTGGCAACCGAGATGCTGGCCCCGTTTTTTGCCAGTTTCGTGATCATGAACGGCGTTTTTTTCCTGGTCAAGCTGATCCCCTTTCTCGACGTCGTTCTCGAACTCGAGATCGGTTTTGCCGATTTCGTCAGGCTGTTTTCCTATCTCTTTCCAAACATGTTCCTCTATTCGATTCCGATGGCGGCCATGCTCGGCGTGACGATCGGTTTTTCGCGGCTTGCCAACGACTCGGAAATCCTTGCCTTCAAGGCAAGCGGTATCGGCCTCTACCACGTCCTGCCGCCGCTTATTCTCGTGTCACTCAGCGTCGCATTGATCACATCATATTTTTCCATCAAGCTGATACCGGCCGGTGACTCGGCAATGCAGCAGATGATGTATCAACTCGCCAAGGAAAAGATCGACAAGGGCATCAAGGAACGAGCCTTTACCGAGGCGCTCGGTGATCTGGTCGTCTATATCGATTCGATCGACCATCAGAGTGGACAATGGCGAAACGTCTGGGTATCTGATATGCGCGATCGTTCCATTCCCGCCATTACCATGGCCCGCTCCGGTTCCATGGTGTCCAACATGGATCGCATGCAGGTAACCCTCGTTCTGCGCGAGGGCAGCATGCATATTCCGGAAGAGAGCAATGCCCAGACCGTCTCCTTCGATACCTATGTGATCAATATTCCGGTCCAGCCACACGCCCGCCCCCCCGGCACCAAGACCCGCGGCACGATGAATATGACACAATTGCATCAGCAGGCCGCCGACGTCGGTCTTGATTCCGAACAGGGGCGATCCTACCTGACCGAATTTCACAAGCGCCTTGTGCTGCCGGTGGGCTGTTTCTTTCTGTGCCTCCTTGGCATGCCACTGGGATTGCAGGCCGGACCGGGCAGGCGGGCCATCGGTGTCCCCTTCGGCCTGGCGCTGTATATCGTCTACTATCTGATGTTTTCCATGTCCCGGACTATTTCGGTCGACAGCACACTGTCGATCCCGCTGGTCATGTGGATACCCAATGCCTGTTTCTTTCTGCTGGCCCTGTTCTCCATTTACCGGATCGCCCATGAAAAACCGCTTGTTCCCGGGTCCGTTCACCGTATCGTCGACTCGATCGGGGTTGGTTCGGCACAGCTCGCACATCATCTTTTTGTGCTGATTCGCCCGGCCTCCACAAAAGGCACAGCCGGATCTCCGGGAGCCGAGCAAAACAACCCGCTCCTGCCGAAAAAGACCAAACTGCGCGGCAACGTCAAGAGCAGGGTCTTTCATTTTCCGGAATGTGACTATTATTATTGCAAAAATTGTTCAATTGAATTTAAAGATGTAAGAGTAGCCTTGCAGGCGGGCTTTGAACCCTGTCGTTTCTGCAAAACATTGATGCCCGCTTCCGACACCACTACCAACGATCAGCAGCAAAGCTGATCGTCATTTCTGTGCAAAGGAGGAATCTGACCATGAAACTTCCCGGCTCCGAGGAAATGAGAGCGATCGATCGGTGTGCAATCGAAGAATTCGGTATTCCCGGCGTCGTCCTCATGGAAAATGCCGGGACTGGAACCGTTCGATTGATGGAAGAACATTTCGGTTCCCTGTCCGGTACGTTTGCCCTGATTTTTATCGGCCCCGGCAACAATGGCGGCGACGGTCTGGTCATCGGCAGGCATCTGCACCAGCGAGGGTGTGAACCGGTTTTTTTCTTTCTGGTCAACCCCGACTCGCTGAGCGGCGATGCGGCCGTCAACCTGGCAGTCGTCCAGAAACTCAAACTCCCCTTTCACGTCATCGATTCGGCAACCAGAGTCAAAACCATTCCGGTCCTGTTTAAACAGATCGAATCCCGTGGTAAGCCGTGCTGCGCTATCATCGACGCTATCTTCGGCACCGGGCTGGCCAGGGATATCACCGGCCATTTTGCCGACACCATCGATCTGATAAACGGCCGCAGCTTTGCCACCCACACGCCGGTGGTGGCGGTTGACACACCGTCTGGTCTCGATTCCGATACCGGCAAGATTTTCGGCAGATGCGTCACCGCGACAATGACCGCAACCTTCGGTTGCGCCAAACCCGGCCAGGTGATGCAGGGCAGTTCCGCTGTCACCGGCAGCCTCCATGTTATCGATATCGGCATTCCGCCGGAGGTGATCGCCAAGAACACCATCGCCACCTCGCTGATTACTGCCGAAACCGCTTCCGGCTGGCTGCACAGTCTGAAACGGCAGGCCAATACCCACAAGGGCAGCTACGGTCACCTCCTGATTCTGGCCGGATCGGCCGGCAAAACCGGCGCCGCCATCCTCGCCGCCCGCGGAGCTCAGCGTAGCGGCTGCGGCCTGGTCAGTCTCTGCGTCCCCTACGATCTCAACACGATTTTCGAGACCAGCTTGACCGAAGCGATGACGGTGCCGCTTCCCACTTCGTCTTCGGTACTCAACGTCTCCGACCTGGCCACTATTCTTAAGCACCTCGACGACAAAACGGCCGTGGTGATCGGTCCGGGACTCGGCACCGATACACGTACCGCCGAACTCGTTCTCTATCTCTATCACAGCGTTAAACAACCGATGGTCGTCGATGCCGATGCGCTCAATATCCTGGCCCGCCATGTGGAACAATTGAGATCGCCGGCCGGCCCCCGGATTCTGACTCCCCATCCGGGAGAAATGGCTCGTCTCATCGAACGAACCGCCGCCGAGGTGCAGGAAAACAGACTCGATGCGGGCAAAATCTGCTATCATCGTTTCAAGAAAAAGGGTCGGGAACTCGTCGTTATTTTAAAAGGGGCCGGAACCCTGGTGATCACCGATCACGAACAGGTGCTGATCAACACCTCCGGTAATCCCGGCATGGCTGCCGGCGGCATGGGCGACGTGCTGAGCGGCATTATCGGGGCGTTGCTCTGCCAGGACGTCTCTCCGACCATTGCCGCCGCTGCCGGCGTTTACCTGCACGGAATGGCCGGTGACGGATTATACGCCGAAACAGGACACGGCTTCACTGCCTCGGACCTTGCCTGCAACCTGCCGAGGTGTCTCAAACAACTCATCGACCACGTATCATGAAACACGCCAAAGACATCATGACCTCCACGGTCATTACCGTACGGACCGACACACCGGTCAGGGACGTCGCTAGAATTTTCACGGAAAATCATATCAGCGGTGTTCCGGTGGTCGACGACCAGGACAAAGTCATCGGCATCGTTACCGAAAGTGACTTGGTCTTCCAGAACAAGCGCCCCAGCGTACCGCCGTTCATTACCATTCTCGATTCGTTCTTTTTTCTCGACTCTCCCGAAAAAATGGATCGGGAACTGAAAAAGATCGCCGGGACCACCGTTGAGGATATCTTCAGCTCGCCGGTAACCTCCATTTCTCCGGAAACACCGCTCGACGAGATTGCCACGCTGATGACCGAGAAGAAGATCCACACCCTGCCGGTACTCAATGAATCGGGTCAGATGGTCGGCATCGTCGGCAAGAAAGATATTATCAGAACGGTGTTGTAAAGCACCGATCCGTGTCTACCAGTCAATTTCCGGATAGCCGTTCTTCTTCAGATAGCGGTTGCATTTGAGGAAAACACCGGAACCGAGAAAACCCTTGTGAGCCGAGAGCGGCGAGGGGTGGCTGGTCTTGAGCACCAGGTGTTTGGTGAGATCGATCAACTCCGTCTTTTTCTGGGCAAAAGCTCCCCAGAGCATGAAGACGACGTGTTCATGCTCGTTGGAAATGGTCTTGATGATGTCATCGGTGATAACATGCCAGCCCAGGGACGCATGGGAATTCGACCTGCCGGCTTCAACCGTCAGGCTGGCATTGAGCAGCAGGACTCCCTGCCGAGCCCATCTGGTCAGGTCGGTACTGACCCGGCGCTGACGGCCGCCGTGCAGACTGTCGTCTATTTCCTTGAAGATATTTTTCAATGACGGCGGCACCGGGATTCCTTCGCGAACGGAGAAACAGAGTCCATGCGCCTCGGGACCGAGTTCTCGATGCTCATTGATATACGGGTCCTGGCCGATGATCACGACCCGTACCTGCTCGAACGGCGTGGCCCGCATCGCGTTGAACACCTGCTCACGCGGGGGGTAAACCGTTTTGTCCGGCGCCGTCGTATAGGCTTTTCGCACCAATTCCCGATGAAGTCCCTGCCGCAGTAGCGGCACCTGTTCTTCCCAGAGCACGCGTCATTCTCCTTCATTGGTGCGGCACGGATCAGTGCCGTGCTCCTCGGCTCGCCGCCTCCGCTCGCCGGGTCGCCTCAGGCGTTTGTGGCTTCTCCGTTGGCAGCCTCGTGCAACTGCGCCAGACAGCCGGCGATGTCCTTTTCATCAAAAATTCTGTCCACCATGCATTTGCGCAGGATATTTTCGCCCATTTCCTTGCACAGACAACTGGCCGAATTCAATACCACGGACAGGCCGCTGTTTTTCTTGATGGCGTTGATCCCTTTCTCGCCGTCAAGTTCGCTGCCGGACAGGATCACCCCGGCGACCCGGTTTTTGAAAATCGAGGCGGCCGAGTGCATCACCAGATCGAACGGGCCGTAACCGGGTTTGGCCGTGGTCTGCCGGATCGTATAGTGGGCGCTGTATGGTTTCAGATAGAAATGATCGACCGCGGCGGCGATATAGCACGTTCCGCCTTCCACGCTCAGGCCGTCTGCCATGCGGACGACTCTGATGTTGCTGACCGCATCGAGATAATCGGTAAAGGCATCGATATGGCTGCTCTCGGCGTAGAGCACAACGATAATCGCCCCGCCGATATCTTCGGTGATGTTCGGGATGATCCGCAGCAGGTTGCTGTAACCGCCTTGACCGGCTCCGATCACGGAAAGACACGTGATGCGACGGTATTTGCTGATCAGGTTGACCTCGAGCACATCCCCGCATTGCCGGCAGCGCAGATCGACCTGCTCACGTCGCTGCTCTTCGTCGATAATGTTACGGGTTCCGCACTCCTCGCAGAAAATGATGTCACTCGCTTTGGGGGCGGTGGGAGGAATATCGTCTTTGGAGGTAACGACGGGTTCTACCGAGCGCACCTGAACCCGGGAAGCGTAAATGATGCGGTGTACGATAAGCTTCTGAAAACCGGCGAGATCATGATTGTGGAAAAAAGAGTCTTTACAGACAAAGTCAACCGCACCGTTCTTGATCGCGTCGAAACTGCGCGCCGTGCCCTCCTGGGTCAGGCTGGAAAACATGATAGTCGGCGTCGGTTTGTGTATCATCAGGTGCTGCAGAGAGGTCATGCCGTCCATCAGCGGCATCTCCATGTCCATGATAATAACATCAGGATCCAGCTTGAGAACCATGTCCAGCGCTTCAATACCGTTCGTTGCCTCGCCGATGATTTTCACGCTGTTGGTCTTGTCAAACACGTCACGCAGTATCCTCCTGAATACCAGCGAGTCATCGACGATCAGCACCCTGATCGGTTTGTGGGCTGAGATGATCTTCGTCTTGCCTGCCATGACCTCTGTTTTTTGTCAATAATGTCTATTCTTTTTTGGCAAAAGCCGCCCCTGGCCAGGCCATCATAAACCCATTCGCCGATAATGCAAAGACCGAATGTAATGACGAATCTGGATCGTCTGGAAAAAATCATCGTCTTCACCGCACACTCCGCAGGCGAGTGCCTGACCGGCCCCGCGCTCAGTGCTGCCGGTAGAGACGATGCTCGTCGATATAGTCGGCGACGCCCGCCGGTACCAGGTGGCGCCATGGTTCGTTTTCGGCTATCCGGCGTCTGATGTCGGTGGACGAGATATCATCGATCGGTACGTCCATCACCCAGACACTTGTACCGCTCCGACCACGGTAGTGGCCTTCCACCGTTTCCGATCGTGTCCGATAACCGTGGTGATTGAGCAGAGTCCGAAGTTCCCGGGGCGAAACACCGCGGCGAACGACGACAATAAAATCGGTTGAAGCGAGCAGTTCCGGCCAACGGTGCCAGGTTTCGATTTCAAGAAAGGCATCGCCCCCGAGGATGAACACATAGTTTGTGATCCCGCCATTGTCGGCACGGAGGCTCAGCAGCGTGTCGATGGTATAGGAGGGTCCTCCGGACGACGCCTCACGCTCGGACACCTCGCATCGCGGCAACGAACCGATGGCCCGGCGTACCATTTCCAGCCGGTGCCCGATGGCACACAGGGAGCTGCCCGTCTTGTGCGGCGGGGCGGCCGCCGGGATGAACAGGACCTTGTCCAGAGCAGTGCGGGACAAGGCCGCCTCGGCAAGTTGCACGTGTCCGTTATGAACCGGATCGAACGTTCCCCCGAGCAGTCCGACGGTTTGCATCAGGGACGAACCTGGCCAGCACCGTAGACGACGAACTTGCGTGTCGTCAACTCCTCCAGTCCCATCGGACCGTAGGCGTGCAGTTTTGTCGTGCTGATGCCGATTTCCGCGCCAAGCCCGAGTTGCCCACCGTCATTGAACCGAGTCGAGGAGTTGACCATTACGGCGGAGGCATCGACGCTGCTGACAAACAAGTTGGCGGTGCTGTAATTCTCGGTAATGATCGATTCGGTATGCTTGGATCCGTAACGGGCGATATAATCCATCGCCTCTGCCGGCGAATCGACGACCTTGACACACAGACGCAGATCAAGAAATTCGCTGCCCCACTCATCGTCTTGTGCCGGGACCGCCTGCGGACAGAGCGAAACGGTATCGGCACAGCCGAGCAGCCGTACTCCGGCCGCCGCCAGTTCCGCGCAGATGCCCGGCAGGTAACGCTCGGCGATGCGGCGATGCACCAGCAGCCCTTCAAGGGCATTACAGACGCCGGGTCGCTGTACTTTGCTGTTGACGATAATCGGTGTCGCCTTGTCAAGATCTGCATCCTGATCGACAAAAATATGACAAACTCCTTTGTAGTGCTTCAACACCGGAATTCGCGAGTGTTCGGTGACAAAGCGGATCAGCGTCTCACCGCCCCGCGGAATAATCAGATCGACCGTGTCTTCCTGTCCCAGCAGCGCCAATACGGCATGCCGGTCGACGGTCGGTACGACCTGCACCACGTCCGGATCGACACCGTTATCCGCCACACCTTCCCGGAGAATCTCGGCAAGAATCAGGTTGGAGCGCACGGCTTCGGAACCTCCCCGCAAAATCACACTATTACCTGCTTTCAGGCACAGAGCAGCGGCATCGACGGTCACATTCGGTCGTGATTCGTAGATCATACCGATGACGCCGAGCGGTACGCGCATCCTGCCGACCAACAGGCCGTTCGGTCGTTTGCGCAGCTGCTCGACCTGACCGACGGGATCGGCCAATTCGATAATTTCCTGCAGACCGCTGCGCATCGAGTCGATAACCCGCTCAGTCAGAGAGAGTCGATCGAGCATCGCAGCGGAAAGTCCTTTACGCCTGCCGTCTTCCAGGTCTTTCTCGTTTTCTTCCTGGATCTGAGCTGTCCGCGACCGAAGCTGGTCGGCAACGCGTTTCACGATTGCGTTTTTGGTCTTTGTATCGAGAATTGCCAGATGCCTCGAGGCGCTCCGGGCCCGCTCGGCCATGTCCGCAATGGTCTTGTCGATTTCCGCGTGGTTCATGGATGATCTCCTGCTCAGCGACCATCGAGATCACCGGCATGTCTCGGACCGCTGTCGATTGTTTGGCATCAGCTGGTTTCCGGTGACACCCGTTTGTGAACACCGGTGAAAGTTCAGGGTACCGCCGGCAGGCAAAACGTGCAACCCCACTCCAAGACCCCTGTTCCTTTGCCCCGTTTCACCGCCCTGTTCCAGTACCACCTTCCAATACCCTCTTCCACTACCCCGTTCCACTAAACCGTTCCAACACCCCGTTTCAACAGCCCGGTCCAACAGCCAATGCTGTAGACCCGTCCTTTTACCCCTGCGACTGCTCTTTTCGAGGACGAAGAAGGACGATGTTGTCCCGGTGCATCACCTCTTCGCTGTCGTGGTAACCGAGAATGCTTTCAATCCGGCTGGAATGGCAGCCCATGATCCGTCCGATTTCCGCAGCCCCGTAATTGATCAGTCCAACGGCAATCGCCTCGCCTCGTCCGTTACGACAATGCACCGCATCACCGACGTCGAATTCGCCGACCACCTCGACAATTCCCGAGGGCAGCAGACTCTTGCCTCGCTCCAGGAGCGCCCGGCAGGCGCCATCGTCGAGCACGAGCGCTCCGTGCGGCTTGAGTACCGAGGCGATCCAGCGCTTTCTGCTGTTGATACGCTCCTTTTTCGGCAGGAAAAACGTGCCGATCAGCTCGCCGCTGAAAAGCCGGCGCAGGATGTCATGCTGCCGCCCCGGACCGATGAACGAACTGCCTCCCCCGGAGGCTACGATTCCGGCTGCATTGAGTTTCGACTGCATACCGCCGGTCCCGAGCGAACTTTTGACATGGCCCACCATCTGCTCGATCTCGGCGGTGATCTCAACAACGGTATAGAGCGGGCGAGCCTGAGGATCGGCGGCAGGATCACCGGTATAGAGGCCGAGAACATCGGTCAGGCAAATGAACATGTCCGCTTCGATCAGGTTACAGATATGGGCTCCGAGGGTATCGTTATCACCGAAGCGCAGCTCCTGTACCGATACCGTATCGTTTTCGTTAATGATCGGAATTGCACCCCATTTCATCAGCGTGAACAGGGTGTTACGGACATTGAGATAGCGATCTCGCTTGGCCAGATCACTGTGAGTCAACAATACCTGGGCACTATTTTTGCCAAACGCGCTGAAAGCCGCATCATAAGCCTGCATCAGGCTCGACTGACCGATAGCTGCCAGGGCCTGCTTCTCTTTCAACCCGAGCACCATGCCGTTATCGATCGCGATCTTCTTCCGACCCGCGGCGACCGCCCCGGAACTGACGAGAATCACCTCGCGCCCGGTATTGTGGAGAAACGACAGATCGCGGGCAATATTGCCGATCACGACCGGATCCAGACCGTTTTCACCGGTGAGCACGGCACTGCCGACTTTGACGACAATCCGCTGCGCCTTATCAAAAAGCGTCTGCCGCAGATAGAGACCTTCTTCCATTGAAATCATACCGCGCCTCGTCTACTCGTCCACCTGATGCTCGGTCTCTTCTGCGGGTCCTTCAAGTATTTCTATCAGGGTCTTTTTCAGATCCCCGATCCCGTCTCCGGTTAACGCGGAAACCCTGTTGACCCGATAGCCCTGCCGGGCAAACTCGTCGACGATCTCGCCAACCATCTCCGGATCGACGAGATCGATTTTATTGAGCACGACGCATTTGACCCGATCTGCCATACTGGCCTGATAGGCACCAATCTCCTGCTCGATGATCTGAAAATCCCGGCGGTAGCCGTCCGTGGAAATATCGAGCACATGGACGATCACCTTCGTTCGCTCGAGATGCCTGAGAAACGAATGCCCGAGACCGACACCCTGATGCGCGCCTTCAATCAGGCCGGGGATGTCGGCAATGATATAAGGCTCGCCGAAACGTTGCTGGAGCACGCCAAGCTGCGGCTCCAGCGTGGTGAACGGATAATCGGCCACCTTCGGATTGGCTGCGGAGAGCCTGGCCAGCAGACTTGATTTACCGGCATTGGGAAAACCAACCAGACCGACATCGGCGAGCAATTTCAGCTCGATGCGCAGCCATCGCTCCTCGCCGATGCCGCCTTTCGTGGCAAAACGGGGTGTCCGATTGGCACCGCTGGCAAAATGTATGTTGCCCAACCCGCCCTTGCCTCCCTCCCCGGCGACAAGCTCCTGGCCGTGCTCCGTCAGATCGGCCAGGATTTCCTTGGTCTCGTTATCCATGATTACCGAACCGAGCGGCACAGTGATGAGGCAATCGCTGCCTTTGGCCCCGTGTTTGTCTTTTCCCTGCCCGTGTTGCCCGCGCTCCGCCTTGAAATGGCTGCGATAGCGAAAGTCGATCAGGGAATGTAATTCTCGAGATGCCCTGATGATGACAGCCCCGCCGCGCCCGCCATCGCCACCATTCGGACCGCCTTTCGGCACATACTTTTCACGCCGGAAACTGACGCAGCCGTTGCCGCCGTCTCCGGCCTTTATGTGAAATGTTGCTTCATCGACGAAAGACATGGTTATCTGTGTGCCCGACCGGCCCCAAAAAGTGTGTTGAGCGGGGCATTGCAGCCCGTTCGCTGATATTGACGAGAAACGACAAACGGGTTTCCCCTAAAAAAAAACTCGACCACCGCCTGTCGCGATGATCGAGTCAAAAAAGAAAAAGAGGAGCGGGTACCGTTCTCTCTATCCTATCGTCCTCCGCTATGCAGCCGGATAGACACAGACCCGCTTTCGATCCTTACCGAATTCTTCAAAGGTGACAATCCCATCGACTTTGGCGAACAACGTGTAATCCCTGCCACACCCGACATTGGTTCCGGGATGGATCTTGGTACCGAGTTGCCGAACAATGATATTGCCGGCCCTGACCGACTCTCCGCCGAATTTTTTGACACCGCGCCGCTGCCCGCTGCTGTCGCGGCCGTTTCTCGAACTGCCGCCTGCCTTTTTATGAGCCATGACTCACTCCCTATCGCTGTCGAGTGGAACCCCGTAGGCTGCTCCGTTTACTTACCGGTTTATTTCCGCAATCTTCAACGCTGTGAAGGCCTGACGATGTCCCTTGGTGAGACGATAGCCTTTTCTGCGTTTCTTTTTAAAGACTCTTATTTTTTTATCTTTCCCTTGCTCGGCGATGGTCGCAACCACCTTGGCGCCATCGACAACGGGTTGGCCGACAACAATATTGTCGCCATCGGCAACCAGCAAGACATCTTCAAGCTCCACAGTATCGCCGACGTTGCCTTCGAGCTTTTCAACCCTCACCTGTTCCCCGGCGGCAACCTGATATTGTTTTCCACCGGTTCTTATGATTGCATACATGTTTAGTGCCTCATCTGTCCAGAACGATTCATAC
>CAZUJZ010000070.1:10045-14886 GCA_964620665.1 uncultured Desulfofustis sp. | reverse complement strand
TCAGCTCTCCGGGCAGGACCGGCCAGGCCGTCCGACCACGATGCCGCTTTTCATTGTTCGTTGTGACTTCCGGCCATGGGGGTTATATTGTAGGGTTCGACATCCGCCTTCACACGGCGGCGCACTTACCAATTCGTTACCATAAGGAGCTTTTCGTGAGCATATATCGTATCAGGAAAATCAATGCCATCGCCCGGAAGGGCCTCGCCCAGTTCGGTCAGCACTGTGTCGTCAGCGACGACGAGACGGATCCGCACGGTATCCTGGTCCGCAGCTCGCCGGTCGACACCGACGATTACCCATCGCTGCTGGCAGTGGCCCGGGCCGGAGCCGGTGTCAACAATATCACGGTGGCCAAGGCGACCGAACGGGGTGTCTGCGTCTTCAATACCCCGGGCGCCAATGCCAATGCCGTGGTCGATCTGGTCTTTCCGATGATCGGCGTCTGGCAGCGCAACATCTACAAGGGGATTTCCTTTTGTCAATCGCTGGCCGAAATCGAGGCGGACAAGGTCGCCAAAGAAGTGGAACGCCGGAAAGCCGCCTTTCGCGGGGTGGAGATCGCCGGCAGGACCCTGGCCGTCATCGGTCTCGGCCAGATCGGCGTCAGACTGGCCAACGGCGGGATCCATCGGTACATGAAGGTCAAGGGGTTCGACCCGAAACCGGTACTGGCCAATATCCACAAACTGCTCCCCGATGTGCAGATCACCCAGACCCTGTCCGATGCCATCGGTGATGCCGATATTGTCAGTGTGCACGTCCCGTTGATCGACAAGACCCGGAGTATGGTCAATCGCGAGTTCATCGCCCGGATGAAACCGGGGGCCCTGTTGATCAACTACGCGCGCGGCCCGATCGTCGACGAAGATGCCGTGCTGGAGGCCTTGGCAAGTGGGCACCTCCTCGGCTATATCGCCGATTTTCCCAGCGTCAAACTGATCGGCCACGAGCAGGTGCTGCTGACGCCCCACCTCGGTGCGTCGACGACCGAATCGGAGGAGAACTGCGCCCGGATGGCGGTCCGGGAACTTGCCAATTACCTGATGTATGGCAATATTACCAACAGCGTCAATTTCCCGAACATCGAGACGATTCCGGCCGATCAGGTTCGCACCAGGCTGATCGTGATCAACCGTGACGTGCCGGGGATGATCGCTTATATCACCAATGTACTCGGCAGCCATCAGATCAACATCAGTTCGTTCAAGAACGAGTCCAACGGCAGCATCGGGTATAATATCATCGATATGGAGCAGGATGTTGCCGAGGAAATTATCGCCGAGATTCAAAACGAAGAAAATGTTATCAGGATCCGGACCATTTCCTTTGCCCGCTAATCACAGGGTGGGGGTGGCCGGTCTGGACCGGTCGGCGGAGGGGTGATGGCCGAGTCGATTCCGGTTCTGCTCGGTCGTTGTGCGGCCTATGAAAAGCGTTCGTTGCACGAGTTTTTCGATCGTTGTGCTCCGCCGTGCCGGGTGCCGGCAACGCTGGCTGGTCGAACCGTGTTGCTCAAGCCGAACCTGGTCAGCGCCCTGGCACCGCCGCTGGCCTGCACGGATGGGCGGTTCCTGCGAGCGGTGGCTGAGTGGTTCGTCGACCGCAGCGCCCGACTGCTCATCGGTGATTCGCCGTCCTTCGGCAGTGCCGCCCAGGTCCTGCAGCGGCAGGGAATCAGCAGGTTGTTTGCGGATCTCGACATTAGGGTCGTCGAGTTCGGCACCCCGCGGTCGGTGCGACTGGCCCATGGCGTGACCATCGCTATCGCCGAGGAAGCACTGGCCTGTGATCTGCTCGTCAACCTGCCGAAAATTAAAGCGCACAGCCAGATGCAGGTGACCCTGGCGGTCAAGAATCTGTTCGGTATCGTCTGCGGTATGAGAAAGGCCCTGGCCCATATGAAAAACGGGCCAAGCCATCACCGCTTTGCCGATCTGATGCTCGACCTGGTGGCCCTGCTGCCGGAGCATCTGACCCTGGTCGACGGTATCGAGGTCATGCACCGGCGGGGCCCGGCCCGCGGCGACCGCCTTCATCTCGGTTGTCTGGCCGCCGGTCGCAACCCGGTGGCCATTGATTACGGCTTGATCGACGTTCTCGAACTGACGGCCGAGCACTGCCCGATCTGCGCGGCTGCCCTGCGGCGCTCTCTGGCCGGTTCCGACCCGGCGACGCTGGCCTTTCCGTTCGAAGCGCCGGCAGCGTTTCACGGCTCGGGATTTGTCGCGCCGGTCCATCTCGCCCCGGTCCCGTTCAACCCGCTGCGCTTTCTGGTCAATGCGTTGCGCCGGGTGGCCGGCGGATGTGCCGGATGAAAACGGCTGTCATGGCCGGCGAGTTGCCGGGCGTTGACCGACGCTGACGCATAATGGCTCTGTCGACCGGGTGGCGGCGGATTCCCGCCGGGCTACGGTTGTTTTCCTTCACTAAAACAGCTCATCTGAGCAGAGAGGATACTCCCATGTTCAATCTAACCGGGCGTGTAGCCCTGGTGACCGGAGGATCGCGCGGCATCGGTCGGGCGATCGCCATCCGTCTGGCCGAGCACGGCGTGGACATCATCGTCAACTATGTCCGGCACCGGCAGGACGCCCAGGATACCGCGACGGCGGTGGAGGCGCTTGGTCGCCGCTGCCTGATCGTCAAGGCCAACGTTGCCAAACAAAATGACGTTGATGCGATGTTCGAAATCATTACCACGGAATTCGGCGCCCTGGATATCCTGGTCAGCAATGCCGCTTCCGGCGTGCTCAAACCGGCCTTGGAACTGACCGAACGTCACTGGAACTGGGCCATGGACATCAATGCCCGGGCCCTGCTCGGCCTGGTCCAGAAAGGTTTGCCACTGATGCAGGCCGGAGCCAGGGTCATTGCCGTTTCCAGCCTCGGCTCCACCCGGGCAATCGAGAACTATACCACCGTCGGCGCCTCCAAGGCGGCCCTGGAATCGCTGGTTCGCCACCTCGCCGTGGAACTCGGTCCGCGCGGTCTTCGGATCAATACGGTCAGCGCCGGGGCGGTGGACACCGATGCGTTGAAAAAGTTCCCGAACCGTGATGAAATCCTCGACAACGCGTTGCGCCGCACCCCGCTCGGCCGGCTGACCACGCCGGACGATGTGGCCGACGTGGCCCTGTTTCTCTGCAGCAATCTTGCCGATATGGTGCAGGGACAGGTGATCACGGTGGATGGTGGCTATGCGATCAGGGGCTGATGGTCTGCCTGCGGCTTGTTGAGTAGCCGGCTGGGTGCTATTTCGGCTGGAGCGCCTTGATACCCCGACGGCTGACGATCAGTCCGATCACCAGTGAGATCAGGATCGCCGCGATGACCCAGCCTCCGGTCAGCAGGGCATCGAAGAGTGGCAGCCCGCGGTGGAAAATCCAGCGCCTGACCAGCCGGTAGACGGGGGAGAATCCGGTCAGCAGAACGACCAGCAGGTAGGCGGCGGCGCAGAAAAAGTAGAGAACGGCGCCGATGCCCAGCGAGGCGGTACGATTTTCGGCGTGATAGTCGGCATACATGGCGCCGAAGCCGAGGGCCATGGCCACCACCGTCCAGCAGATCAGCAGCGCCGAAAACAGTGAGATCCACCACATCGGGCCGCTGATTTGCAGCAGGTGGTTGGAGACGACGATCAGCACTGCGGTCAGCAAGCTGAACGGGATCACGTAAAAGAAATATTTGTACCAGAAAAAGCGGGCGATCGACAGCGGCGAGCTGAGTATCAGATAAAAGGCGCCCCCTTCGGCGCCGATTGACGGATAAACGAAGCGGGCGGCAAGGGCCGCGGCCAGAAACCCGGTCAGGCCGATATTGCCAAAAGAGATCAGGTTGGCCACATAGGTGCTGCCAAAGGTTGATTCCAACGGCAACACCTTGAAATTGTAGAGATAGACCACCACCAGCGCGGCGATCATAAAGAATTGCGACCATTCCCGCGAGTCCCGCAGAAAGGAAATCAGCTCCTTGCGAAAAATCCAGGATCGGCTGCTACGCTGCCGCGGCGTTCGAAACCGGCGATATCCGCCGAACGATTCCTGAGATTTGGAATACCCGCCGATAAAGAGGTACTCCATCAACCATTCTCCAAGAAAAACGAGGACCGGCGGGGTGCACACCAACAGCCCGAGGAGCAGCCAGTCGATCTGCCGGTCGAGCAGATAGACGGTCAGCAGGTTGGCCGTCCAGCCGGCCGGCAGCCAGGGGCCGGCCGGGTTGGAAACCGCTGCCAGGTACTCGACGAACTGGCTGTATTTTTCCGGGTTGACCAAATCTTCCGGCCGCATCAGCCGGAAGACCAGGTAGAGCAGGATGCCGAAGCACAGCGTCAGATAGAAGATGATATCCTTGGTCCGCCGGGCCGGGAACAGGAAGACCAGCAGAATCACCAGCAGCATGGCGCTGCCGCTGGCGATCAGCGCCGTGGTCGGAATGGTCACCAGCAGCAGAGGCCAATAGAGCGGTCCGGCCTGAAATACGGTACCAAAGGCGGCAAAAACGGGCAGGGTGAAAATCAGTACCATCCAGGAGGTGTTGAAAAACGTGGTCAGCAGCCGCATCCGGAAGAGTTCGGCCCAGCCGATCGGGGCGGCGACCATGATCTCGTTGTCCTTGGACAGGTAGAGCGTTGAGACGCCGGCGATCATCGAGGAAAAGACGAGCATGATGAAGATGGTGATCCAGGCCATCTGATAAATTTTCATGCTGAGGATGATGCCCAGCTCGCTCTGCGCGTGGAAATAGGAGACCGCCCGCCAGCTGATCACGTACAGGGCAACGCAGATCGCCAGTCCGAGCAGCGCCAGCGGAATCGTTTTCAGCGTGACGGCACCGCG
>CAZUJZ010000070.1:0-9945 GCA_964620665.1 uncultured Desulfofustis sp. | reverse complement strand
TTGACGATGATGCTGACCCGGTCACACAGTTCCTCGGCGATTTCCATCGAATGCGTCGATAAAAAGATGGTAGTGCCCTGCCGGGCTTTTTTGCGGAAGAGTTCCTTGACGATTCTGGCGCTTTTCGGGTCGAGGCCGACCATCGGTTCGTCGACGACCAGCAGCGGCACGTCGAGCATCAGCATCGAGGTCATGATCAGTTTCTGGCGCATCCCGTGCGAATAGCTCTCGATCAGGTTGTTGCGCCACTGCTGCAAGTCGAAGAGGTGCAAATATTCCTCGGCCCGTGCCTGTTGCCGGTCGCTGTCGGTGTTGTGCGGGTAGAGGCTGGCGATAAAGCTCAGGTATTCAGCGCCGGTCAGTTTTTCGTAGAGATAGGGCCGGTCCGGGATATAGCCGGTCAATTGCCGGCAGATCCGGGACTCGGTCATCAGCGAATGACCGCAGATCGACGCGCTGCCGCCGGTGGGCAGCAGCAGGCCGGCGATGATCTTGATGGTGGTGGTTTTGCCGGCACCGTTGGGCCCGAGAAAACCGAAAATCTCCCCGGTGCTCACCCGCAGGTCGATGCCGTTGACGGCCGTCAGGCTGTCGAATTGTTTGCTCAACTGGTTCAGGACCAGGACGTCCTCGGGCATGGATGACCTCATTGGGGTGCTGTCGATGTCATTGGCTCAACGGCTCGATCTCAAGGTTGTTGAGCAGCGCACCGATCCGGATCTGTTCCTGCAATTCCCCCTCGACGAACTTGAGGTGAGTCAGATCGGCCGGTAATTGGTTGGTGGTGGTATCCAGACTGATCCAGGTCCCGCCGACACATACTTCGTTCCAGGCGTGGTAATAAAAAGCCTCGTGCTGCCAGACCACGCCGACAGCGATTTTCGTCGGAATTCCTGCGGCCCGGGCCAGCGCGGCAAACAACGAGGCGTGTTCGTTGCAGTCGCCGATTCCCGCCTTCAGCGTACTCAGTGCATCGGGGATGCCGATGACCGGTCGTTTTTCCAGATTGTCAAAGACCCAGTCGGCCAGCGCGTCGGCTTGTGCCAACGGCGAGGTCAGGCCGGTGGTAATCTCCCGGCTCAACGCGATGATTTCTTCGGCATCGACCTGGATATACGGCGAGGCCTGTAATTCCCGGTCGGCGCCACGGCATGGCTCAAAGGCGGCCGAATCATCGCTTGGCAGGTGTTCGCGGCGGATGGTCAGGATCGGGTCGATAAAGTCTTGCCGTCCGGACGAGAGGTCGAAATCCCCCCCTTCGGGCAGTTTCAGACGATAGCGCATTTCCTCGCGGCCGGTCACATCGGGCATGGTCCCGGAGATTTGAATCGACACGCCGGCCAGCAGATCCTGGCCCCTCTCGTCGACCATCTTGGCCTTGAATTCCGGCTCCCGGATAAAAACGAAGCCGGCCGGCGACTCCTCCTTGACGACGACTCCGTCATCATCGAGCCAGACGTTGACCCGAACACCGGCAAAGACTTCGGTGAAGCGGTGCAATTGGTACACGCGCTGGTTGATCAGGGTCTTGTCCCGGCCGCGATATTCGATCAGGGAGGTCTTTGCGGTCAGCGACAGCGGATCGAACCACGGAACGCGGATTTTCTCGCCGACCGCCAGATTTTGGCTCAGCAGATAGGCCCGCCGGGAAGTCGACAGCAGCGGCGGGTCGGGCATCTCGATCCGGTCTTCGATAATCGAGTTACCCGTATCGAGGGTAAAGGACACGATCGAACCGGAAACCGTCCCCGCGGCCTCCATTTGGTAAAACGGCGACGAGAAATGAAAGTGAAAATCCTGCAGTCGGCTGTTCTGGTCGATGGTTGCCCGAAGATCGAGATCGATCGGATGTGATTGTCCGGAAATGGTAAGGTCCATGACCGCCCGTTGGTTGACGGCCAGGTTGTTTTCGCCGGTCGGGGTGCTGTGATGTTGAACGTAGCCGATTTTCCGGTCATTGAAATAGATGCCCTGGTACTCGGTATGTCTGGCCTGCTCCAGGACGGTACTTTCACGACTGTTGATGGTCCCGACGAAGGAATCACGATGGAGCAGCAGGGCAAAGAGCAGCAACCAGGCGACACAGATCGCACCTTTGATCAGCGGTACGGCTCTGATGGCGGAAGGAGGCTTCATCGCTGATCGGCGGATTGCAGCATGCTCCAGGAAACGACCCGGTTCCGGCCGGTCTGCTTGGCGTGGTAGAGGGCCTGGTCGGCCCGGTCGGTGAGCGCTTCAAGCGTGTCGTTTTCCCGGTATTCAGCCAGGCCGATGGAGACGGTAAACCCGAACGGCACGGCAGGGCTGATCCCGTTTTCAATCTGTTTTCTGATCCTCTCGGCAAAGCTCAGGGCGCTCTGTTCATCGGTGGCCCGGAGCAGGATCAGAAATTCCTCTCCTCCCCAGCGTACCGGGGTATCGTAGGGACGGCACTGCTGTTTGAGAAAGGTTCCTAATTCCCTCAGCACGATATCTCCCTGATGGTGTCCATGATTGTCGTTTATTTTCTTGAAATGGTCGATGTCGAGAAAAAGAAGTGACAACGTCTCGTTTCGCCGCAGATTTCTGGCACATTCGTCATGGAATATATGGGCAAAATAGCGACGGTTTTTCAATCCCGTCAATTGATCGTGAATGGCCAGATCTCTGAGTTGTCGCAGGCGAAGCCGGAGCTCGCTCTCCTTTTCCTGGCGGATTGTGCCAAGAATACCGAAAACCGCGCCGAACAGCAATGGATGCAGGATAAAGAACCATTGGAGCGGTGAGCCGAAAATCGCCAGCGGCGCGGCGACGCTGTCGACCGAGCGCAGAAAACGCAGTTCGTACAGGAGGGTGACCAGCGGTATGGGCATCCCCCAGAACAGACCGAACCAGATGTAAATATTGTGCCGGAGATCATAACTGAACGGCTTGCGCGCGGCGGCGACGAACTCTGCGATGGTGGCGGGGGGTGAAAAGGTCATGGCGAGCGCGATCCTCCTGGCGAAGAACAATTCAGCTGTCGCTTCGGCGCCCTTCGCCGGACAGTGGGCTACGGGCACCGGTTAGCTCACGCTCCAATTGGCTGACCCGATAGCGAGTTTCCTGCAGCATCGCCTCGGTTTCCTGTAACCGCTGCGCCAATTGTCTGGTCAGCGGCTTGAGGATAGGCAGTTTGTTGTTGCGTAGCGCATGGTGGAAGATATGCTCGTCGACCATGATCAGCCGGGTTTCCTCAATGGCGGTGGCGGTGGCGCAGCGTGGTTCGCTGGTCAGCAGCCCCATTTCTCCGAAGATCTCGCCACTGCCGAGGCGGCTGATTGATTGACGGTTGCCGTCGATTGTTTTATAAATCTCCACCAATCCGCTGAGAATCAGGTAGAGGTGCCGACCCGTATCGCCCTGCCGGAAGATAACCTCTTGCGGCCGGCAGATACGGGTAATGATTTTTCCGGGTTCGCTCATCAATGCGTCTCCGTGAAAAGATGATGGTTCCTTGGCCAACCTTGCAGGTTGGCAGCCGATCAGCTGCTCCTGCTCTGTGGTGCCGATGTGTTGTTACGGAGATCCGGTCAAAAAAAGACGGATCTCACCAAGGATATTTCGGCTATTTTATCACGAGAGGGAACGATTTGTAAGGCGGTCGGACAATTTGTCTGCAGAAAGTGAACACCTCAACCAAGACCCTGCAACGAAGAGATGAGCCCGTTAGTGGAAGATTTGCCGGATGATGACAGGACCGCCGGCGGCATGTTTGCCACCGTCAAGCCGCTCGTTCTGGCGTCGGCCTCGCCGCGAAGAAAAAGCCTGTTGACGGAGCTCGGCCTGTGTTTCAGGATCTGTCCGGCAGACCTTGACGAGCGACCGAAGGCGGGCGAAAAACCCGGCGATTATGTGTGCCGAATCGCTGAAGAAAAGGCCCGGTTGGTCGGCGAGCACTATGGGGCGGCATGGATTCTGGCTGCCGACACGACGGTGGTCCTCGGCTCGGAAATACTTGGTAAGCCGCGTGACAGCGATGAGGCCCTGACGATGCTGCACCGGCTGGCCGGCCGGGAGCACGTGGTGCTGACCGGATTCGCGCTGTACTGCAGTCGGGAACCGTTTTGCCATGTGGATCGTGTTGAAACGAGGGTCAGGTTTGCCCCGTTCGCCAGGGAGCTGGCCGGAGCCTACGTCCGAACCGGGGAGCCGCTTGATAAGGCCGGCGGCTACGGTATTCAGGGGAAAGGCGGGATGCTGGTGGCGGCGATCGACGGCTCGTATTCCAATGTGGTTGGTTTGCCGCTGGCGGAAATTGTCGGTTTGTTAGCCGAGCTCGGCATTATCGAGATACGTGCTTCCCGGCCGAGGCCGGCCGAAAACGCTTGAAAGACTCACCGGTTCGCATTGTATCTTGCCAGGATACAAGGATAAATACGTATCTTCTCCGAAGTCGGGCAGCGACCTCCGCCACATTTCCGGATATGTCATTAACCATTTGTTTTCCTTGACTTTTGAAAGGTTGACGTGGTAGTGAATAATATGGCGGAGACTTTTCAGGCGATCGAGTGCACCGAACCGGCCGGCAGGATGCTTGATCGTCTTTCGATCAATCGGCGGAGCAGGGGACGGCCAGATCGCCATGAAGGCAGCGACATCAACAATCCTCGGAGCATGGGGTGAACACCAGTAATGGATATCGAACGCATACAGCATGAAGCCCTGGCGGCCCTCAAGGCGTTCAATACCGCAGTCACCACCTCCCGGCTCTACCCTGCCGCTTCCCCGCAGGTCGGCAATGCGGTTGAAAAAGCATATCAGGCGATCAAGACCTTTTCCCGGACGGTCGGCCAACTCAGTTTCGGAAAATCACCGGAGGGCCTGCTGGTTTGCGGCTTTCCGGCGGACGAAAAGGTGACTGAAGAGTTGGGAAACATGATCATCTATCGTCATCTCGCCCTGCTCAAGCTCGAGCATGTCGTCTTGCGACCCACGTTTGACCGCACCGTTTTCAGTGCCATCCTGACGGTCTTTACCGCCAGAAAAGAGAAAATTGCCCGGGAAGGAGGAGGTCGCCCTTTTGTCAATGAGTTGGGACTTGCCAGCTACTTTCCCGAGGAGTCTCCAGAACCCGAGGGCGACCCGGCGCAGACGGAGGCAACCACCGAAGTGTCGATCGAAACGGCTGCGGTGCCGCAGGATATGCTCAACGACCTGTTTGCCAGACGCGATCCGTCCACGCGGCTGGCCGCCATGCCCTCCTATCTGCAGGATACCTCGCGGGCGATCGATCTGGTCGTTGCCGGCATTGCCCGGGCGCTGCAGGAGTTGAGCGCGGCCGGGACCGCTCCGCTGCCGACCCGGTCGGCAGCGTTTTCCCGATTCGTGCGCCGAATCGGCAGTCATCTTGCTCCGACACAGCATCAACAGATCGCCGCCGGCGCTGCAGGAGTGGTTCTGCGGACCGGCTCGGCCCTCTTTTTGACCAGGCTTTATTGCCAGGATTACCCCGATGCTTTTGGTCGGCAGCTCTTCAGTGCCCTGGTCGAGCTGGCTCCCAATGAATTATTTGATGCGGCGCTGGCCCGGCTCCGTGAGCTCAACGAGCAATCCGGCGGACCGGGGGGGAAGGGCAGCGTCGACGATGCGGTCGTTGCGGCAACCGTTGAGCTGCTTGCAAAAACGCCGAAGGGCAAACTCTATCTCGGTAAGGAGAAGGCTCGTTCCCTGCTGGAAAGCAGCGAACAGGAGCGCCGCGATAAACGAATCGAAGCGGGTATCGGGGCGCTGCTCAACGGCAATCTTGCCGGTTTGCGCAGCGAGGAACTGCTGCTTAACCTGCCGGAGGAAATCGAGAATTATTATCGGCGAGGCAATGAAACCACCGCCGATCGTCTCGTCGAGATCATGGCGGGGGAAATGCTCGGCGGTGACGATCATCTGCGGCGCCGTCTCATTCGTAGCCTGGTCATGGTCGGCAGCGTCCTGTTCGCCCAGGAACGCTGGGCGTCGCTGGAGAAAATGGGAGGGGCGCTGATTTCCTGGGTGCGTGAATCGGAAGAGGGCGATTCGGCTTACGAAAAAGCGGCGTTTCTGCTGCAGGTGATCGTCGGTGCTTCGTGTCAGCGCGGGCATTTCGAACGTGCCGATCAGATCCTTTCGCTCTTTCACAAGATCCGCAGCGGCCAGTTGGTTAAACCGCCGCCGATCCCGGCACTGATTGGACGCATTCAGGATCGTTCGTATAATCGCCCGCTCTTTCAGAGCCTGCTGCAGCAATTTCTGAGCAGCGGGGCGAAGAGCAAAGCAGGAGAGCGATTGGCCATGATGGGGCGACCCGCCGGCGTCTTTCTTGTTGATCAACTGCTGCATGAAGAAGAGCCTCAGGATCGATTGCGAATCATCGATCTGTTGACCGCGATGGGGCCGGTCGTCCTGTCGGTCATCATCGAGAAATTGCCGGAGCCGATGCCCTGGTATGGGAAGCGAAACCTGATCAAACTGGCGGCGGAACTGGCCGGGCCGGAGCAGGTTGCCGATATTATGCCGTTTCTGAGGCACGAAGACCTTCGGGTGCAACGTGAAGCCTTTGCCTGCATCTATACCATCAGTGGCGAGCGGCGAAAGCAGGTGTTGCTCGACTGTCTCACTGCCGCCAGTGAATCGATGCTGCTGCAGATCGTTAAGGCCCTGCACCGATTTGCCGACGAAGAGACGAGCGGGCCGCTGGCCGTGATGCTGGCCGATCAGGAACATTATTCCGAGGCGGTTCGTGAACCGTTGCTCCATGAGATCATCAAGGCATTGTCGCGGACGCCGACGGCGGCCGTCCAGGCCGCACTGCGCGAATTTCTCGACAGCCGCGGCAAAAAAATCAACCGAAAGCTGGGAAACCAGATCTGGATTGATGCCGAGAACGCGTTGAAGGCGCTCTCCGCAGAGATCAAACGGGGAAGCCAGTCGTCGCCGCCGGCCGCCCCGGCCCCCGCTTCTCTCGCTCAGGGTGGTCCCGGAGCGAGAGAGGAAGGCGAGGGCGATACGGCGCTGGCACGGACGTTGTCGCAGGTACCCGGGGTGAGCCAGGTCAAGGAGCTGATTGTCCAAGGGAAAAAAGATCTGGCCCGCGAGGCGGTGCTCGAACTCATTGCCAAGGCGGTCGCCAAGCATCGCTTTTCCGAGGCGGAAGCGCTGCGGGAGTGGCTGATCGAAATCGACCCGATGGCCCTTTCCGAAATCATCCGGGCGGCGGAGTTGATCGAAGAAGAAAAGATTTCCGCTATCGACCGGGATCAGATCGAAGCCTGGTCAGATCTCTACGATGTGCTTACCACCGAGGAGTTTGCCTCCTTCTACCATGCATTGCAGCGCATCACCTATGAGAACGAGCAGTTTATCGTTCGCCAGGGGGACATGCAGTCCGGCCTCTATCTGGTCAACAGCGGCAAGGTCAGGATCTCCTATCGGGACACGTCCGGCGAGGTGCTCGTCAAAAATGCGATCCGCGGCGAGATCCTCGGAGCCGATACCGTTTTCGAGGCTTCGGTCTGGACGGTGAGCGTCTCCTGTCTGGTCCGGACCGAGGTGCTCTATCTTGGCATCGACACCATTTTCAAATGGCGCGAAGAGCAGCCGGCGCTGGAGTCGAAACTCCATGATTTCTGCTTGAAGTCGGCGAGCCTGCAAGCGTTTTTTTCGCGGAGCGGCAAGGATCGCCGGGCGGCGCGACGGCACAGGCTGTCCGGGCGTGTGACCTCGCTGTTGCTCGACAGCAGGGGACGCGATACCGGTATCGCGTCCAAGGGCGAGTTATCAGACATCTCCACCGGCGGCGTGTCGTTCTTCCTGCGCATTTCCCAGAAGAAGAATGCCCGCCTGCTGCTTGGCCGCAGCACCAGAGTCTTTTTGCCGATGGAGGGAGCGGTCGAGCGCCAGGTGGCGGTATTGGGAACGATCATCGCCGTGCGCGGACACCAGGCCATGGAGAATGAATATTCGGTCCATGTCAAATTTGTCGACGATATCTCCGGCAGCGATCTCCAGGCAATCATCAAGACCGGCAAAAACGGCACGTTGCCGTGATCCATGCCACCACCGTTTGCGAGACAGAAATGAGCGATTATGCCGAGGCGGTGTACCGGTTCTACGTCAGCAATCTCAGCGGCGGTTCACTCGAAAAGTCACTCTACAGCGCCGATTGCCCGTTTTGCTCGGAAAAAGGACTGGACGGCCGGCAGCGGCTGGTGGTCACCATCAATCCGGACGGCTTTTTCCATGGTTATTTCCGCTGTCTGAACCGCTGCGTTCCCGGCGGCTTCCCGCTCTGGTTTACGGCGCTGGCCAAACTGAATCCGGAGGCAACGCCGGGCTTTGATCCGGACCGCGAACCGCTGCTGCGCCAGACCGACTATCCGGCCCAGACACTTAATCAGCAGATCAAGGGCTACCAGGATAATCTGACCGAATCGGTGCTGGCCTATTTCCAGGCGGCCGGTGTCACGGAGCCGGTTTTGCGTGAGCTCGGTATCGGCTATAACGGGCGATACCTCGTATATCCCTATTTCCAGGAAGACGGCAATTGCTATACCGCACGCTGTGTCTATCCGGACCGGCCGAGCGATTCTTTCTGGCAGGGTGACGAGGCGCTGCGCGCCGAAAAGCATCAAGTGTTCAATGTCGAGGAAATTCAGCACTGTGAAAACGGCACGCTGGTAATCTGTGAAGGCGAGGACAGTCTGTTGACCCTGAAACAGATAGGTCTGCCCGGAGTGGCGGTGCCCGACAGCCAGGTC
The DNA here is from genome assembly GCA_964620665.1 of uncultured Desulfofustis sp. Lineage (GTDB taxonomy): Bacteria > Desulfobacterota > Desulfobulbia > Desulfobulbales > Desulfocapsaceae > Desulfofustis. The sequence continues at coordinate 1,195 of CAZUJZ010000070.1, read as the reverse complement.
CTCGAATTTCTCGACCCGCAGCGTTTCGCCTTTATCAGAACCCTGTTCATCGCCACTATCAACAACGCCGAAGCAGAGATCAGGGCCCGCTCGTTGGCCTCCCGCATCGGCCATAAAGTGCGCTTGCTGAACTGGCCGATCGGCGTCAGTCGCAATTACAGTCTGTGGCAACTTGCCTGCGACAAGGGGACCGGTTTCAGTGGTGAGGTCATCGCCATGGCCCGTTCTTCCCGGGCCTTTTCTCCGTTTGCCACGCCGAAACGGGAGCACGATCGCTTCTTCAGGCGACTGGAGCAGCAGCGGGGAGATGATTTCCGCTCCATGAAGACCGGTTTGGCCAAGCTCGATCGGGCCGTCGACGGCATTCACGGCATCAACGTGATCGGTGGCGCCCCGAAGGTCGGCAAGTCGTGTTTCATGATCCAGCTTGCCACCGACATGGCCCGCCGCGGTATCCCGGTGATCTATTACGACTTCGAGAACGGCCGGCAGAAGATCCTGCAGCGCACCCTGGTTCGGCTCAGTCGGCTCACGCAGGCCGGATTGCGAGCGGGCCGCTTCAACGACGAGGATCGCCGGCGCTACCAGCAGGCCTGCCAGGAGTTCAAAAAGCTGCTGACCTGGTTTCGCATCGTTAACGATCGCCGGTTGACCCCGGAAATCATGCGACGACATATCGATTTCATGCGGCACGAGACCCAGCGGGAGTTCACCGTGGTCGTCGTCGACAGCCTGCATAAACTGCCGTTCAAAGATTTCAGCGAGCGCCGCAGCGGCATCGATGCATGGCTCCGTCAGTTCGAGTCGATCCGGGACGAGATGCAGGTCTCCTTTCTCGTTATTTCCGAGCTTTCCCGCGGCGACAAGGGCTCCTATCGGGAAACCCCGCACCTGGGGGTCTTCAAGGGGTCGGGCGATATCGAGTACAGTGCCGACAACGCCTTTGTCCTCCACCCCGACTGGGACCAGCAGAGCGCCATGGACGGCAGCCGGCGCGACAATCATCTCTGGCTGGTCGCCAGCCGGGAACACAGCCCCGGCCTGATCGCCACCTATCGCCTCGACTACCCCTTCTGGGGATTCACCGAGATCTGAGCAGTCTCCTCCAAAGACCCGACGATTCACTCCCAACCGACGGGACGATTCACACCCAACCGGCGGGACAGGTTCCAACCTGTCCTCCGCAAACTGCTGT
>CAZUJZ010000069.1:5999-14940 GCA_964620665.1 uncultured Desulfofustis sp. | reverse complement strand
GAGGCAGCTTCCGGCAGAACCGACCAGCCCCGGGGAGCTCATTTTCATATAAAAACCCCCATGGCGGGACTTCTCACTATTCGTTGTGCCTTTGGTCATGTGTGTTAAGAGAGCGAATGCCATTCATCCCGGATAAAATCGCGCAGCAGGACTGCCTCCTCGGTGTCGACAACCAGGTGGCTAAATGGATCCTCGGGTAGATTGATGTATTGCATGACCAGCGCATCGCCGGTGACGAAGGCATGCGGAAACAGCCCGCACAGGATGAAACCGTGGTCGGCCGCCGCGTCGGCCAGTGTCGTCGCCCCGTCGTGTGCGAGGTTGATCAGCAGGTAAATGGCATCCCTCTTTTTCCGGCAGAGCAGGCGCACGCCTGAGGTCAGCCAGGCGACTGCCGCCTCTTCGTCCGGGCCGATCAGTTCGGCGCTCATCACGGCGACGTTGAAGATGTCGAATTCTTCGGTGCGCAGCAGCGGTGTATGGTCGGCCGGTGGCGGAGGGGGCTGTTCGATGACGGCGATGCCGTTGTGCTCATAAAGCCGGCGCAGCATCCGGCGGTAGCGTCCGGGCAGGTTGAGATGCCGGGTCTGCGTGGTTTTCAGACAGAGCCACTGCAGCATGCCGCTCATCTTACCGGGCTGTCGGCCGCCGAGCTGCTTGAGGTCGACGGCGCGGGGGAACAGCGCGAGAAACAGCGCGCAGTCCCTGAAGCCGGTTTGCCGGGCAATGGTCTGTGATGCCTGGTGGCCGGTGACCGAGCGCACATGGACGCTGTGTAACCCCAGGCTGTGCGCGTGCTCGACGGCCGCTTGCCAGAGCGCGGCCCCGAGCCCGTGGCGGCGATATTCCGGGCGCACGATGACTACGCCGAGTTCGGCATGACCGGGGTTGTCGGGGTGAATTTTCAGCGCGCAATGGCCCATCATCGTGTGCTCTTCGTTGACAGCCACCAGGGAGCGGAGCAGACCGGAACGGTTCATTTCGGCGACGCGCTCCGGGTAATAGATGAAATCCTCGTAGGAGTAACCGTAGACGGCATACGCGCAGCGTGAGATATCCAGTGCATCGGTTTCCCGGGCCGGACGAATACGGTACGTGTCGAGGGCGGGGCCGGGCGCCGCCGGCCGATCTCCCGGCGTATCCGCCGGTATGTGGATCGCCTTGATATGGGCGCTGGATCGTCGCTTGAGCAGGACCACCTCGAGCCCGGCACGGCCGCGATTGATGAAAGACACCGTATCCATCACGCCCTTGGCCAGAAACAGGCTCAGGCCATCGGAAAGAAAGTCTTCCTCGACGCGGTCCGGTGAAAAAGACGGCAGATTGTCCGTATCCAGCGGCATCCCCTGCTCGATGATCCGCATGGTCAGCCCGTCGGCTTGGATGCAAAAGGAAAGAGTCAGCGGTACCGATTCCGGGCCGACGAAAGCGTTGTTATCCAGGAAGCAGAGCAATTCCTCGAGGGCGAGACGGATCTGGTTTTGTTCGCGCTCGACAAAGCCGAGACCGGCGGCAAGGGATTGGGCAAAATCGAGAACGGCGGGGAAAAACAAGGCTCCGGCCGGAATGGTGATGTCGGCCCGGCCGTTCTGTCCTGCCTCTCCGGGCGTTGCCACCACCATCAGGACCCGGCCGCCCATTCGGCCAGGCTGAACGAGAGTTCGTCCCCGGTACAGCGGATTTCCTCACGGCTGATCTGCAGATCCTGCACCAATCGGCCGAGCATGGCCGGCGGCTGCCAATAGCCCAGTTCCGGAACCGCCCGCAGGGCATCTTCGCGGCTGAGCAGGCGGAAATGGACGGCGGCGCCGAGTTCGACGATCGACTGCGGCATAAAGACGGTACGCATCGCGCGAAAACGCTGAAACTGGAGATAATCCTTGACCGGCTCGATCGCACAGCTGGTATGCAGCAGGCTGTTCTGACCAACGGGCGCGCGCCAATCCATCTCTTTTTCGATAATCCGCCGGGCGTCATCCCAACTGCCGTACTCCTCGTTGGTGGCCAGCCGACAGATGAGCGGAATGTCGAGATCGCGGTTTTGCTGTGCCTGTTGCACCAGCTCGGCCAGATCGTGAAACAACGTGGGCATGGCATTGCGGACCGCGGCGTGGTAGTTGCTCATCTCATCGGGCCAGCGCAGCGGCGGCTTCAGTTGGCGCGGCAGGGCCCGGCTGGCGAGAAAGGCCAGGGTCTGGTCCCGGCGCGACGGGGGTGGCGCCGAAGATGCGGCCGGAGTGGCAACCACGTAGTCGAGCACCGCGGTTTGCACGTCCTCCAGGCCAAGGAAGACATAGGGTATCCGTAATTGGGCGGCCAATGGATAGAGCATCGCGAAAGCCACACTCGGGCACAGACACGGCCAGCCGTGATGGTGCCATTTATCGCGCATCGCTTCGCGTACGGTGGCCAGCGGCAGGGTCCATTCGACAAATTCGACGTTATCCAGGCGTTGCCGGGCCCGGCTGATATTGTCGTAGGCGGCGTCACTGCAATAGGGCATATTCCAGAAAGCGGCCAGCACCCGCAAGCCAAGCTTCCGGGCGAGCAGCCACAGCATGTAGGAGGAGTCCTTGCCACCGGTGTACAGCACCATCGCATCGAACCTCGACGTTGAAGCCGCGGCGACCAACTCGTCGGTGTCTATCGTGGCGAACGCCGAGCGGGCCGGTTTTGTGCCGACCTCGTAGCTCCGGCAGAGAGCGCAGACACCCGACTCGTCAAACTCCAGGCCCGGCACCACATAATCGTTGACCACGCAGCGGCTGCAGACCTGCATGGTCTCGGGCGTCTTGAGCTGATGCCGGTGCTCAGGGGGTACCAGGATGCCGCCGGCCGCCAGCTCCGCCATCTCGGTGCGGACGGCCGGTGTCTGTTCTTCCGGATTCAGCGGTCGTTCATCGCCACCGAGCAGCGAGGCCAGCGAAGCTGAAATCGGTATCAGCGACCGGCGCTGATGCGGCGGGTTGCGGACACCATAGTAGAGGAGGCTCGGTGTGCCGTCGTGGTCGATCGGCCGCCAGCGAGACTGCAGGACAAGGGGTTGGTGCGGGTGGTTCATGGTCGGCAATCCTCTTTCATCTGATAGATTTCATATACTCTTCGCAGCAGGTCGACATAAACCGCCCGGGGGGCGCAGATCAGTTCCTCCGGAGAGCGCAGGCCGGTTATCAGCATCGCGATTTCGCTGGCGGCCAGCCCGCCGTTGAGCGTGGCAATACCGGCGCAATTGGTAAGGTAGCTGCGCCGTCCCTGGCGCATGTCGGTGATCAGGTCGCCGAAGCGGCCGGGGCCGAGAAGGGTATCGAGCGGCAATTGATAGTCGGGCCAGGTCGTCTGATCCGCGGGTGCCTCATAGAGTTGTTCCAACGTCATGCCCTGCGGATCGAAAATGATCAGGGCCGTTCCCAGGCCCGAGATCGGGGCGGTAAAATTGTAACAGCCGGCCCGCCGCACCGCCTGGGCAAAGCGAGCCTTGTAGTCAAAACCGAGATAGTCGATGGCATCGATGGCGACGGCCGCCCCGGCCAGCAAGCGATCGAGTTCCGCGTCACGGTGCGGCGCATAATCGAGCGCGGTCAGGTGCATGAACGGGTTAATGTCGCGCAGCAGGTCGGCGGTGGCGAGCGCCTTGTTGCGACCGATGGTACTGGCAATGGCACCGAATTGACGATTCATGTCCGGCTCATCGAAGACGCCGGGATCAAAAATGGTCATGGCGCCGATGCCCATGCGAGCCAGCGTTGCCGCCTCGATGCCGCCGACCCCGCCGACGCCGGCGACGACCACGTGCGCAGCCCGCAGCAGCTCTTGTTGCTCGGGCGAAAACAAACCGATATTTCGTTGGTAACAGAGATCATAATCCATTTTCATCGGAGCGTCCTCGAATCGGGTCCGGCGTATCGTCTGCCGGTCAGCAGCGAGCCGGCCGCCCATACCAGGGCGGCGACACAAAAGATGATCCAGCCGGAGGCGAGCAGCATGCCATGGTATCCGTAGCTGGTCAGCAGCGGCTGGAGCACGATCGGCGATGCCGACAGGCCGATGAACTTGCACGAGGTCAGGATGCCGAGTGCGCGGCCCCGCCGGTCCGGCGGGACCAATTGTGAGAGTACCGTGTTGACGTGCGGCATAGTCAGGCCGAAGGCGCAACCGATCATGATCAGGCCGGCCACCAGGCCGATACGGGTCGTTGCCAGGGCGAGCGTCGCAAAGCCGGCAAGCATCAGGGCGCCGGTGAAGAGAAAGTGGTTCCATGGCCGTGCACCGGCCGGCAAGCCGGCGTACATCCGTCCGGCCACCGCCGAACTTAGCGGCAAGACAGCCAGTACCAGACCGATGTGGCGGGCCGATTCCAGGTCATGGTGCTTCAGGAAAAAGGGAAGCTGGGTCGGGATGATGTTGAAGGCCAGCATGGCGGTGAAGCCGAACAGGCACAGCAATGGCAGGCCGAAAGAAAGCGATCCGTGCGTGGAGATGGGGTCCGGCTGACTTTGTCTACTCGGTTCAGGGCAGGACAGACTGAAGGGCAGTACCAGAAAACCACAGAGAAAGAGCATGAAGACATAGCGCCAGTGCAGGTCGGCCAGCCAGCCGCTGACAATCAGAGCGACGATGATGCCGGTGGAGGCAAACGAGGACTGCAGCCCCATCATGCGCCGGCCCTGGTCGCGGTCGAACGAGGCGGCGATCATGGCCGTGTTGGCCGCCAGCAGCCCTCCCAGGCTGAGGCCGAGGGCGGCACGGCCGGCAAGCAGGGTCCAGAAAGGTTGCGGTACTAAACCGAGCGAGCCGAACAGTGCCCAGCTGGCCAGGGCCAGGTTGAGAGCCCGCCTCCGGCCGTAGCGATCGCTGATCCAGCCGAACAGAGGCGCGCCCAGGGCGCTGAACAGCCCGGAAATGGCGATCAGCATTTTCGTCCAGAACTCGATCTGGTGGACCTCGCCATAGGCCGCACGAATCGCCGGGAGCGCCGGTGCCAGAGCCGGGCCGCCCATCGACGAGAAGAGAGCGGTGGCCAGCAGAACGGTGGTGAGCAGGCCGAGGCGGTTCGTGTCGGGCATGGTGTGTCGCCCGGCTCACATGTGCCGGGTTTTCCAGCCGAGCTCGAAGGTCTCCGGGCCGGCACCGACCACCAGCAGATGGCGCTGGCCGGGAGACAGTTTGCGGATTTCGCGAAATTCCGATTGCACCGCTTCCAGGGCGCCGGCGAGCTGTTCGGCAACCGCCTCCAGATCGGCGCCCTCCAAGGCGTCGCAGGTTTCAAGGGCCACTTCAATCTGCGGGTGGCCCTGCTCGTCCTCGATGCCGCGTACCAGAAAGCGGCCGTTGAAATAGGGGGCCATAACGGGGGCTTCCAGGGCGGTCTTGATCTGTTCAACGGTGATTTTCGCGCCATAGAAAAAGACCGCATGATCGATACGGCCGTATAGGGCGACAAAGGGCGTTTCCCCGGGTGGCAGCGACATACCTGTCGCACGCACCGCCTCTTCCGCGTCGAAACCGGTCTGTTTGAGCCGCGTCAGCAGCTCTGCGCGCTGAATAATGCGGACGTGATCACCGCTGCGGTAACGAATCAGGGGAATGCCCTGCAGGCGGCTGACCACCAGCTCACCGTCGATCACCTCGAAGTAGCTGTTGCCGGGAACCTGCTGGAAGAGCATGGGCGTGTCGGCCTCGCCGAGGACCGTTTCGCACAGGTTGTGGCGGACCAGGTGACGCCGGATGGCTATGGTCAGCGGATTTTCGAAACCGACATTGGCAAAGTCGGTCGAGCCGTAGAGGCACCAGACGCTGTTGAGCCTGTTTTCATCATGGCCGAGCAGGTGCCACATTCGTTCCCGGTAGGTTTCGGTGATGCCCTCGCCGCCGACCATCACGTGAATATTGAGCGACGGCAGGTCCAAGCCGCGCCGGGCGGCTTCTTCCAGGGCGTTTCTGGCAAACGGCGGATAGCTCAGGAGCAGGGTCCGGCGGTAGTGTGGGCTCAGTCGTTCCAGCACTTCGATGATATTGTCGTTCTGCAGTCCCGGCGAGACGACCGCCAGGCCGCGGGACTGCTGGGCCAGTGTCCGGAACGCGAAGGAGCTTTGCATACCGGTGCCCCACGGCCCGAGTGCCAGACCGACGATAATCAGGGTCGGCTGTTTTTCCGGGGCGACATATTCATGGAAAAGGCGCTTCATCCCCTGCGGAAAATTCATCTCGTCTTCATAGCGGCGCGGCCAGAAAAACGGTTTTCGGGAGGTGCCGGAGCTGCGCAGCCACAGGTGGGCGCAGGACGGATCGCCGTCCAGGCACAGATCGGCCACCGGATGAGGCAGGAGATAGTCCGCTTTGTTCATCAGCGGCAGGCGGTGGAAATCTTCGAGGCTTGTCACCTGAGGCAGCGAGCCGGTCGCTTTCTCGAGAAAGGCGCGGTATGCAGGGACGCGTGTTACGACGTGATTGAACAATTCGACGGGGTCCATGAAAAGCTCCTGATCCATCAGTTGATGAAGGCAGCCTTGTTATCGGCCGGATGCGTTCCAGGTATACTAGCACAACAATTACCGAGAGGAAAATGACCGGCGAATATTTTCCGGAAAAATCGTCGGGACCGTTTGTCGGTCGGGGATAAGAGTCGAAAGGAAAAGGAGCCTTCTACTCGGCCCGCAGGGCCTCCACCGGCTGGAGACGGGCGGCGTGGGCGGCCGGCAGGATACCGGCCAGCAGACCGATCCCCGCCGCCAGCAATTCGGCATAGAGGGCGTATTGCCACGGGGTATGGGTGGGCAGGGCCGGGATAAAGGCTCCGAGCAACCAGGCGATGGCGGCACCGGCAAGCAGTCCGGCCAGGCCGCCGATGCCGGCCAATACCACCGCTTCGCCGAGAAAGAGCAGCAGGATCTGCTGCCGTTCGGCACCGATGGCCCTGAGCAGCCCGATTTCCGGGGTCCTTTCGTGGACGGCAATGGTCATGATGGTCATGATGCCGACCCCGCCGACAAGCAGCGAGATGGCTCCGAGCCCGCCGACGGCCAGCGTCAGGATGTCGAGTACGGAACCGAGGACCTTGATCATTTCATCCTGGGTGGTGACGGTGAAATCCTCGCTGCCGTGCCGCTCGCTCAGCACGTCTTTGACCCGCTGAGCGATCCGTTGTGAGCTGAGTCCTTCCTGATAGAGGATATCAATCTCCATCAGTCCTTCCAGATTGAACATGGCCATGGCCCGGCTGGTCGGGATATAGACCGCGTCGTCGAGATCGAAACCAAGCATCTGGCCCTTGGATTCCATCACCCCGATTACCCGGTAACGCTCACCGCCGATACGCACGAACTGACCGAGCGGGCTGGCATCGCGAAACAATTCACCGGCGACTTTGCTGCCAAGGACCGCAAACGACCGGGCGGTCCGAGGATCGTCGTCGGGCAGGAAGCGGCCGATGGCGACACTCATCTGCCAGACCTCGCCAACGGAGGCACCGGAGCCGATAACCGTCGTCCGGCGGGTCCGTTTGTTGTGGGAGACCGCCGCATTGCCCTGCACCACCGACACCGTGTCGACCACACCCGGCAGCCGCTTGAGCGCCTCTTCGTCGGCAAAGCTCAACGGGCGGATGGTGTTGATCAGGGCCCCGGAGACACCGGCGGTGGTCGTCCGGCCGGGGTTGATGGCGACCAGATTGCTGCCGAACTGGGTGAATTCGGCCAGCGTGAAGCGGTGCACCCCCTCGCCGATCGAGGTCAGCAGGACGACCGAGGTGATGCCGACACCGATCCCGAGCAGGGTGAGCAGGCTGCGCAGCCGCTGGTGGAGCAGCGAGGAGACGGCCAGACGGAAGATATCGAACAGAGCCATGATCGCTTACCGCCTGGCCAGCGAGAGGACCGGGTCGAGACGGGCGGCCCGGCGGGCCGGCAGAACGCCGAAGACGAGTCCGGTAACCAGTGCCACGGCGACCGCTGCTGCCAGTGACCAAAGCGGTGCGGCGATCGGAAACTGTGGAAAAACGTGCGATATGACCCAGATGGCCAGAGCCGCGACCACGAGGCCGAGGGCGGCACCGATCAGAGACAGGATTGCCGATTCAGCGAGAAACAAGGTGATGATCCGCCGGCTCGGACTGCCGAGTGCCTTGAGCAGGCCGACTTCGGCCGTGCGCTGGGAGACGGCGATGAGCATCACGTTCATGATCAGGATCCCGGCCACAGCCAGGCTGATCGCGGCGATGCCGGCAACGGTGAGGGTCAGCGCGGCAAAGATGCGATCGAACGTGGCCAGCACCGCATCCTGGGTGATGACGGTGATATCGTCTTCGCCGTCGTGCCGCTCCTTGATGATTCGGATCACCGCCTGCCTGGCACGCTCGATCGCATCGCGGTCCCTGGCCTCGATCATGATCCGAAACAAGGAGGGGTTGTTGAACAGAGCTTGCGCCGTGGCGACCGGAACGACGACGATATCACTCATATCCAGGCCGACCGACTGGCCTTTTTCCGAAAGAACGCCGATAACCCGGTAGCGATAATCGCCGACCCGCAGGGTTTCCCCAAGAGCCGGGGCGGTGCCGAAGAGTTCCTGTTTGATGGTGTGACCGAGAACGCAGACCGCCTCGCCACGTTCCGGATCACCGGCCGGCAGAAACCGGCCGGCAGCCATCTCCAACTGGCGAAGCGGCAACAGATCGGCGGTCGAGCCGAGAATAGTCGTCTCCCGCTGTCGCCCCAAACGGGAGGCCGGGGCCGCACCGACGGAAATCGGGGCGATGTAGCGGATGGCCGACGAGGTGTGCAGGGCCATTGCATCGGCTATGGTCAAGTCGCGGGGCGTGATGCCGAGCAGCGGCGGCGGGCCGCCGACCGTTTCTGAACGGCCGGGCAGCACGATCAGCAGGTTGGTGCCGAGGGCGGAGAACTCACCGATCACGTAGAGGAGGGCGCGTTCACCGAGAGCCGAC
>CAZUJZ010000069.1:3882-5989 GCA_964620665.1 uncultured Desulfofustis sp. | reverse complement strand
GACAAAATGACTACCGAGCCGACCCCGATGGCCATGGCGAGCAGCATCAGCATGGTCCTGATCGGGTAACCGGTCGCGGCTTTGCCGGCAAATCTGATGATATCGACCAGTCTCATGATCCGGCGGCCGTTTGCTGCGCCAGGCCGGTGTCGGTGGCGATGGCTCCATCCACCATGGTGACCTGCCGTCCGGCCCGGGAACCCAGATCCGGGTCGTGGGTCACGACGATCAGCGTGATCCCGCGGCGGTTGAGGTCCTCGAGGATATCGACCACGTCCTGGCCGGAATGGCGGTCGAGATTGCCGGTCGGTTCGTCGGCCAGCAAGATGTGCGGTTGCATGATTGTCGCCCGGGCGATGGCTACCCGCTGCCGCTGTCCGCCCGACAATTGATCGGGGCGATGCCGGGCGCGATCGCCGAGGCCGAACGCCTGCAAGGCTTCCTTTACCCTGGATCTGCGTTGGCCGACGTTCATGCCGGCTAGAATCATCGGCAGTTCGATGTTCTCGGCGGCTGAAAGCCTTGGTATCAGGTGGAAAAACTGAAAGACGAAACCAATCTTGTGGCGGCGCAGGGCCGCCTGGCGTTTATCGCTCAAAAGCATTACCGATTCTCCTTCCAGCAGATATTCTCCGCTGTCCGGCCGGTCAAGCAGACCGATCACGTTGAGCAGGGTCGATTTGCCCGAGCCGGACGGTCCCATGATGGAGAGGTATTCTCCGGCCGCGATCTGCAGGTCGACATCGCGCAGAGCGATCACCGTTTCATCGCCGACGACAAACTCCCGCCGTATGTTTCTCACGGCGATCATTGATTCTCATCGTTGCTTGTCACCCGGGCCCCGTCAGCGAGGTCAGGGTGGTCGACGTTGAGAACGATCTGCGCTCCCTCCTCCAGGCCGGACACGACCTCGGTGACCACCCAATTGCTCAGGCCCGGAGTGAACGTAATCCGGCTCACGGTGTTCTCGGCTTCATTGAAACGATACACGGTGTTCCCGTCCTGCACTACCTCGCTGGGGATCATCAGGGTGTCTGAGTGAGCGTCGAGGATGATTTCCACGTCGGCACTGTAGCCTGCCAGCAGGGCTGCATAGTCGTCAGGATTATCGAAGGCCACCTCGACATCGACGGTCCGCGCCTGCTTCTCCAGGTCGAGCACGTATGGGGCGATCCGGCGCACGGTGCCGGAAAACCGCCGATCCCGATAGGCATCGAGGGTGATTCTGGCCACCATGCCAACCCGGACTGCAGCTCCGTCGACCTCGTCGATCGGGGCGGTCACGTAAAAACACGTGTTTTCGATCAGATCGACGACCGGCGGGGTCATGACCCCGACCGGCGAGGGGGTGACGAACTCGTTGAGTTCTCCTTCAATCTTGGCTATCACCCCACCAAACGGGGCGATCAGCCGGGAGCGAGTCAGGTTCGTCCGGGCCAGCTCGATCTGGGCTCGGGCCCGCTCGGCCGAAGCGCGGGCAGCCCGGCATTGGGCGTTCAGGGCCGCGGCTTCGGTGACGGCGTGCTCGGTCTGCTCTATCGAACCGATTTTCTGCTGATACAGGGCCGTGGCGCGTTCCGCCTGGCGCTGCGCCTCATCGGCCCGGCTGCAGCCGGCTTCCGCCTGGGCCTCGGCGACTGCCGCCTCCTGCTTGGCCACCTCCAACTGGGCCTGCAGGTCGTCGTTCCAGATCTCCAGCAACAGGTCGCCGGCGGCGACCTGATCGCCCTCGCGGATCGGCAGCAGAGCAATCTGACCGCCGATACTCGGTGACAGACGGGCTCGGCGGCAGGCCTCGACGGTGCCGGCCCGGGTGTTGGCCACCGTTTCTTCGACGGTTCCGCGCACAACCGGCTTAAGCGATACCGGGACGGGGTTGGGCCGGGTCTGCTGCCAGATCAGCCCGCCCAGACCGGCAATGACCAGGAGCACGATCAGCCACCACACCGGTTTGCGCATCGCTGTCCTCCAATTTTTCTGATGGTATTGTTTATCTTGCTGAAATCATATCATACTTACATCAGGATGCGCTTCTTCACAATGTCATTTTTTTGGGTCGTAGACCGATACGGGCCGATGATGCGGCAGTTGCTCGAAAGCGCTCCAC
>CAZUJZ010000069.1:0-3782 GCA_964620665.1 uncultured Desulfofustis sp. | reverse complement strand
TGCTGCTTGTCAGGCTTCGGTGGAACGTAGGGAAAAATGGATAGCAAAAGTGAACAGACAAGTGACCACAGCGCAACAACGACACTTGGAATGATAAACACATCCTTATCTGCGCCTTCCTCAAAAAGCACCACGTAACCAAATACAATGAATGCAGCGGCAGTAGCAGTGAAAAGCAATGGTTTTAACCAAACAACTTTTTTTGAAAACGCACTTAAATGGTCAATCATGATCTGAGTTTTTCATTGAGGCATAAGGGAACCTCGAAAAATATAACAGGAAGTAGTCGTTTTCAGGGGGCTATTTTTCTGCTACCTGCCAACGAGTTCAACCAGCGTTTTCTTTCCACCATCACTCAAACCGAGCTTTTCGATTTCACGCGATAGTTGGTCTTTATCACCATGTCCGCCGACGTAGCCATTAAGACGTGCCGCGGCCGTGGAATCTACAATCTCCTGATGTTGGGGATACATGCGTTTCAGCTCTTTAATCAGCGCGCCGTGGCCCTTCAAGATGTACTTCTGATGATAATCCTCCGCCATGGTAAAAGACCTGAGTGGCTGCACCTTGGTTTTCACTGCTCGGCCTGTCGTTTTTTCAAGGGCGGCTTTGGAAGCCTCTGCCTGGAGGCGCTGTTCCTCATTGTGGTAGAAGACAGCATGCAGGTATTGTCGTGACCATGGCCGACTCTCCGGGTCGTGGCTTTGCCAAAAAATATCAAGTAGTTGGCCATAACTGATACGATTCGGGTCAAAGTCAATTTGGACAGTCTCGGTATGGTCTCCAATAGAGCGGTAACTTGGGCTGTCCACTCGCCCCCCGGCATATCCGACTCGAGTCCTGATGACCCCCTCGATTATCCCGAACTGGGATTCGACACCCCAAAATCAGCCCAGCCCGAAGGACGCGGTTTGGATCGTGGGCGGTGAGTTTTTATCGATGGATGGTATTTCAGACGATTCAATAGTTAAGGTGGAAGCGCTTTTCATTGTATTTTCCGTTGTCCCAGAAGCATGTTGGGCTATCAGTATCGACATAAGGCAGCCAATTACGATAATCGAAATCGATTCAATTGAGAGAAGATACCCGCTGATGCCTCTATATGCTTTTCCCTTCATCTTAAGCCTCCTCTTTTTTTTTCGGCCCGAACTTCGTTCGAATCAGGACAGATAGCAGTGCTGCTGATTCGCGTGTTTATGACAATAACCATGTTCGAGTGGAGTTCTGTAAAGATTCGATAAAGAATACTGAGCTTCAGCCATTGCTCTCTGAAATACCAGAGACTGTAAATATAGCTGAGAGGATATCCGGCGGATTTCTCCGGGAGAAAGGTTCACCTGTCTCCCGGTCAAGGGCAAAATATCAAGCAGATCATTGGTGTCGTCTGCAACCAGAAACGCACTCTCTTACCTTCTGACGGTAAGACTTGTCGGGGCAATGGCCAATACTGGTCCCCCAGACGGTTGCGAACCAGCCTCTGAATGGTTAGGCTATCACGTACCAGAGGATGTAAATGCCACAACTCTCGTAGTTGCAGCCAACTCTCGTAACTGCAGCCATGTTGGTCACGCAGTTTAGCTGAGTGATAGAAGAGTCATGCCACGGCGATTGAAGTATGATGGCCAAAAGAACGCATAACAGCATAGAGGTATAAATCATGCGTATAGCAAAAGAAGACATACCTGTTCGGATCGATGTGCCAGGTGCGAAAGCCCGACAGCAGACCGAGTTTGGTGATGTTTCCGGATATGGAAAAATGGGAGCCGAGTATTTTTCCTTTGGGGCTGGCACCGACATCACTGAATTGCTTCACGGACTTGAGGGTGACATGTGCCAATGTCCGCATTGGGGCTATGTCATAAAAGGAGCGATCACCGCCTTGTACGATGGCGGCAAGCAGGAGACTTCTCAGACGGGCGACATGTTCTATTGGCCCCCCGGCCACAGCGTCAGGGCGGAAGAGGAAACCGACATTGTAATGTTCAGCCCACAGAAGGAACACAGCGAAGTTATACAGCACATCCTGCGAAAGGTCGAAAGCTAATCTGCTCGCAATTCAAAAAGAGCAGAAATTGTCTGGTCGTTAAAAGGCCTAATGAAGACGAATCACCTTGGCTTGCTGATCTTTCAGAATGTTACTCCTGCGAATACCGCGATTTCTGCTTATTGCATCAGTTCATATATGAACTGCCATGTAATCCCACACGAAATGAAGCATTTTGAAGGTTGAGATTGTCCCATCATTTCTTTTCTTCAAACTGTTTGAAGTGAAGGTATGCTTTAGAGAATATAGATGGAGAAGACAGATCAACCACTAATTGTTTTTGACGGTGTATGCAATCTCTGTGAATATTCTGTAAAATTTATCGTCAAACATGACCGTCAAGCGAGGTTTAAATTTGTATCTGCCCAGTCAGATAGAGGAAAGGAACTTCAGCGCCTGCATGGTGTCGATATTTTCAGAGATGGCTCTCTTATCCTACTAAAAAATGACCAAGTGTATGTCAAGAGCGATGCTGCTGTAGAAATAGCGGGTGATCTCGAAGGACTATGGAGGTTTTTACATGTTTTTAAATTTATTCCAAAGCCTGTCAGAGATCTAGTTTATTCAATAGTTTCAAAAAACAGATATCGGTGGTTTGGCATGAAAAATCAGTGTCTGCTTCCTGATAAAAATATAAAAGATAGATTTCTATGATTTGTATTGCTATTTGTTAATAAACACCTTCTGCGGCCCTTGACAATCGTTCGATCTCGCTTTGGTCATAGGGCTTCGGTACCGTATTGGATGGTTTGCGTAATCGATTCCTCTTGCCGGATTCGCTTTGTATTTGTGATCCTTACATAACTCGAAGATGCCAGTGATCGCATTGCGGAGATGGCTGCAGGTTGAAGCCAGTGTTCAAAAGATCGAGGCAGAATGTTATCGGAGAAACGAATCGTACAGAACCACATGGAATGTCAGGCTGGAAAAGATTGGCACCGTGCTTACTTTGAAAACCGAATATACAGTGGTAAGATTGATTGTGATTGGCTCCTTTCTTTTCACGGCCACAAACGACCAGCGACCAATTTTCCATTTTCACAGGGGCAGAATATGACGACACCAGAAGAAACAGTACCGGAAAAAACGAGTCTCGATAAAACCGCTGACATGCTGTCGGTATTAAAAGAGATGATTCATTACGCCAAATCAAACATTGAAAAGCTGTCTGAGTTCTGGCTGTTTATGGAGGATGAGGTAAAACGAAAAGATTTTGCTGAAAAACTGGATGAGCTCTTGGACAAGCAGTCCGCCCTCCATAGTGAGATGGAGGAGACGGCCGGCTCAATCGAGACAGAGATAAACCGAATCAAGAATGAAGGCGGAAATTCACTTTGAATGGCACGCCATTTCCAGGTGAGGCGGAAACGATGTTGAGTCACATTTCCGGTTTGCTTTGGTTCCATGCCTCACGTCACAGTTTTCCACTGTGTTGTCAGGGTGTGTCACAAATTGATGCCGCAGCATGGCGTACCAACTCAACCGGCTAGCGTGCCTGCAAAGAGGTAACGCGCAGTCGGTGGTTGCTTATTTTCCCCTGACGATCAAAGCCCGCTGTCGATTAGATACTCGGGCGAAGGCTTGTATGGTTGCAAATTTCGTGGATCGAGTGGTGAGAGCATAGTCAAAAACAGGGCTGGCGTGCCCGGAGGGATTCGAACCCCCGACTCCCAGGTTCGAAGCCTGGTGCTCTATCCAGCTGAGCTACGGGCACTTTAGACCGTCATTTCAAATGCTT
>CAZUJZ010000068.1:0-14959 GCA_964620665.1 uncultured Desulfofustis sp. | reverse complement strand
TACGGTTTGCCGCAGGTTTTCACCCGTCATCCCGTCCTCGACATCGCCGGACTGGTCGGAAAGATCGACGCGATCCTCGGCAAACGGGGCAGTGTCGACACCTGGCAGCTCGGCTCGACGAGCCAGCGCAGCCGCTGTCTGCACGTCATCCCGCTGACCATCGACTACCAGCCGGCAGCTACCGACTGATCCCAAAAAAAAAGCCGGCTCAAGACTGAGCCGGCCGGTGCCGATATTGACTCTTTCGCGGTGCTTTCAGGAAACCGCCACCCGAGCCCGCCCCTGGGCCTTGGCATGATAGAGGATGTCGTCGGTCCGCTCCAGCCAACTACGCAGGCTCTCGCCCGGCTCCATCTGGGCCAGCCCGATGGAAACACCGAGTTTTACGGACTCCGAAACGCGGACATCGAGATCATCGATTTTTTTAACCAGCCGTTCAGCCAGGATTCGCCCCTGCTGCCGGTCGGTATTATCGAGCACCAGCAGGAATTCGTCGCCGCCCATCCGCACCAGCAGATCGGTCGATCGCACCGCCGCCGCGAGCACCTCGGCTACTGATTTAAGCACCTCGTCGCCGGCCTGGTGGCCAAGGTTGTCATTGATGTCCTTGAAGTGGTCAAGGTCAAGCGAGAGCATGGTCAACGGATGCTTGTAGCGTGTGGCACTATCCATCATGCCGTTGATTCTCCGATCGAAGACACGGCGGTTGGACAACCCGGTCAACGGGTCGGAACTGGCCCGTTCGAACAAGTCTTCATATTCCAGCCCGCGCTGCAGCGACTCGGCCAGGATGGTCAACGAGTCGTTGATGATCGCCATCTCTGCATCATCAAGCTCCCGGCCTTCTTTGAGAACCAGCAGAATACCGGCATCATCGACCGTCTCGAAGATCCACTTGTGGCCGAATTGTCCATCATCGCTTTTCACCGCCCGGCGCGGCGTCGAGCCGTCCTCGATCAATTGCTCGGCAAAGGCAATCGCCCGCCGGCGATTGGGGCCGTGACCGGAACAGAACAGATGCTTTTTCCCCCGGGCATTGTTGTTATAACCGATCAGTTCATGCTCGACGATCGGCATGAGCCAGACCGAATAGGCCTCGATCATGCCCGGCACACTGAGAACTCCGGCGAGCCGGGCGTGCAGGCGATTCATCTGGTCAAGACGCTCCGACTGACGCTTGAGCTGATGCAGCTCGAGCATAACCTGGCTCAACTCATCGAGATTGGATGCCAGGGATGTCAGTTCAGGTCTGTCTGTCATGGTACTCATGGCTGTTCGTTTTCCGTAATAACGATCCGGGTATTATTATTTTCTATATCGGCTCATACCAGAGAATCTTTAGCAATCGCGCACCAGAAATCTAGCAATATGCATGCCAGCACAAGAACCGACTGGCCGGGGCGGCATTGACCAAAAAAAATTATCCTACAATTACGGATAGATGAATAGTCTCACCAGGATTTTTCTCAGCCGTCTCGATTGAATTCCCGACAGGAGTTGACAGAATTTTGACATACGGAGGCACGGGATCCTCACCACGTCCAAAACAAGGCGAGACAACGGGGCCGGGACGAGGTAACATGGTGACTCTTTAAAACAATGACTCATTACGCTGTTCTCTGAATGTCGCTGCAACGAGACATGGACCTGACCAGACACATCGCCTCACTGCTGATCGTCGGTTTTCCCGGCAGGCAATTCGCCGCCGACTCCGAGATTGCCCGGGACATCACGACCCGCGGTCTGGGCGGTGTTATCCTGTTCAATCGCTGCGTGCACGACCCGGCCCAGGGTGGCAATATCGGCCCGGCCGGAGAGTTGAAACGCTTGACCGCCGCACTCCAGGACCTGAGCCCCGAACCGCTGTTGATCTGCGTCGACCAGGAAGGCGGTACGGTACAGCGTCTCGGTCGAGAGAACGATTATGCATCGACCCCGTCGGCCCGGCAACTGGCCGAAAGCGGTGCAGACACGACGCAGACAAAGCGCTATGGCGAGGAAACGGCGGCACTGCTGGCCGATATGGGGGTCACCGTCAATTTCGCACCGGTGGTCGATGTCGACCGTTATCCGGACAATCCGATTATCGGCCGGCTGGGCCGCAGCTTTTCCGCGTCACCCCGGCTCGTTGCCGCCCATGCCGCAGCCTGGATAACGGCCCACCGCCGACACGGCATCATCTCCTGTGTCAAACACTTCCCGGGACATGGCAGCTCCCACACCGACTCCCATCTCGGTTTCGTCGACATTACCACCAGCTGGCATCCCGACGAACTGCTTCCCTACCGTACCCTGCTGGCTGACGATCTGATCGATCTGGTCATGACCGGTCATCTCTTCAACCGGGCCATCGACCCGGTCTTCCCGGCAACCCTGTCGCCAGCTACCGTCACCGGTCTCCTGCGCAATGAACTCGGTTATCGGGGGGCGGTGGTCAGCGACGACCTGCAAATGCAGGCGATTACCGCCCATTATCGGTTTGGGGAAGCACTGTGCCGGGCCCTAACGGCCGGTATCGACCTGTTGGTCATCGGCAACAACCTCACCAATCACCCCGGTATCGTGGAGCAAGCGGTGACGGCAATCCGGGACGGCATCGACCGGGGTCTGGTGACCGAGGCACGCATCCTCGAGGCCTCTGAGCGCAGGCAACAACTGATAGCAAGCAGGACACGCTGATGGACAAACAATCGACAACCCATGAAGTGCTGGTCGGGTACTTTCTGTGGATCTTCGGTTTTCTCGGGGCGCACCGCTTTTATTACGGCAGGCAGATCTCGGGGACAATCTATTTCTTTACGCTCGGCCTGTTTTTCATCGGCTGGATCGTTGATCTCTTTCTGATACCGTCGATGAACCGAGACGCCGATTTCCGCTTCATCGACGGCCCGGTGAACTACACTATTGCCTGGCTGCTGCTCACCTTCCTCGGTATATTCGGCATTCACCGGATGTATTGCGGGAAATGGGTTACCGGACTGATCTTTCTCTGCACCTTCGGCCTGTTCGGTGTGGGAATCATCTACGATTTCTGGACACTGAACGCGCAGATCAGCCTGATCAATCACAGCGCGCGGAAAACTACAGGCGTCCCGATCTGATCGCCGCCGGCGCCGAAGACGACAGACATCGATACCTTGCCCCAAAATATGCGCGATGTCTCGATAGCGATCAATGAGTATTGGCGATCAGGCGGGACACCATCCGCGCCAGCTCGCGCAGGGAGACCGGCTTCATGCAGTATTCGTCAATCCCGGCATCCGCCGCCGTTTCCCTGCTGAGCCGTTCTGAGTAGCCGGTAAACAGGATGATCGGGATGTCCGGCCGGAGCTGCTTTATTTGGGCACTGAGTTCGGTGCCGGTGAGATGGGGCATGGTCAGGTCGGTCAACACCAGATCGTATCCCTCCGGATTCTCTTTGAAGTGCTCAATGGCCTCAATCGAGGAAGTCCAGCCACTGACCTGATAACCGATGCTGCGCAGCAGTTCAGCCGTCACCTGAACCACCTGCTTTTCATCGTCAACCAGCAGGATTCGCCCTTCACCGCCGGCGAGTTGTTCCGGGCTGACGATATGATCGAGTTTGGTCGGCTTTTCGGTAACCGGCAGATAGATCCGGAAAACCGTCCCCGCCCCTTCCTCGCTGTCCACCTCGATCCGGCCTTCGTGCCGGGAGATGATGCTGTGCACGAGCGCCAGCCCCATCCCGGTGCCCCGTCCTTTTTCCTTGGTACTGAAATACGGTTCGAAGATTCGTTCGCGAAGCTCACGGTTCATGCCGCAGCCGGTATCGCTGATACTGAGTTCGAGCCATTCATTCTCGCTGCCGGACAGCAACGTCTTTTTCATCGCCACGGTCAGAGCGCCATGGTCTTCGCCGATGGCATCGGCGCTGTTGGTACAGAGATTAATGAGCACCTGGTGAATCTGGACCGGATCGACCCGCACCGGGCCACATTTCTCGTCGATATCCTGTTTGATCTGGATAGTCGACGGCAGGGTGGAGCGAAGCAGCTTAACCACCTCTTTGACAATCGGATGCAGATGCTGCGGGCTTTCCTTCTGCTCGGTGTTGCGGGAAAAGGCAAGAATCTGCTCGACCAGTCCTTTGGCACGTTTACCGGCACGAAGAATCTCGCCGAGATATTCGTTCATCGACTCGTCGGCGAACCCTTTCTGCTGCATCTTCAGCTTGAGGATTTCCGAATAACCCATGATAGGAGTCAATATATTATTGAAATCATGTGCAATTCCTCCAGCGAGTGTACCGATCGCTTCCATTTTCTGGGCATGCCGGAGCTGTTTTTCGAGCTTGAAGCGCTCGGTCACGTCACGGGCGATGACAATCACGCTCTCCACCATGCCGGAACCGTTTTTCACCGGCGTGCCGATGATTTCATAAAAGAGTGACGCACCGTTATCCCCGTGCTCGATCCGCTGGATACCGATTTTCACCTCACCGCTCTGAACACTTCTGGGCACCGCGCATTCGGCGCACTGCTGATCGCTCTTACAGATGATCTCATGACAAAGCCTGCCAATCGGCATGTGTACCGAACGCCGGACCGTATCATTGACCCAGATCGCTCCCAAATCACGGTCGAACAGGACAATCATGCCGGGAAAACCGTCGAGGATGGCCTTTTTCTGGGACTCGCTGGCAACCAGCGCCTCCTCGATGGCTTTCAGATCGGTGAGATCAACCATCGTGGTAACGATGCCGGTTACCTCGCCGGCACCATCATGAACGAGTGCCTTGCGATACACCACGTGAAAGCGCCGTCCCCCGGCGTCGAGTGCGTCATCTTCAAATGGCTGGATGGTGCCGTTTTCAAGCAGCAACCGGTCAAGCTGACGGTGCCGGTCGGCCTGGTTGCCGGCGAGCAACTGGTAGACTCCCTGCCGGCGGACTTCTTCGTCGGTTTTCCCGACAAAATGGGTAAAGGCTTGGTTGGACCCGAAAAATGATCCGTGTATATCGAGAAAGAATAGCGGGATCGGAATGGCATCAACCAGTTCCTGTTGATAGCTCAGGGATACGGCCATGGACACGTCCTTTGTCTGTCGAACTATGTTTTCATACAAACGGCCGCCGGCAGTTGTCCGCAAAGCGGTATCACCAGCCGGCCGGGTGGCCATTTTCAGCGACAGGGCAATTATAGCACCATTGGCCGTTAATTACCAAGTACCAGCTCAGGCGTTCAAAACGCACCGGGGCCCGCTTTCGCTTGACTTTTCCGCCGGCTCGTTTTTTAATTTTCGACAATCCGTAGCAGATTTTTTTGCCGCTCAACCACAGCCGTCAACAACGCGGACACGTACAGCATATGACCGATTCTTCAGCAAACAATGCAGCCGGCCCCCCATGCCGCCCCGAGATCAGCTATCCCTGCAACTGGGAATACCGGGTCATCGGCACCGACCGGCATCGCCTCACGGAGATTATCTTGTCCGCCTGCGATCCCGCCGTACCGACAATCAGAGACGGCAACCGCAGTTCGCAGGGCCGGTATTGCAGTGTCAATGCGACCGTGGAAGTCACCGGCGAGGACATGCGTTTGGCTATTTTCGCCCGCCTCAGCAACAATCCTGAAATCAAATTAGTGATTTAAATGAGCACGACCGGCCCGAACAAACAATCCCGACTGATTGCCGTACTTCGCGAAGGTATCGGCCTGGTTCAGATGATTTTTTTCAAGGAGATAAAGGGCCGCCTCGATCGTGACCGGCCCAATCTTGACGCGACGGTACGGTCCAAACTTGCCGGCGCCGTGACCAACGAGACCTTCGGCACCGTCAACCCGGCCCCGGAATTCATGGCCTTTCGCCAGGAACACCGGGCTCTGATCGAGCAGGAACTACTCGGTCTGGCAGTCAATCTGCCGCACCTGCTGCCCGCCCTCACCGACGCCCTGCGCCTGCAGACCCTCTGCGACAATCAGGAAGGGGTGGCTAACGACGACACCCTGCTCACCGCGGACAAACTCGGCCTCTTGCTCAAGGATCGGGAAACACCGCTGCCGTCGGCCTTCATGACCATGGTCAGGGAACTCGGCGCCCGCTATCACCTGATTATCCCGCCGACACCGATAACCCCGGAGGACGACCGCAGCATCGTCCACTGACCTCGGCCGTGCCGGCATCATCATGTCACCTGCTCACCGTCGCCCGCCAGCCGCGCCGGCAGCACGCCGCGTACCGAGTTGCAGAGATAGAGCTGCTCCGCCCGCAGCACATCCTCGCGATAGATGACCCGCTCTTGCACCGGCACTTCACCGGCGCTCGCCAGCAGCCGTTCGCGCATGACTCCGGCCAGCAAACCGCAGTGCAGCGGTGGCGTCACATAGCTGCCATCGATCAGTGCAAAGAGATTGCTGATACAGCCCTCGGTGATTTCTCGACGCTCGTTGCTCAAGAGCACATCGAACAAACCGTCGGCCTCGGCCTGCCGAAGTCCCTGCTCGTAAGCCAGGCGGTGGGTGGTCTTATGGAAAAGCCAGGGACTTGTCGAATCGACGGCCTGCCCGGCCAGGCCGATCGCCACCGTCGCCGTGGCCTCAGCCGCAGTTGCAGAGGGCCAGCAGAGAAACTGCGGCGCGGCGCACGGCGTCGCGCTGATCTGCAGATCACCGTGCCGGTCCAGGGTCAGCCGGACCCGCCGATACTCGTCCCACGCCTCGCGCTGAGCCAGGTCGTGCAGGGCCCGCAGGATCCGATCCCGATCGAAACGAAAAGAAAAATACTCCGCCGAACCGGCCAGCCGGCCGAGATGCCCGGCCAGCAGAAAGTACCCGTCACCCGGCCGATACAGCATCGTCTCCAGCAATTCGAATGCCGGAAGCGGGTGGGTCAGGAACCGGGCCTTGAGCAAACACTCGCGCCATTCCTCTGCCGGAGTGGAATCAGCGACGATCCCGGAACCGATCCCCATTTCGCCCCGCTCCCCGTCGAGCACGACGGTGCGGATCGGTACATTGAACACCGCCCGCCCCTCCGGAGCAAAATAGCCGATGGCACCGGTATAGACACCCCGCGGCTCCGTTTCCAAATCATCGATAATTTCCATGGTTCTGATTTTCGGCGCTCCGGTCACCGAGCCGCAGGGAAAGAGAGCGCAAATCAGCTCGGCCGGGGTAACCCCACTGCTGCGGGCATACTCGGCAACCACCGTCGATGTCATCTGCAGGACCGTTTGATAATACTCGACATCAAACAACGACGCGACCCGCACCCGGCCGCCGCCGAGACCATCGACGAGCCGTGCCAGATCGTTGCGCAACAGATCGACGATCATCACGTTCTCGCTGCGGTTCTTCTCGTCGTGGCGTAAAAAATCGGCCTGAAAACGGTCCTCTGCCAGCGTGCGCCCCCGGACACAGGTTCCTTTCATCGGCCGGGTCGTGATAATGCCGGGCTCGGCCCGAAAAAACAGTTCCGGGGAAAACGACAGCAGATGGCGCCTGCCATGCTTCAAGAAACAGCCGTAAGGGACCGGCTGACTGCGCCGTAAATCGAGATAAAAAGTGGTCACCGAGCCGCTGAAGCGAAAGCGCATCTTGCAGGTGTAGTTCACCTGATAGGTGTCGCCGGCAGCGATATAATCGAGGATCCCGGCAATTGCCCGGCAATACGCCGCCCGTTCCATATTCGGCGCCAGATCACTGATGCGGTACGTTCCCTGCTCAGGACACGACGGCCCGTCCAGGCCGGGAAACGACCCGGCTTGCCGGTGATGATCATGCGTCAGCGGCCGGTGATAAACACCGAATTCGGCCAGGATCACCGACGACGATTCGGTGATAACACTGCGACGCTCATGAAAGAATTCATAGGCAAACCAACCGGCCAGATAAAACCCCTGGACGAGCAGGACCTCCATCCCTCGCAAAAACGTTGCCCGGTCTTCGCCCGCCCGATAGACGAGGACGTTGACCGGATCGATAAAAAGCAGTGATTGATGGTTGAGCCTGTCCGGTTTCGCGGTGTCAAGCAACACCCAGTGCTCATGGGCGGACAAGGTGGACAACAGTCCGGCGATTTGTGTATCCGAAAGGGGGGTGCCGTTCATCACCATTCACTACGTTTGCTGAACGGACCCGGAAAAACGTCTGCGATCATCAGGAAACCCGCACTATCTTAAGAAGGTAATCGACGCCCGACAAACGGGCACAACAATGCGTTTGGCTCGAGTACATGCAAGACGCAGCAAAGCGGGCCTACTTTGAAAAAAAAAGGGCCGCCAGAGCTGACTCTGCGACCCTCTCTCTCGGCTGGCGCTCCTGCGACTCAGCCTCCGGCCTTGCGTTCCTTTTTCAACTCTTCGTATTCCTCGACCGCCTTGAGAATCGCTTCGTCCTGGCGGGCCTTGATGGCAACCACCTTCTCCCGGATCTTGTCTTCCCTGATCGTCATGGTCGAGACCTGGGCCCCGAACAGGGTGTTGGCCAGATAATCAAAGGAGAAGAACATCAATTCAATGTCATCGTTTTTAATTTTTTCAATGACATCCTCGGCAACCTCGTAGGTCTGCAGGAAAGAACTCTCGAAAACAAAACGGCGGAAATGACCGAGATCGGTGGAGGCCATGAAAAACATCCGTTTGGCCTGTTCGGAAAGGCTCGCCTGATGACCGAACGATTTCCGTCGCATGACCAGACGCAGCCACTTTTTATTCATCTCGTCGCGGACGTCGACTCCCTGGTCCGCACGCCACTCGGCAACGGTCCATATTTTATCCTCTTCGTGTCCCTTGCAATGATCCTCCTTGACGAGGAAAAAGAATTTTTCCTCCTCGGCGGTGATCTCGTTTCCATCGGCATCCTTGCTGCCGCCTTCGCGGAAATCGGCCATCCCCACCGGGTAATAGCGGCAGGCGGTCGGACGATCGGAATAAACCGTACAGCCGTCCGGCGTAACAAAAGGGCACTTGTTATCCTCGGCGCGCATTTTGAACATTACGCCAGGCATATCGGTCTTTTCCAGATAGGTCGGTTCCGTGTAGGTCTGCAGGAACTCATGGGCAGGCATCTGCAGTCGCCTGGTCAACATCAGGATATCGTAAGGAGTCAGGATGATATTGATATTCCCGCAACAGGCGGTAAAACAGCTGACACCGGGATGGCAGCGAAACTTGATCCGACTGTCCATGGTAAGCTTGAGTGGCTCGATATGGGACGGGTTTGTCTCTTTGCCGAAAAGAATTTTTTCCTTTGAACTCAATATAGTTTCTGTCATAGTGTGCAACCCGTAGGTCTTCTGAGGAAACGCCACGATGTGGCAGTCATTTTCGTTTTCCAAACGAGCCTTTTGCAAAACTGAGATTTTCGTTCAAAATCAAGGCATGCGAAACATTTTACCACAGGCATATAATTGATATTCCGAGGATAAAATTTTGAGCATAACGCAGAGTTTGGGCGAAAAGATTGTTTTGCAAATGGCTCAAACTTGTTATCTTAAACGGTCGCTCAATCCCTGTCAAACCTCAAAACAACAACGGTGCGGCACCTCCCTGGAAACAACGGTTTTGACCAGAGTTCCTTTTCCCGGAAATGCCACCGTATTTCATTGCAGTTTCATGGAAATGGTCTTATATGTTTCAGTCCACCGGAGTACCTGCGGTTTCCGGTACGACCGGACACGCGCACCATGAAAGCAAGGATATGAGTATGAAATTGTTCGTTCGCCCCGTTGACCTGACCAGGGTCAACACCATCGTGTACCACCTGCCTGACGGTCCGTCACTTTCTCTGAGCATTGACGGTATCGAGGAGTATATCGATCTTGAATTCGAAGTGGGTCACTATTGTGACACGTCAGCCATTGACGGCATCCTGCACTTTTTTCCGCGAGGCAACGCCTGATTCACCGGCCGGCAGCCAGTCTCTGTTGTTTGCCGAGCCGCCTCCCGTCATTTTTCTGCAGCAGGTTTATCCCTGATGGAACTTGATCTATCGGCCGACGGCCACGTCCACACGTATCTCTGCGGTCATGCCACCGGCACCATGGAGGACTACGTCAAGGCGGCCATCGACAAAGGCCTGCGGCGCATCACCTTTCTCGAACACCTCGAAGCCGGTATCGATTACGCCCCGCGAACCTGGCTCACCGATGAGGATTTCGATTTTTATTTCAATGAAGGGGAACGGCTGCGCGCCCGTTATGGCGATCGGCTGCACATCGGCCTCGGCGTGGAGGTCGGCTACAACCCCGAATGCCCCGAGGTGCTTGTCAAGCGGCTCGCATCACGGAGCTGGGATCGAATCGGCCTGTCCTATCACTTCCATCGCCTGTCGGACGACGGATGTCACTTGAACCTGCTCAGCCGGAAGCGCGACAATCTGGATATCATGGAGCGCTACGGCAGTGAAGAACTGCTTTGTCATTATTTTGACGCACTCATCGAGGCGGTCGCTACAATCCCGGCCACCATGCTCTGCCACCTCGATGCCGGCCTGCGCCATCTGCCCGGTCGCCGTTTCACCGAGATCCACCGGCAGCAGATCGAAGTCCTGCTCACCGGTGTTCGCCGCGCCGGAATGGCTCTGGAGATCAACACCTCCGGCTTCGACCTGCACGGTTCTCCCTTCCCACCGGTCGGTATCATCAAACGCGCCCATGAACTGGGCATTGTCCTGATTCCCGGCTCCGACGCCCACCAACCAAGCGACGTCGGCCGCTATTTCAAACAGCTGCCGGAATTGCTCGACTCAACTCCTCAGCCATCGCCGCCTTCAGGGAAGCAGCATTGAACGGTTTGTGCAGGATCCGGTTCACTCCGGCGGTCTTGGCCGCTTCGTTGTCCATTGCTTCGTTTTGGGTCGTCACCATGATGATCGGCAGGATTTTTGCCGGATAGATTTCTCGAATTTGTTCGGTTAGCTGGATACCGGTTATCTCGGGCATGTTCAGATCGGTCAGGACCAGCAGCGGTTTTTCCTGGCGCAGCCAGTTCAGCGCCGACTTGGGAAACTCAAAGAGCACCGGCTCGTAGCCAAGCTCGTGCAAAGTTGCCTTGTAAATATTTAATATCATTCTTGAATCATCAACAGCGACGACCTTTGGCCTGATGCCGTTTTCTTTTTCGCCCATCAGCCTAGCGGCGGCTTCGGTAAAGCCGGCCTGTCTCAACAGGCCGGCATAGTGGTTGCGAATGTCCCGATGGGTGCGCGGCAAGTAGGCCAGCGCCATGTCCATGAAAAAATCTTCCCCGGCCAGGCTGACAAACAAACGATCGACCTGGGCGTCGACGATGATCTTGGTAATATGGCGCGCCTCGTCACCGCCATTGCGCAGCAGATTTTTCAAACCGGCGACGATGATGTCCGAGTAGTTCTTCTCGATGGCTCGAGCAGCGGCGATACAGACATGCTCCTCGGCGTCGGACAGACCGGCGGTCAGCGTATAAGCCCCTTTTCGCAGCGGCAGCAGAGCCAGCGCCTCGTAGGCGGCAAAACGAACGTTGGCATCACGGGGCTCTCTTTCCAACAGCTTTCTGATCGGTTTGACCGCCGATTCATCACCGATATCACCGAGAACGTTGAGGCTGTGAATCAAAAAATCCTGGTCGTGATGGCGCAGGTTTTCAATGAGCAGCGGCACTGACTTCGGACCGATAGTGGTCAGCTCCTGTTTGGCAAACGTCCGCATGTGCGCATAATGGGAACGCAGTGTGTCGTTGAGCTTTTCCAGCGACACCTGATCCTGGACTTCGGCGAAAATCGACAGGATCTTGAAATCGATTTCGTTATCGGTGCCCATCCGTTCGGCCAGGCGGTGCATGGCCGTCGGGGTGCCAACCTGACCGAGGGCCCGGACGGCAGCCAGAATCATCTCCCGGTTGGCGGCATAGAGATAATCGGTCAGGGTGTTGATAGCCTGCGGGTCGCCGATATCACCAAGGGTCTCGATAATGAGCAGGATCAGCGCCTCGTCGTGCGCCGTGTCGATCAACTCGAGCAGTGCCATGGTGGCATGCTCGCACTTCATTTCCCCGACCAGTTGAATGATCGGGGTCTTGTCGCCAATATCGACAGAGAGCAGAAAGGAGTTGATCTGTTCAGGATAGGCAATCAAACTGGAAAACAGTAGCTCCCGGATGGCCGGCAGCGACTCGGCGAGTACCGGATACTCGGTGAGCAGATGACAAAGCAGCGGCACGGAAAAAGCCGGCTGCCCACGGGATACCTCGTAGATCAACCGATTGCGGGTCCGTTCGTCGACCTCTTCGATATGAGCCAGAACCAGCCGTGCCTTGAGGCGATCTCCGCTGCGGGCGTTGGCCCTGATCTCTTCGATCATATGTTCAGTATTCGGTCCGGCCATTCCCCCCCCTGCTTCGAAAATCACAGCATGCCCCTTCCTAACAATCTTCTAACAAATGAGCATAGATTCTCAAAGAACAAAAATGCAGACAAGCTCTACGGCAGCCAGTCGACCGTCAACCGGCGCACGACATTCATGCCCCCGGCCAGTACCAGGGTCCGCTCGACACCGACCTGCTGGAGATACCGCTGCGTCTCATAAGAGCGCGATCCGGCGTTGCAGACGATGACCAGTGTCTTGTCCGTGGGTAATTCACGATAGCGCTCCCTGACTTCATCATAGGGCAGCGTCAGCCAGAGCTCGCTGCCGAATCTCTCGATAAACGGCTCCGCTTCCCGAGGATGACGTACATCAAGGAGCCGCCAGTCGGACCGGCTTTCCGGATCCTCCATAAAAGCAAGAAAATCGCGGACATCAATCTTTCTCATCCGCCCATCGCAGATATTTTCGGCCACATAGGAGGCGGCGTTGATCGAGTCTATGGCCGCGGAAAACGGCGGCGAATAGGCCATTTCAATGTTGTTGAAGTCTTCGATTACCGCACCCTCGCAGAGCAGCGGCGCCGCCCCGTTGATCCGGGCGAGGATGCCCTCACCCATCGGGCCGACCCCCTGCATGCCGAGAACCCGCCGGGTATGCCGGTCGAAAACCAACAGAAAACAGGCAACTGCCTGGGTCGGATAGAAATGGGCCCGATCGCTCGGCGACGTCAGGGACAAATCGGCATCGTAACCGGCAGCCCGGGCCGCGGCCAGAGTCAGGCCGGCGGAACCGATGCTCATATCGAAGGCCTTCATAATGAAACTGCCGACCCCACCCTTGAAGACGGACGGAATACCGGCGATGTTGTCACCGGCGACCCGGCCCTCCTTGTTGGCCAGTGAGCCGAGCGGGGCAAAAAACTTCGAGCCCGAGACCAGGTTGGTGATCTCCACGCAATCACCGGCGGCATAGATATCGGGATCGGACGTCTGCATGTGCTCATCGACAACGATCGCCCCGCACCGCGATACGTTGAGTCCCGCCTCCCGGGCCAGGGCCGAGCTGGGGCGGACTCCGGCAGCCATCAGCACCATATCCGCCTCGATGGTGCGCTGGTCCGTGCGCAGGCCGCGGACCCAGCCGTCTTCGGTACCGATGATGGCAACAGCCCCTTCCTGAAGATAAACCTGCACACCGTTGTCGCGCAGATGTTTGGCGAGCATTTCGGCCATCTCCCAGTCGACCAGATTGGGCAGCAGGTGCTCCTTGAACTCAACGAGCGCCACGTCGAGCCCCCAGAGATCCTTGCACGCCTCGGCCATTTCGACGCCGATGGCGCCACCGCCGATAACCGCTACTTTACCGACCCGGCCCTTGGCAATCAGGTCCTTGATGGCAATCGCCTTGTGCAGGTCATTAACGGTAAAAACCCCCTGCAGATCAACCCCCGGGATCGGCAACACGACCGGCTCACTGCCGGTGGCCAGCATCAATTTGTCGTAGCTGATCTGCTGCTGCTCACCGGTATTCAGATCCTCGATCAAAACACGCTTCTGCTGCGGATCGATAGCCAATACCCGGGTCCTGGTCATCGTCGTGACACCCTTGGCCTTCTCGAAATACCGCTCGTCCCTGACCATATGAAAACTGGTGGAGCGGAGTTCTTTTTCATCCGGCACATCACCGGACACGTAGTAGGGAATACCGCACCCACCGTAGGAAATGTAATTGTCCTGATCGATGAGCACGACCTCCGCCTCGGCCTGTAAGCGTTTGATCCTGACAGCTGCCTTGGGACCAGCGGCCACCGCACCGACAATAACCACCTTCTGTTTCATGCCTTCCACCTCATATCGTTTCCTGAATAATGGGAACCTTGAAAAATTGTCATTTCGCCCAATCTCATCGTTGTGCAATCAAATTTTATCCTCGGAATATCATGTATATGCCTGCGGTAAAATTTTCTTGCACGCCTCGATCTTGAACGAAATTCCGAATTTTTCAAGCTCCCCTAATGATGCACAATTTTTAATTGTGGCATATGAACACCGGAAACCACTTTTTGCAAGCATCGAAACCGGCCTCACAATCATGTCTGATAATCCATGAAATGCAGGTAGACCAAAAATCTCCAAGCTCGTGCTGCCGGCCACCGCAACGAGTCGTGCCGGCGACCGCCGGCCGGCTGAGGTTTTTCCCGGTCTACTCATTGCACATCTGGCCGGCATCATTATCATAGATAGCAGGGAGCCGGGCAAACACCCTCGGCAATCAGCAACCACCTCTCAAGGAGTTGGCCAATGAAAGGAGAACATGAACATAAACATCTGCACAGCCATACGCATACCCATGAACATGAGCATGAACATGAGCATGGGGAGCTGACTCATTCACACCGACACGTGCATGAGCATACACACGAGCACCTTCACGAGCACAAGCATCCCCACGATCATGGAGCCGAAACCGAGGTTCACGATCATTCCCATAACGGGGACCACGGCTCACACACGCATGATCATCCGGGACACGGCAACGAACAACACGAGCACGAGCATTGAGGCGCCGGACAAGTCATCGATAGCCGCCGTTTTATTTTTTTTATATGAAAATGAGCTCCCCGGGGCTGGTCGGTTCTGCCGGAAGCTGCCTCGCG
>CAZUJZ010000067.1:0-15143 GCA_964620665.1 uncultured Desulfofustis sp. | reverse complement strand
GCATTTGTTGAATTTGATGTGCAGTATACCAGGGATAAGCAGATCGTCCTGTACCATGATCATCGGCTCTTCCGCCTTTTCGGGAAGCGTGATGTGCTCGGCAGGACCAGTTATGCCGACCTTCTCCGGCTCACAGATGGCGAGATTGTCCTCTATCAGGAGGCTATGGGCGTCATCGGGAAGAAAATCAATCTGGAGATCAAATCGCAGGGGGATCAGCAGGACGACCAGCGGCTGGCAGATGCGGTTATTGCAGACCTCAAAAAGAGCGGCAGGGAAAAAGACGTCATGGTCAGCTCGATCTCCAGCGAGTTGGTCAGCTACATCAGTACAAGTTATCCGGATATCAAGACCGGTCAGATTTTCTGGCTGACCTGGTCAACCTATCTGCACTTTGAGGCACTGACCGAAGGGCTGTTTGACAGGTTCGAGACCACGGATGCCGATTACCTGCTGCTGCACGTGGCCAACCTCCGGAACATCGAGGATCTGCTCAAACTCAAACCATCCGGAAAAACGATTATGTTCTGGGATTTCGATGATCGGATGTATATGGTGCATAAAGACCTCGACGACCGATTATGGGGCATCTCGGTTATGTCTGAGATCTGGCGGCGCCTGTGTTTTAACCTGGCTGAGCTGGTCAGGTGACAGCCGGCAACCGAATTCAGCGGACCACCTGAGCTCTCGCGATATCGCCCTTGCCTTCGGCTCGTATTTATGATCCTGTTATCATAACAGTACCGGGTTTTACATACAGGGGACGTGCATCCCATAAGATCACGACGCCTATACCGGGCGTCCACAAAGCCCTCCACTGGATTTCGCAGACAGCGCGAAACCAATGAATTCCATATTTGGCCTCATGGGGGGGCATCGCGACAGCGGCTTCGGGGGATCGGAATGTTCTATTTCTTACCGGGCGAGTTCTTGTACGAGCAAAGCCGAAGATGTGGGCAGGCGGATGGGCAAACGCTCATGGGCGACACATCTGGTCGAATGACTCGAGACAGCAAAGAGGATGCGTCAAATAGCGGAGCTCCAGCGAAGCACTCACGGCCTGTCAGGAACCAAAAGAAGCCGCAAAGCTGCGATCGGCAACCGCCGCGCCTTCATGCAGGCCGCAGACAAGAACATCCAGGATCATCCGGCCGGACGTGCCACCGGCAACCACCGGCAGCGTCAACAATCGATCACGGTGGAACACCTCGACCTCGGAGGCAGCTCCTGGTTCGAGCGTGGGGCCTTGCCTGGTCTCGACCGGCCCGACTCATCTGCGCCACGTTCCTGTGCTGTATTGCGTTAACGTTCACCTCAGTTGCTGCCCAACAGTTTGATGGTAGCGAGGATAAGCCGGCGCCGGCGAAAGCGCCTGACGGCAAACCCGAACTTCCGGGTAGGGTCGACGTCCAACCCGCCGTCAAGGATGACGAGATCAGGCGACGAATCGCGGATATTCTTCAAACGACAAGCTGGTTTGGCGAACCCACGGTCACTGTCCGGGAAGGAATCGTTTTCCTCAAAGGAACCACGGAGACCGATGACTCCAAGCAATGGGCCGGAAATTTAGCGAAGAATACGGAGGGTGTGGTTGCAGTCGTCAACCAAATCGAAGTAGACCCCGGCACGGTTTGGAATTTTGATCCAATCGTTCAGGTATTGAGTGATTTAGCACGAGGATTCGTTCGCTTACTGCCCCTGATCGTGGTGGCGGTGATCGTCATCGCCCTTTCATGGCTCTTTGCTCGATTAACGGTGCATCTACTGCGTCGCGGGCTTCTCGCTCGATCACTCAGCCGGCTTTTGCGCGAAGTACTGGCCCGGGCCGGCGGAATGCTTGTCATGCTTGCCGGCCTCTACCTTGTGCTCCGTATCGCCGGGCTCACGCAACTCGCACTTACGGTGGTGGGCGGTACAGGCCTGATTGGCTTGGTGCTGGGCATCGCTTTCCGCGACATCACCGAGAATTTTCTTGCCAGCCTCTTTCTCAGTTTGCAGCAACCGTTTCGTGAGGGCGATCTGGTAGAAGTAGCAAATGTCACGGGTTACGTTCAGCGGCTGACCTCTCGCACGACTGTTCTGATGACCCTCGACGGCAATCAAGTGCAAGTTCCCAATTCGACCGTCTTCAAAAGCACGATCCGCAACTTCACAAGCAATCCCAATCGCCGCGACGATTTCATTGTGGGTATCGGCTATGACGATTCCATCCCTTTTGCCCAGGAAATCGCCTTGAATGTGCTCGCTGAACATCCGGCTGTGTTGAATGAGCCCGAACCCTGGGTGCTCGTGGAACACCTTGGACCGGCCACGGTAAACCTGCGTGTTTATTTCTGGCTCGATGGCGGTCGGCACAGCTGGTTGAAAGTGAAATCATCCGTCATTCGGCTTGTCAAACGGGCCTTCCAGGATTCGGGAATCTCAATGCCGGACGAGGCTCGCGAAGTCACCTTCCCTCACGGGGTGCCGGTACGCATGATAGAAGGCGAAAGTGCTGCGGAACCAGCCGACTCGGCTCTGGCGAAGCCGCCCGCCAAGCCCGAAACCGTCGCGACCAAAGCGGAAGCCGGCCTGCAAAGCGAAGCCGTGGAAATCAAAGAACAAGCGCGCAGATCCTGGACCCCAGGAGAGAATCTCTTAACTCCATCGTCGCCTCTCGATAGCAGTTGAAAGCGTGTGGAGTCGATCAAAGAGAGTGTGGCATCCGTATCGGAATCGATAAAGTCTGCTTTCGGGAACACAGCGGCTAATGTGCCAGGAAAGCCGAAAGTGTAGGATAAACTGAGTTTCGTCATCAAGCGTCTCCGTGAGCGCTTATGGATCAAGCCGCTCACCGTATGTGTGCTGTCCATTGGCGCAGTTTTTCTTGCCGACCTTATGGACACGACCGGACTCGGCCGTTTTCTGCCGGAGATCATGAGGTAATCGACCGAAACGTTGCTCAAGATCATCGCGCCGAGCATGTTGATGGTGGCCACGTATGCGTCGGCGAGTAGATCAGCGCAGCCCCGCTCTTTTTCGCTGATCATCGGCGATCACGTTTCGCAGAATGCGCTTTCGGTGTTCATCGGCGCGTTTATCTACAGCGTCGTCGCTCTTGTTGCGCTGATGAACGGGCTTTTTGGAAGGGCCAGTCAGTTTGTCTTGTTCTCCTGTTCGTAATGTGGAACGAGTGGGGCAAGGCGAGTGACGTTTCCGCGGTGCAGTACGACCGGGTTGCGGTGCCGGAATTATTCGGGCTCTCGAGCATCGCCGAAAAACTGACCAGCATCCTGCTTGGCCTTTTCGTCATCATAGGATTGGGGCTGCTGTACCGCTACGCCCCGCACAGGAGCCAGGCTCAGTTCAAATGGATCAGCTGGGGAGCGGTGATGGCGACCATGCTCTGGATGGTGGTTTCGATGCTCCACAGCCCCTCGGTAAACGCGGCGCCTATGTGGCCGATACGGTCGGCAGGGAACATTTCTCTTCGACTACATAGTCGCCCATCGCACCCTTCATCTCATCCCTTTCCATAATGACAGGCCAGATTACTGCAGCAGCGGACAATAATGGCATGTTTTTCGCATTTCAAATTACCTCTTGTGATCCCCGGCATAATCAACAGAGCCGCAGAAGACAGATGAGGCACCGGCAAAAGAATACCGATGCACGTGCTTGATGCAGGCCGTCACTTCGCCTCATTGAGCCAAGGAGCCCGGGGTGATGGCCAAGCAAAGATGACCACAAACCTTTTTTGAAAGGAGACGCAGTCATGACACACCAGAGAATGCTCGTATATGTACTTTCCCTCTGTTTCCTCTTCTTCCTGCTGCCGGGCTGTGACAATGACGGCCCGGCCGAAGAAGCCGGCGAAAAAATCGATGAAGCCGTTCAGAAACAAGAAGCACAACTCGAAGAGGCCAAAAAAGAAATCGCCGAAGCCAAGGCGGAAATCGAAAATTTGAGAAATGAATTGACCCAGGCTCGCCAGGAACGAGATGAAGCCAAGGTCAAATTGGAAGAAGCAGAGCAAGAACGCCAGCGGATTCTCAAGGAAATGGACCAGTCAAATATCAGCGAGGGCCAGGAGAAAACGACGCTGGAACTGCAGCAGAAAGGCAACGGATCTCAAGGACAAGAAGCACCTCAATCGGAAAACCAGGAGAACAACCAGCAACCGGCCAAGGATAGCACCTCGAAACACTCTGAAGAAGCAGCAAAGGAGAACAAGAAACAAAGTGAGCTTGGGCCGCAGGATAAGAATTGAACTCGGTGATTTCTACCTGCTCTTTTAGGCTACTCCTTGAGAGTCATCTCGGCACGGATCCAACCGGTTACAAACAGCAGCATGGAGATTCCCAATATTGCGAATACCACCGCGATTTCCATGGTCATAGTCGCTATCCTCCGGGCCTCCGATGAGCAAAGATCAAGCAGGGCGTTTTCTTTTCCTTGTAACGTGATATCTCCCAACACAGGCGCCCTGACCATACCCATTTTGGCAAAAGCCTTTTCTATCTGCCGGGCAATATCTTTATTTCACTCCTGTTTCTCATGTTATGGTCAAGTTAAAAAAGCATAAAATAGACTCCTTTGGGTGATAGGAATCATTCGGGTGAGCACCCAATTATTATTATGAACCGGGACGTTAGGATGCAGGTGTGCTTGCGGGTCGCTTCTTAAGTCGAAGTTTGGACAGGGAACTCCGGAGTAATCAAATATGGCCATTGGGGGGTGGTCCAATTTTCGAATCCCTCCTGACAGTGGCCGATCTTCAAAAATCCAGCACTATCACTCTCAATACCAATAGCCTATCAACCAGACCGAAGGAAATTGTCGAACGGCACAGTCCTTGCATTGCCAAGAGTAAGGAGATCACCGTGTTCTCGATAGTGGGATGTCCAACGATATCGACGATTTAAATTGACACCAACACAGCGATCCGGCATTGCCCGCAAGGCAAGAGATGTGTCAGCGGTGAAAAACATCATGCGGTTGGAGTAATTCCCCGCCATCTCGGGACAGCCGCTTCTGGAGTGAGTGGGATATCGTCACATCCCGGAACCATGCGACGCCTCTTCAATACTGTCGGACCGGCGTCAGCACAACCGTCTGAGCCGCTGC
The DNA here is from genome assembly GCA_964620665.1 of uncultured Desulfofustis sp. GTDB lineage: Bacteria > Desulfobacterota > Desulfobulbia > Desulfobulbales > Desulfocapsaceae > Desulfofustis. The sequence goes on along the minus strand of CAZUJZ010000067.1, from coordinate 10,037 downwards.
TGGTCAATGGGCCTGCTGTCGGCAAAAGGAGAAAGAAAATGCTTACAACACTGGCAGTTATTCTGGTTGTCCTCTGGCTCTTAGGATTTGTCTCCTCGTACACCATGGGCGGACTTATCCATATCCTCCTGGTCATCGCGATCGTGGTGATCCTCCTCCAGGTGTTTCGAGGAAGACGCGTATAGCAAAGCTGAACCGGCGAAGCTATCACCCAAGGAAGCAGTCGGTCAACGTGCCAACGGGGATTGGGTGAGAGGTATGTCGTTCAACAATCCCTTGGTGCGCTTGGTTACCAAGAAAAGCTGACCGAGAGAGGACGTGAGAAGTCGTGGCATAGACTTTCAACACAGGAGAAATATGATGAGGACAAAAGCTGACAGCTGAGGCTCGCATAAAACACACCAGACAGTGTGAAGTTGTTCAGCAGAAAACTGATGCGGTGCGGGCACAGCTGGTGCAACGGGACGAGGCACAGGATAACGTCTGGGAAGAGCTGGCCGAGGGTGTGGAAAACATCTGGGGTGAGCTGCAAACCACGCTGAAGACACCGTCATCACGTTCAAAAAGTGAAGATACCGGGTTTCCTTACCTGTCACTTAACCACAATTTCACAGGAGATTGCTCATGAAATCAGGGACACACGACAAAGCAGAAGGCAAACTGCATCAGATAAAAGGTAAAATCAAAGAAAGTATTGGCAAGATAGTGGGCAAACGCGATCTGGAAAGCAAAGGCAAAATCGAGAAATTCGCCGGAAAGCTTCAGGAAAAGACCGGAAAAGCAAAAAAAACTTTGGGGAAATAGACATTTTTTCGACAATGGGCAACCAGGTCATGGGCACAGCGCTCATGCGGGCGGCACGGGAATCGGATACATGCTGTCGCTACGGTGGCGAGGAATTGCAACAAACGCAGCTGGCACTTGTTCAGGCGCGAGCACGGTATTTCGACCTCTATGACCTGGCGCCGATCGGCTATTGCACCCTTAATGCCAAAGGGTTGGTCACGGAAGCCAATCAAACCGTTGCCTCCTCCCCAGCTCGCAGAGCAGTTGGCAGAACCCTGGGATTTCGGGACTGCCAGGCCGCTCCCTTTCTTGCCCTGTCGCTGTTCCTGCGTTACCGTGGAGTAAAGGACGTAGTACAATAACCGGGGACTGGTAGGTTATGGCATATCGTTTAAAGAGAAAAAAAACCGTCAAAGCAGGCGTCGTCAAAATAGCCACCAGCCAAATCGACACGGCCATAGAAGAGATTGACGATGAGGAAATTGACCGTCACGAGGTCGTTCACCAGGTACGCAAGCGCTGCAAAAAACTGCGCGGTCTCATTCGCCTCATTCGTCCATCCTTTCCGGATTATCAAAAAGAAAACGCCTTTTTCCGTGATGCTGCAGGCGAGCTCTCTTCGGCGCGCGACGCTCAGTCCGTTATCGAGTGCTTCGATGACCTGGTCGGCTACTATAAAAATCGGACAGACGTCGCCCGGTTCGAGCCGATCCACCGGCAGCTCATCGACAGACGCGCGGAACGTGCCGACAAGGCAGGTGAACTGGAGGACAAACTGAAAACGTTTCGCGCCCGGATGGTGGAGGCCCGTGACCGTGTCAAGACATGGAAAATTAACGACGAAGGTTTTGACGCCGTAGCTGACGGCTTTATGAAAACTTACCAGCGCGGGAGAAAGGCTTTTGCCAAAGCGTATGAAAAACCGTCGGCGGAGAACTTCCACGAGTGGCGCAAACGGGTCAAATACCATTGGTATCACTGCCGGATGCTCCGCGAAATCTGGCCGGAAATGCTCAAGGTCCATCGGACAACCGCAGATGATCTCGCCGATCTTCTCGGTGATGACCACGATCTGGCGGTGTTGAAGGAAACCCTGGAGAAGGAGTCTCAGCGCTTCGGTGATGGTGAGGATCTCGAGCGGATCGTGGCACTCATCGATGACCGCCGTGCCGAGCTCCAGTTTCAGGCGCAGTTTCTGGGCGAGCGGCTGTATGCGGAAAAGAAAAAGCACATCGCCGGACGATTCGGTTCATATTGGTTGAGCTGGAGAAGGTAGCCTTGTCAGACAAAGGGAGGGTGGGCCATGAAGGTTAACATGCGAGTCATGTCGCCAAAGCCGCTGAATGCAGAAACTCCGGTTGCCAACCTGCAATCCTGGGTTACCTGCAACGCGGCATTTTTTAAACGAAATCAAGAACTGATCATGACCGATCCGGTGTCGCTTGAACGGTGGCGACTGTCGGTTCAGGGGTTGGTGGAAAAAACCATTGAACTCAGTTTCGATGATATCCTCTCTATCGCCAAAATCGAAGTGGCAAACACCATGGAGTGTTCCGGCAACGGCCGCTCTTTGCTGCAGCAGAAGGCTTCGGGAAACCCGTGGACCATAGGCGGAGTGGGTAATGCCGTCTGGGGGGGAATTCACCTGAGCGACGTGTTGGCTCGGGCGGGAGTTCTCCCCGAGGCCAGACATGTCAGTTTCGAGGGGATGGACAATCCCGATTCGAAAAGCACCACCAAGTTTATCCGCAGCATCCCGCTGGAAAAAGCGCTGGATTCGACCATCCTTGCCTATGAAATGAATGGCGAACCGCTGCCGCTTGAACACGGCTATCCGCTACGGGCTTTGGCCCTGGGGTGGACGGGTGCCAACTGCGTCAAATGGCTCAGCACAATCACCCTGCTGGATCGACCGGCAACGGGTTTTTTCATGGATAAGGTCTATCGAGTATTTCAAAAAGGGGAAGAACCGCAATCAGGTGAGGTCGTTACCGCTCTGCCGCTCAAATCGATTATCACCTCGCCCGGGCATGGCGACACGCTTCCCAAAGGCATGGTCGTGATTCGTGGTGCGGCTTTCGCCGGTGGAGCTGATGTGACGAGGGTCGAGGTGAGCGTCGATAACGGTGCCAGCTGGCAGGACGCTGCATTTGTCGGCCCCCATGAACGTTATTCCTGGCGAAGATGGGAATATCCCTGGCAGGCCTCGAAACCGGGAGAATATACGATTATGGCTCGGGCCACGGACGACCGCGGCACGGTCCAGCCACTGACAGCCAGTTGGAATGTCCTGGGTTATGGCAATAACGGCTCCCGGGAACATGGTGTTACCATTACCATTGGCTGATATAAAAGGGGGGTGGGGCGTGTGGTTTGTCCCCTTTTTGCCCATAGTTGCAGGTATCAAAAGGGAGGAGTCATGGAACAACCAGATGTGCTGATTATCGGAACCGGAACCGCCGGCCAGAGCTGCGCCTCCGACCTTGTCAAAGCCGGCTATCGCGTCATGATTGCTGAGCAATCCAGTCGTCCGGGTGGTGTTTGCGCGCTTTCCGGGTGCCAGCCCAAAAAGTGGTTTTACGAGGCGGCCGAGGCCGTGGCCCGTAGCAGACACTTGCACGGAAAAGGGATCACCGAACCGCCATCGATCAGCTGGCAACAGATACTGGAGGCCAAAAACAAGTTCACCGACCAGGTGCCCGAGAGCACGGTGGATAATCTCAGAAAATCGGGCATTCAATTCCTGCAGGGCACGGCACGCTTTACCAGTCCCGAAACCGTTACGGTAAACGATACCGTCATCAGGCCGCGCTACACGGTTATCGCCACCGGGGCGACTCCCATGTCCCTGCCGTTTGAAGGGAGCGGGCACCTTGCAACCAGCAGCGAGTTTCTCGAATTAAAGACGTTGCCAGAACGACTCGTCCTTGTCGGGGGCGGCTTTATTTCCTTTGAATTTGCGCATTTTGCCGCACGGCTCGGTATGGAACGCGGTTCAATCCATATCATCGAGACGGCGGACCGACCGCTCGGGCCGTTTGACGCCGAGATGGTAGGGTACCTGCTCGAGGCAACCCGGGAAGCCGGGATACGCGTGCACACCAACCGCTCGATCATCGGGGTTGAAGAGCATGAGGGCAAGTATAAAGTCGTCTTCGAGTCGGGTGAGACGATGGCAGCCGATCTGCTCGTTCACGGTGCCGGACGACACGCCAACATCGCTGACCTCAACCTTGATACCGTGGGGGTTGCGCATTCAAAGCGAGGGATCGAGGTCAACCGCTCCATGATGAGCACGAACCCGAACATATATGCAATCGGGGATTGCGCCGCGACGATCCAATTGTCCCGGGTTGCAGATTTTGAGGCACACGTCGCGGCTGAGGCGATTATCGCCCGAGACACCAACAAAGATTCACCGACCATAGATTATGATGCAGTCGCTGCGGTACTGTTCACCTATCCGCAACTCGGCATGGTCGGAAAAACCGAGGATGCTCTGCGCGAAGAACAGGCTCACTACCGAAAAAGCTCCGGGGATCATCTGGACTGGCCCACGTATCGCAGAATCGGTATGCAGCATGCCGCCTACAAGATTCTCGTTGACCGGGAAGACAGGATCCTGGGCGCTCACATACTGTCTGACAACGTGAGCGGTTTGATTGCTGTCCTTCGGCAAGCCATGCTGAGTGGAACACCGGTTTCCGAGCTTTATCGGAACAGTATCATGACCCCGTATCCGTCGAGAGAGAGTGATCTCATCTATATGCTCTCGTCACTCTCCCGGTAAGACCCTCCCATAACCGCTCACTGGACTGGCACGTCGATTCGCTTGAGCGGAAGCTCGTCTTCCCGCACGGCACAAAAGCGTCAAGCACAGCCTTGCCCCTTTTCGTGCCCCTCGCTTGGTATGTGTCTTGCATTTCCAATACCACACTCCCAAAACGCTGAAATGGGCTTTCTCAAAACGTGAGGTCAATTTGCAGCGCAAAAATAGTAAAAGGAGGATTGGGAAATGGAGAAAAATGTCGGCAGTATTGATCGGAACCTGCGGTATCTGCTCGGAGCGATATTTATTCTTATCGCTTTGTTTGCGCCGGTTGATCCATTGTGGCGAATTGTCGCCGTGGTGATTGCCATTATTGCCTTCGCTACGGCCATAACCGGATTGTGACCGTTGTGGAAGGTGCTCGGGATCAGTACCAAAAAGAAACTGCAATAACAGGAAAAACAGCTTTGACAGAGGTGCGTCATGGAGCGCCAGATTGAAATAAATTTGAAACGATTGTGGGAATTGGCCCAGCAAGGAAAAACAGCGGATGAGATGATGCAAGAACTTGATATTTCAGAAATGTCTCATTTGGAAAATGCCTTGCAGGGGCTCATGCAGGAAAAAGGCGAAACGATTAATGTGCCGGGATTGACTGATAAGCCATCGGTTGATGCGCGTTATACCGACAGCGGAAATCGAATTCCCCCTGATATGCCGGATAGTCCTGAAGGTTCAACATCCTGATGGACAGTAAAAATCTTCCATAACAGGATAGCTGTCCGGTTAAACCGGATAAAAGGCCCAAAGGCAGTTGTGGGATCATTTTGTTCAAACGTGACTGGGAGAGGAGTGAAGAAACGGCTCTTTGTCCGAGAATCTGGCCGGTTGCAGTGTGGAGGGGCAAATATGTGTTGAAAGAAGGGAAAAAGAAGATAGGTTGCCAGGATCAGAAGCCTCCGTTGCCGATTCTGCCGGCAGAGAACGCTTGAACAGGTAACCGGCAGACTCGGTGAGTTGCCCAACTCTCTCAGTACACTTAAGAATGGGGACACAACAAGCTCACCGACATTTCCGGCCTCAAGGTGAACGGCTGGCACTGGTGATGGGACCGGTCATCCTCCTGTCCGTCATCTTCTTTGTCAATTTCGTCGCCCGGCAGATAGCCGGCCCGTCCCTACCGGCATTGGAGAAGGAGCTTGGCCTGAGTCACAGTCACAGCGGACTGTTCATCCTGCTGATCGGAGTCGGCTTCTGTCTCAGCCAGCTCGGCGCTTCGCTGGTCGCCGCCCGCTGGGGCTACAAGCGCTGCATCCTTCTGTCGATATGGGGAATGGCAGCGGCTACCATTCTTATAAGCTTCAGTCACTCCGTCTGGCTTCTTTATCCCCTTTTTCTGGCGATGGGCATGGCCGGCGGCCTTTACGTGCCGTCGGGTATCGCCCTCATCACCTTGCTGGTACGGCCCCAGGACTGGGGGAAGGCCATGGGCATCCACGAACTCGCTCCAAATTTCGCCCTCATCTCAGTACCGTTCGTGGCGACCCTGGCCGTGGCGCTGGGTACCTGGCGCTGGGGATACCAGGGTTGTGGCGTCGTCCTGGCTGTTCTGGGAACGCTGTATCTGTTCATCGGAAGCGACGTCCAGGCCCGTCCCTCACTTCCCAGTTTCGCCCTCATCCGCGAGGTGGCGTCCCAGCCATCCTTCTGGCAGCTGAGTGTCCTCATCAGCCTGGCGGTCGGTGTCGAGACGGGGGTATATTCGATGACGCCGCTTTATCTCGTCAGCGAGAGAGGCTTCAGTCTCGCCGAAGCCAATGAACTGCTGGGACTGTCAAGAATACCGGCGGTTTTTCTGGTATTGCTGGCGGGCTGGCTGACCGACCGCCTCAATCCCCCGATAGCCATCTCCCTCGCCTTGGCCGCGACCGGCTGTGCCATTATCGTCCTCGGGCTTGGACCCGATGCCGCCCTGGTGCCGGCCATTTACATCCAGGCGTCGGCATCGGCCTGCCTCTTTCCGCCTATCCTTTCCATGGCCTCGGCCAATTCCAGCACGGCGAACCGGGCGCTGACCCTGTCGCTGTCCATCGCGGTGGCACCGGTTATTGGCGGCGGCATATTGCCTGCAGGCATAGCCGTTGCCGGCGACTTCTATTCCTTCGGCGTCGGCATGGCGGCAGCGGGACTCATTACCCTCTCGGGAATTTTTCTGGTGAAACGGTAATCGACTTTCGACTTTTAGGGCCTATGGACTTGTCAGGGGAGGGTTCTTGTCCGAAAAACAGTGCGCATCTCATGATAAACGGTGATGAATATCGATGATGAAGGAAGCAGATCTCTATTCGCCGGTTAAGCGATTTCTCGAATCTCAGGATTATGAGGTCAAGGGCGAGGTCCATGACTGCGACGTCGTGGCGGTGCGCAGCGGCGAAACGGTGGTTGTCGTCGAGCTCAAGCTGTCGCTCAATCTCGAGGTGGTACTCCAGGCGGTCGAGCGGCTGTCGTTGACGCCGATTGTGTACATCTGCATACCGAATAGGAGCAAACTGCTGACCAGGCGGCGCCGGCAGATTTTCAAGCTGCTCAGGATGCTCGGGCTGGGCTTGCTCGTCGTCAATGGTGAACAGGGCAGCAGCCTGGTGCATGTGCTCGTCGATCCCGGTGCATATACGCCGCGTCAGTCAAAGCGGCGCCGGGAGCGCCTGCTCGGGGAGTTCTCGAAACGGGTGGGAGACCCCAATAGTGGCGGGAAGGACAAACGGACGGGTATTATGACCGCCTACCGGCAAAGGGTTCTGGCGATTGCCCAGTTTCTCCAGAGCGAGGGGCCGACCAAAGCGGCACGTGTTGCCGCGGCGCTCAACGAGCCGAAGGCGAGAGAGATGATGTACCGGGACGTGTATGGGTGGTTCGACAGGGTCTCGGTCGGCGTGTATGCACTCTCTCCCCGGGGAAAGCAGGAGGTGCCGCTCTGGCTATAACTGCAAAGGCCCGTAAGCCCCTGGGATGTGTCCAGTGCTTTTCAGGATGAAGCGGTTGTTGGTGAGAAGCGCTGTAACTGATGACAGGAAAACGTTTATGAGGTGCTGTCTATGGAGAGCCTTTTCAATATTGATTTTGCCCTGGTCGTTAACCATTCGGTCCACCTGTTCGTTGCTTATGTGCTTGCGCTTCCATTGGGCTGGAACCGGGAACAGAGCGACCGTCATTTCGGGCTGCGGACGTTTCCGCTCGTCGCGGTCGTCACCTGCGGTTTCATGCTCGTTGGGATCTCCGTTATCGACAGCACGGACGGAGAGGCGCGCATCATTCAAGGCATTATCACCGGCATCGGTTTCATCGGCGGCGGTGCCATCCTGACGGACAAAGACCGGGTCCATGGTACCGCGGCCGCCGCGAGTATCTGGAATACCGGGGCGATCGGTCTGTCGGTCGCGTTTGATCGGTTTGAGATCGCGTTTATCTTGTCTTTGTTGAATTTCCTGACCTTGGTATTTTTCAGGAAGGTCAAAAAGACTATCGGCGATGATCCGAGCGATTCAGCGCAGAAATAGAGAGCATCCCTACCGACGGGCAGCGGATGCGAGCCGGAAAATGCGCTGCTCCCGAAAGATGAAGTATTACGGGACGACCATGACCGGGCAGTAGATGGTGTTGAGTACCTTGTGTGTGACGCTGCCGAGAAAGAGGCCTGAGATTTCCGAGTGTCCGTGGGACCCCATGATAATCAGGTCGAATTCCCCGGATTTGGCCAGGTCGGTCAGGACACTGCCGGGTGCTCCGGCGATGGTCTTGCCGGTATGCTCGACTCCTGCGGTTTGCAGGTGCCGGATCGCGTTAGCCAGGGTTTCCGCGGCGCCTTTTTCGACGCTTTCTTTCATTTTCTCAATAAGAGCGTCGTGCACTTCGGGAAAAGTGTCGCGCCATTCGTAACAACTGACCACGGTGATACGGGCCCCGCTGAGTTCCGCCAGGTACGCGGCATAGTTGACTGCGTGATCGGAATGGCTGGAACCGTCGACGGGAAGAAGAATAGATTTGATCTGCATCTCGACCTCCTGTTTTTTTTGTATCGAAGTGCTTTGGACCGACTTGAATTGCGGTTCTTAAAAAAACTATAGGAGCGTACTTTCGTGAAGGCAATGGAGAGAATGGAGAAGTGGTTCAGTCGTGGCTATGGGCAGCCACTTTTCCCGGAAGATGAGAGCCGGTCCCATTTTCCGGAAATTATCGACCGGTCTGTCGATCTCCATGGCGTGGTGAAACACGGTTTTTTCTTAATGGATAAAGGCCGGCAGTCGGGCAATGGAGTGGAGGTTAGGGAAAGACAAAACGGAGGAGGTGATTTACAATCGTATGAGAGAAGAAGGTGAGCACCGGGCAGCCTTTTGCCGCATGCCCAGGAGGTGCCGAGATGATTTTGCCGGGAAAACATGCATATGGATGACATCACTCACCTGACCAAGAGCTTTTTTGCCGATACACCGAAAGGAGTACTCTACCATTATACGACGCTCGGCGGGTTGGTGGGCATCGTCAACAGCCGTACGCTGTGGGCCAGTGATATCCGTTATATGAACGATTCGGCGGAATTGAAACACGCCGCCGACCTGATAAGCGACGAGGTGCACGACCGCATCTCGCGCAAGCAAGGGCGACCGGACCTGCTCGGCCGGTTCGTCGACTGGGTCAGCCACCGGATCACCAACGGCCATCTGCTGTTCGGCTCCTCGTTTCGTTCCCACGGCAACCTGCTCAGTCAGTGGCGTGGTTACAGTCCGCACGGCAAGGGGATCAGCCTCGGGTTTTCCGCCGATTACATTCTGGCGTGCGCGGAGAGCCAAGGGTTTCAGATCGGCAAGTGCATCTACGAGCCGGCCCGGCAGAAACGACTTATCGGGCGCGTGCTGGATGCTTTGGAGTCGCAGGTGGAAGAGCGCTTGACCGGCGAGCAGAGCCGTGAACGGCTGCTTGCTGTCTATGCCGAGGTATTCGATCACATCGAAACGGACCTGTTGCGTCTCGCCGCCATCCTCAAGCATCCGTCGTTCCGGGAGGAAAAGGAGTGGCGCATCGTCTCGCCAGTTTACACCAACTACAGTGATCGTACCATCCTGTTCCGCGAGGCCAATGCGGTACTGGTTCCCTATGTCGAATTCGACCTGGACTCGGACGGGCAATCGCCGCAACTCGAACACGTGTTCGTCGGGCCTTCCCCGAACAGCAATATCTCGATCAATTCGGTACGCATGTTTCTTGCCCAGAGAGGGATCGAGCCGGCACGCGGCATCGATTACTGCCAAATCCCGTATCGACTGCGTTAACTGCCGATGCGACTGGGCCTTCCTCATTCGTGATCGTGAACGTGCCTGGATTTCCGGTCCTGTGTCCGGTCTGAGGAGGGCTGCTGTTACAGGTGGGGGGCAGTTAGAGGCCGTGCGGTGGCTGGGTCGGCACGAGCCGGCAGGGGCCGGGAGGG
>CAZUJZ010000066.1:0-15313 GCA_964620665.1 uncultured Desulfofustis sp. | reverse complement strand
CGGGCCTTCACGAGGCAGCCTCCGAGAGAACCAACCAGCCCGGGGAGTTCAGCCTGTGGAACTGATTTTCATATAAAAAAATTGTCTATCATAAATTCTTCTTGGCGCGTTGTTACGTATTACTGATCAGCCCCGTCCAGAAGTCCAGCCAGTCTCCAGGCGCTGTGCGCAATGTGCAGGCGTGGCATGTCAAGAAAGCCGGTCTTGTCGTCGATGCGTTGATCATCATCTCGTTTCGCTGAGGAAAAGAGACACGGAAGAGATATCGGGAACCTTGTGGTGGCGATGGACGCCGACCGCGCTTTCTGTGGTCTTTTGCACAATCGGCACATTTTTCAAGTGGGTTGCACAAAGGCATTGGTTGCGGGCAGTCGCTAAGTGTCCGAAAACATGGATTTGTTCTGCTTGACAGAAAAAGGCCAAGCTTGGTATCAAAAAGGAGTTTCGCATGGTGATTCGTATCGACCGTCTCCTGGCGGGAGACGATCCAGCTCAGCTGAAAAACGAGGTATGTTCATGTCGACGGAAGTGGTTCTTTCGGGGGCGATCTTTATCGCTCTGGCCCTGGGAATTCCGATAGTGATGGTGTTGACGGTCGTTTTCGGGCCCCGTTCCGGGGGGGTGGCGAAAAATGACCCCTATGAGAGCGGGATCAAACACATGGTCGGGATGGCCGACCAGAAATTCAGTGTCAAATTCTACCTGTTGGCCATCTTGTTTCTGATTTTCGATATTGAAGCGGTATTCATGTATCCCTGGGCGGTGAGTCTGCGGGAACTCGGATTTTTGGGTTTTGCCGAGATGACGGTCTTTATGCTGCTGCTGCTCACCGGTTTGATTTACATCCTCAAAAAAGGGGTGCTCAATTGGCGTTAGGAATTGAAGCGAGTCTCGGAGACTCGGTCGTCACTACCAAACTCGATACCATAGTCAACTGGGGCCGGCAATATTCACTGTGGCCGATGGTCTTCGGGACCGCCTGCTGCGCCATCGAATTCATGAGTGCGGCGGCCAGCCAGCATGATATTTCCCGTTTCGGTGCAGAAGTCGTCAGGTTTTCCCCGCGGCAGGCGGACCTGATGCTGGTCTGCGGTACCATCAGCTACAAGCAGGCCCCGATTCTGAAGCGGATCTACGAGCAGATGGCGGATCCGAAGTGGGTTGTCGCGATGGGCGCCTGCGCCAGCTCCGGGGGGATCTACGACAATTACTGTACCGTCCAGGGGATCGACACGGTCATCCCGGTCGATGTCTATATTTCGGGATGTCCGCCACGGCCGGAAGCAGTGCTCGATGCCCTGATCAAGATCCAGGAGTTAATTCGCACCGAGAGCGTTCTTGTTGACCGACATAAAGACTTCAAAGGGATCCTTGACTGATCATGAACGAGACCTTGACAGAAAAACTCGGGGTATTGTTCCCCGACAACCGGTGTCGACAGATACTGGACAGCATGGTCATGGATGTCGCTCCCGATAAGCTTGTCCGGACCATGGAGCGGCTCAAGACCTATCCAGACCTCGGATTTACGATGCTGCTCGACATTACCGCCGTCGACTACCTCACCTACCCGGAACAGGCGTCGACCCGGTTCAAGGTGGTCTACGTGCTGCGCAACTGGCGCCGGAACTGGCTGCTGCAGGTGGTCGTTGCGGTGGCCGATCCGGATCGGGGGCTGCCGAGTGTCAGTTCCATCTGGGGCGCCGCCGATTGGGCCGAGCGCGAGGTCTACGACCAGTACGGCATCGTCTTTACCGGCCATCCGGATCTGCGGCGGATCCTCAATCACTGGCAGTTTACGGGGCATCCGCTGCGCAAGGATTACGACATCCGGCAGGGCCAGATCTGCTACGAGACCGACAGCCTGGAGCGGGAAATCAGGGCCCGGCTGGCCACCAAGGGTGTCGACGAGAGCACCATGCGCGACATCAACACCGAGATGATGTTTCTCAACCTGGGTCCGTCCCATCCGGCCACCCACGGCGCGATCAGGATCTTTACCGCTCTGGACGGCGAGACCATCATGGCCAACGTCAACGAGATCGGCTATCTGCACCGGGGTTTTGAGAAAACGGCGGAAAACCGGACCTACAACCAGGTTATCCCGCTTACCGACCGGCTTAATTACTGCTCGGCGCTGCTCAACAATATCGCCTATGTCAAGGCGGTCGAATCGTGGCTCGGGCTCGAAATCACCGAGCGCACCATGTTCATGCGGGTGGTTCTCTCCGAGTTTTTCCGGATCCAGGATCACCTCGTCTGCCTGGCGGCCAATCTGGTCGATATGGGCGGTTTGACCAACTACTGGTATCTCTACAACGAGAAAGAGGCCTCCTACGATCTGATCAGCAGATTGACCGGTGCCCGGCTCACCAGTTCCTTCACCCGGATCGGCGGCATGTACCGCGACTTCTACGAGGGCTGGGAAGCCGATATGGAGCACCAGCTGAGAGCCATCGAAAAGGGGGTCAACGACTCGCTCAGTCTGGTTCTGCAGAATCGCATCGTCCACGACCGGACCCAGGGCACCTGCGTGCTGCCGGCGAAGACGGCGCTTTCTTACGGTTTTACCGGCCCGAACCTGCGGGCCAGCGGGGTGGCCTTCGACCTGCGCAAGGACAGCCCGTATTACCATTACGATGCCTTTGATTTCAACATCCCGGTCGGCAGTACCGGCGACATCTATGACCGGATCATGGTCCGCTTCGAGGAGATCTTCGAGAGCATCAAGATCATCCGCCAGGCGATGACCATGATCCCGGACGGCGATATCTTCGTTACCGATCATCGCTTTGTTCTGCCACCCAAAGAGCAGGTCTACCATCGTATCGAAGGGCTGGCCAACCATTTCAAGCTGATCTTCGAAGGGGTCAAGGTGCCGGCCGGCGAATGGTACGACAGTTTCGAGGCGGCCAACGGTGAGCTGGGCTTTTACTTCGTTTCCGACGGGTCGGGACGCCCCTACAAGTTGAAGGTCCGTCCGCCCTGCTTCTATGCGATGGCCGGGTTCCATACCATGGTCGAAGGTGAAATGATCGCCGATGCGGTTATCAACCTCGGAAGTATCAATATCATTGGCGGGGAGCTGGATCGATGAGCGACCGATCAGAATTGCTGGCTACCGGGAAACCATTTGCCTTCGACGCCGAAATCGATGCCGAGTTCGAGCGGTTGTGTGCGCGCTACCCGATCCGGGAGTCGATGATCATGCCGGCCCTGTGGCTTGCCCAGCAGCAGCAGGGCTGGATCAGCGTCGAGGCCATCGAATACATCGCCGAGCGGGTTGGTACCTATCCCGCCAAGGTCTTCGAGTTGGCCACCTTCTATACGATGTACCATCTGCGGCCGGTCGGGTCCTATCATATCTGTGTCTGCCGCACCCTGTCCTGCTATCTCCGCGACAAGCAGGACATCGTCGATTTCCTGGCCGACGAGATCGGTATCAAACCGGGACAGGTCAGCGAAGACGGCCGGTTCAGCCTGGAGGAGGTGGAATGCCTCGGCCATTGCGGCAGCGCGCCGGTGGTCCAGATCAACGGCGAGTTCTACGAGGACATGAACGTCGAAAAGCTCAGAGCGCTGTTGACAACACTGGCGTAGGGGAGGACGGACGAAGATGGAAGTGAAGATTCTCAGCGCCCGGTTCGACATCGAAAACGCCCACCGGATCGACGTGGCCAAACAGCACGGCGTCTACCAGACGCTCGACACCCTGTTTGCGATGGAGCCGGCCGACGTGATCGAGATGGTCAAAGCGAGCGGTCTGCGGGGCCGCGGCGGCGCCGGTTTCCCGACCGGCGTGAAATGGGGCTTTTTGCCGAAAGGTACCGGCAAGCCGGTGTACCTGGCGGTCAACGCCGACGAGTCTGAGCCGGCCACCTTTAAAGATCGCTATATCCTGGTGCGCGATCCGCACGCGCTGATCGAGGGGATCATTATCTGCAGTTATGCCATCGGCTGCCACGAAAGCTATATCTATATCCGGGGTGAATACACCAGCCAGCTCGAGATCCTGCAGCAGGCGATCGACGAGGCTTACGCGGAAGGCTATCTCGGCGCTCAGGTAGCCGGCCGGGACTTTCGTCTCGATCTCACCGTCCACCGAGGTGCCGGGGCCTATGTCTGCGGTGAAGAGACGGCGCTGCTCGAATCGATCGAGGGCAAGAAGGGGCAACCGCGCAGCAAGCCGCCGTTCCCGGCGGTGGTCGGGCTGTTCGGCTGTCCGACTATTATCAACAATGTCCAGAGCATCGCATCGCTCCCCTATATCATCGCCAACGGGGCGGACGCCTACAAGGCCTACGGTACCGAAAAGAGTTGCGGCACGCACCTGTTCGGGATCTCCGGCCACGTGGCGCGGCCCGGTATGTACGAGTTGCCCCTCGGTCTGCCGTTGGCCGAGGTGCTCGAGACGGTCGCCGGCGGCGTCTGGAAGGGACGCCGCCTCAAGGGCGTGATTCCGGGCGGCAGCTCGACGCCGGTGCTGACTCCCGAGGAGGTGGCGACGGTCACCCTGGATTACGAATCGATGGCGGCGCACAAGACCATGTTCGGGTCCGGCGGCATCGTCGTGCTCGACGAGACGGTCGACATGGTCAAGCTGGTCGAAAATCTGATCGCCTTTTATCACCACGAATCCTGCGGGCAATGCACGCCCTGCCGGGAGGGCCTCGGTTGGATGCTGAAAGTCGTCCGCCGCTTGCTGGCCGGCGAGGGCACGGTCGCCGATATCGATCTGCTCCGAGAACTCTGCGACAATATCGAGATGAAGACGGTCTGCGTACTGTCGGCGGCCTGCACCATGCCGGTGCGCAGCTACCTGGATAAATTCCGTAACGAATTCGAGGCGTATGCGATTGACGGCGCCCCGGAACAAACCGAGCAGCATAAGGGATAACGTGTACCATGGCTGAAATGGTGAAGCTTTTTGTCAACGGCCAGGAGGTCGAGGTCGAATCGGGCAAGAACCTGATCGATGCCCTGCAGGTGGTCGGTATCGAGATCCCGCACTTCTGTTATCATCCGGCCCTTGGCGCAGACGGTAATTGCCGGATGTGCCTGGTGGGCATCGAAGACGGCAGGCCGCCGCTGGTACCGGCCTGCAAGACGCCCGCCCAGCCGGGCATGAAAGTGTTGCTCGATGATGAGAAGATCAGGAAGATCCAGCGCGATATCCTGGAACTCGAGTTGATCAACCATCCCATCGACTGCCCGGTCTGCGACCAGGCCGGCGAATGCTCCCTGCAGGACTATTATATGTCGTACAGCCAGCAGGACAGCCGGATGCACGTCGAGCAGGTGCACAAGGACAAGCGACTCGATTTCGGCTGCGGCGTGGTCCATGACCAGGAGCGTTGTGTGCTCTGTGCCCGTTGCGTCCGCTTCACCAGGCAGATCACCAAGACCGGTGAACTCGGCATCGTCAACCGCAGCGACCAGGCCCGGGTGACCATCTTTCCGGGGCGGCCGCTGGCGAACCGGTATGCGCTCAATATCGTCGACATCTGCCCGGTCGGGGCGATGACCAGCAAGGATTTTCGTTTTCGTCAGCGCGTCTGGTTCCTGCAAAAAGATCCGGGTATCTGCCATGGCTGCAGCACCGGCTGCAATATCTACATCGACCATCACCGGGAAAAATACGGCGACGATGTCATCTATCGCTTCCGGGCCCGGACCAATCTGCAGGTCAACGGCTATTTCATCTGCGATAGCGGCCGGCTCAGTTACCGGGAAGAAAACGAGAACCGGCAGGACCGCACCCTGGTCGACGGACTCGAGGTCCCGTTCGAGCAGGGTATCACGGCGGCCGTGGACAAACTCAACAAGGCCCGGAAACCGCTGATGCTCGTGTCGCCGGACAGCACGCTGGAACAGCTGTGGGCGGTCAAGCGAATCGCCACCCTCTATGGCGCCGCTCTCTCCGGCTACAGTGACGCCTATGTGGTCGAGGGTGACGGGGACGAGTACCTGATCAGCGACGACAAAGCGGCCAATCGCGCCGGCCTGCAGCTGCTCGATATCGATACCGGCAAGGATTCGTTTGCCGCCGCGCTGGCGGATGCCGACCTGCTTGTCAATTTCAACAACGACCTGTTTTTCACGCCCGGCAACGAGGATCTGCACGAGGCGCTCGATACCACCGACCAGGTGAGCGTCTGCAGTCATGCCCGGCCCGCCTTGAGCCGGGCGACGGTGATTCTGCCCTGCGCCTCCTATAGCGAATATGGTGGATCAATTGTCAATAAAAACGGTGTCTTGCAACGATTTTTCCGGGCCGTCCGCCGCGATGCCGACCCCCGTGATATCATTGAGATCACCAGGCTGCTCGGCGGGGCGATCAGTGACGGCGCCCGTGCCTGGCCCGGCCTCAGACAGTCGGTGCCCGCCTTGAGCCAGATCCGGCCGGAGCAGATCCCGGATGAGGGCGTAACCCTGAACAGCAACGAGGAGACTCATGTCGGCGCTTGATATCATCATGATCCTTCTGCGGATCGCCTTCGGGGTGCTGGTTCCGCTTTCCTTCGTCGCGGTGCTCGTCTGGATGGAGCGTCGGGGTGCCGCCTATTTTCAGGACCGGTCAGGACCGAATCGCTGCAATATCATGGGGTTCAGGGCCGGTGGGTTGATCCAGAACCTGGCCGATGCGATCAAACTGGTCTTCAAGGAAGACGTTGTTCCGGGCCACATCAGGCACAAGTTCTACTTCATCCTCGCCCCGATGCTGGTCTTTATCACAGCATTGCTCTGCTTTGCGGTGATCCCGTTTGCCGATGTCCTGCTTGTCGGCGGCAAATCCTACATCATGCAGGCGATCCCGACTGACCTCGGCATCCTGTGGTTCCTGGCTATCGTCGGGTTCGGTGTCTACGGCATCATTCTGGCCGGCTGGTCTTCGCATAACAAGTACGGGGTGCTCGGCGGCCTGCGGGCGGCCGCCCAGGTCATCAGTTACGAGATCCCGATGGGGTTGGCCCTGGTCAGCCTGCTGGCCGTTTACGGCACCGTCAACCTGACGGAGATGGCCCAGTATCAGGGACAATTGTTGTTTGGTTTCATCCCGATGTGGGGTGTCGTGCTGCAGCCGCTCGGGGTGATCATTTTCATCGTCGCCTCCTTTGCCGAGACCAACCGGACTCCGTTCGATCTGGCCGAGGGCGAAAGCGAGATCGTTGCCGGTTTTCATGTCGAGTATTCGGCGATGAAATTTGCCCTCTTTTTCATGGGTGAATACGTGGCGATGTTCGTTTCCAGCGCCCTGATCGTCACCCTCTACTTCGGCAGCTACCAGATTCCCTGGCTGGCGACCGACACCCTGCTCGCCTACGCCCGCCCGGTGACCGTGGTGCTGATGGTCGGCCTGCCGGTGCTCGGCTTTTTCTTCGGTCAGTGGATCAAGAAAAACAACAGCAGTCATTATCGGCGCGAGCATGACCCGCGGGTTCGGGAAACCAAAGTGTATATCGCGCTGCTCTGGTCGCTGGTCGTGCTGCTGGAGATGATCTGTCTGGGGTACCTGATCTTTGCCGCGGGCGGCGGTGCCGACCGGATTCTGGTCGCCCTGTTGCAGATCGGCACCTTCTTGCTGAAGACCTTTCTGATGTGTTTCATCTATGTCTGGGTACGGTGGACCCTGCCGCGTTTTCGCTACGATCAGTTGCAGAAGATCGGCTGGGAAAAGCTTCTGCCTTTGTCCTTGCTCAATATTTTTGTCACCAGCGCCGTCATTGTCGCGTTCGGTTAGGAGGATTTGTGATGGGCGCCAAAGTCAGAGTGGTCGAGCGAAGAGGACGAACGTTTCTCGAGCAGCTCTATCTGCTTGAGGTCTTCAAGGGAATGGCCGTTACCCTCGGTCATTTTTTCCGCAACCTGCTCGATAACTCCCGTCTCTATGTCAGGCATTATCCGGAGGTCAAACCGGAGATTTCACCGCGCTGGCGCGGCCGGCACCGGCTGACCCGGCACGAGGACGGCACGGTCAAATGCGTGGCCTGTTTCATGTGCCAGACCAATTGCCCGTCGAACTGCATCATTATCGAGGCCGGAGAGCGCTTTGACGGCAGATCGGAAAAGATGCCCCTGCGCTTCGATATCGATCTGCTCGAATGCATCTATTGCGGATATTGTGTCGAGGCCTGCCCGATGGATGCGATCAGGATGGATACCGGCATCTACTCGGTGACCAGCGACAATCGCGAGTCGATGATATTGGGTCTGGAAGAGATGCTGCGAACGCCGGGCGCGTTTGACGAAGATATTTACCAGAAGGGGGGGCGTTGAGGACATGATTGCTACCTATCTGTTTTTCGGGTTGGCCCTGCTCTCGGTGCTCGGAGCGCTCGGCCTGATCCTCTTTCGACATCCGATGAACAGCGCCATGAGCTTCGTGGTGACGCTGATCTCGCTGGCCGGGCTCTATGCCCTGTTGTCGGCCAAGTTGATTTTTGCCATTCAGTTGATTGTCTATGCCGGCGCGATCATGTCGCTGATCCTGTTTATCATCATGTTTCTCAACATCCAGGAAGAAGATCTGCCGGTCGCCACCGGCCGCTGGTTTTATCTGGCCGGTGGAATCGTCGTAATGGCCCCGGTTGCCGGTCTGCTGCTCAAGATCGTCAAGAGTCTGCCGGGTGACGCGGAACCGCTGACCGATGCCGGTTTTGGCGGGGTCAAGCAGGTCGGCCTGGTATTGTTCCAGCAGTGGCTGTTGCCGTTTGAAATCGTGTCGATCCTGCTGCTCGTCGCCCTGGTCGGGGCGGTCGTGCTGGCGGGCAAGAGGGGGTGAACCGGTGATCGAACACTATCTGTCATTGAGTGTACTGCTGTTCTGTCTCGGCGTACTCGGAGTCATTTCCCGGCGCAACGTCTTCGTCGTCTTCATGTCCATCGAGCTGATGCTCAACGCCGCCAACCTCGGGTTTGTCGCGGTGGCGCGGCTGCACCAGAGCATGGACGGCCACGTGCTGGCTTTGATGGTTATGGCGGTGGCCGCGGCCGAGGCGGCCCTGGCCCTGGCGGTGGTTATCCTGCTGCACAAGCACAAAGGCAACCTCGATACCAATATCTTCAGCCTGCTCAAAGGGTGATCAGATGGAAGGCAACCTCTCAACCCTTGGTTATATTCCGCTGCTGCCGTTGGCCGGCGCGCTGGTGCTCGGCCTGATGCACCTGGCCACCTGCCGGGGCCGGCGCATCTCCGAGCGGATCTACGCACTGGTCGGTTGTATCGGCCCGATCCTCTCCTTTCTGCTCGCCGTCAACGTCTTCTTTGCGTTGCAGGCCCTGCCGGCCCAAAGCAGGTTTCTCAGCCATCAGGCCTACACCTGGTTCAGCGTCGGTGAACTGACGGTCAGCATGGGCTTTCTCGCCGATCCGCTCAGCGTCTTGATGCTGCTGTTCGTCACCTTCGTCGGATCATTGATCCATGTCTATTCCATCGGCTATATGGCCGGGGACCCTGCTTTCGGCAAGTTCTTCTCCTATCTCAACCTCTTTCTCGGCAGCATGCTCATCCTGGTCCTCGGCGACGGGCCGCTGGTGATGTTCGTCGGCTGGGAAGGGGTCGGTTTGTGCTCGTATCTGCTGATCAGTTATTACAGCGAAGATCGGGGAAATGTCGTGGCCGGCAACAAGGCCTTTATCGTCAACCGCATCGGCGATTTCGGCTTTGTTCTGGGCATCGCGTTTCTCTTTTGGGGAATCGGGGCTGAGGGTTTTGACTATCTCTCCCTTAAGGCCAATGCCCACCTGCTGACGCCGACGCTTGGAATCACCGTCTGCCTGCTTCTGTTTGTCGGCGCCACCGGCAAATCAGCCCAGATTCCCCTCTACGTCTGGCTGCCCGACGCGATGGCCGGCCCGACCCCGGTCTCCGCGCTGATTCATGCGGCCACCATGGTCACCGCCGGCGTCTATATGGTGGCCCGCTTCAGTTTTCTCTACGCCCAGGCCGAGGTGGCCGGGCTGGTGGTGGCCTGGATCGGCATCATGACCGCGCTGCTTGCTGCGATTTTCGGCATGTTTCAAAACGACATCAAGAAGATCCTGGCCTACTCGACGGTCAGCCAACTCGGCTACATGTTCGCCGGTGTCGGCGTAGCCGCCTATTCCGCCGGGATTTTTCACGTCTTCACCCACGCCTTTTTCAAGGCGCTGCTCTTCCTCGGGGCCGGTTCGGTGATTCTTGCCCTCCATCATCGCCAGGACATCTGGCAGATGGGCGGTCTGAAGAACAAATTGCCGATCACCTACTGGACCATGCTGATCGGTGCCCTGGCCCTGGCCGGGTGCCCGCCCTTTGCCGGTTTTTTCAGCAAGGACGAGATCCTCTACTCGGCACTGGCCGGCGGCCACACCGGAATCTGGGCGATCGGCGTACTGGTGGCCGGCATGACCGCCTACTATACGTTCCGGCTGATTTTCGTGGTCTTTCACGGCCAGCCGCGCGATCGGGAGGCCTACGACCATGCCCACGAGTCACCGAAGGTGATGACCCTGCCGCTCATCGTGCTGGCGGTCGGTGCTCTGTTTGCCGGTTTTCTCAACCTGCCGGCGATTTTCGGCGGTCACCAGCAGGTCTCGCACTGGCTCGCGCCGAGCCTGACCGAAGTCCATCCTCATGGCTCGATCGCGACCGAAGTACTGGCCATCGGCGGGAGTGTGCTGGCCTTTGTCATCGGCATCAGTATCGCCTACCGTCGGTTTGCCGGCGGCGGCGAGCAGCCGGTGTTCACCGGTTTCAGGAAGTTTGCGTATCATAAGTTTTATGTCGACGAAATCTACGATACGGTGCTTGTCAGGCCATACCGTTTTCTCGGCCAGGCCGTCCAGCGGGTGATCGAGCCATTTGTCACGGACGGCCCGGTGCGGGCCGCTGCCTGGCTCTATCGCATGGCCGGGTTGGCGTTCAAGGTGATTCAGGTCGGTTATGTGCGGGTCTATGCCATTTACATGGTCATCGGACTCAGCGTCATGAGCCTGGTGCTCTCGCAATCGTTGAACTTCTGAAGGGTGGATCATGCTTGATAACCTGTTGTCACTGATGATTTTTCTGCCGATCGTGCTGGGAGTGGGCATCCTGCTGCTGCCGGTCGGCAGGGAGGCGGCCCGGGCGCTCGGGCTGGCCGCTTCGGTGCTGGTGGTATTGTTCGGCCTGAAGGTCTTCCTCACCTTTAACGGCAGCTCCGGCCTCGAATTTGTCGAACGCTTGCCGCTCATCGAAGCGCTCGGCATCTCTTACCATCTTGGTGTTGACGGCATCAGCCTGCTGGTACTGATGGCGGCGGCGCTGCTGTTCCCGATGGTCTACCTGCTGTTTCGTACCCGGGAAAAGGGTTATTACGGCAATCTGCTGATCGTTCAGGGCGCGATGATCGGCGCCGTCTGTGCCGCCGATCTGGTGCTGTTCTACATGTTCTGGGAAGTGATGCTGCTGCCGGTCTTTTTCATGATCGGCCTCTACGGTGGGCCGAACCGGTTGAAGGCGACCGTCAAGATCACGCTGTATACCATCGCCGGCTCATTGTTGATGCTTGGTGCGATCATCTATCTCGGCATGGTCCATCATCGGGCCACGGGGCAGTGGAGTTTTGCGATGGATGCACTGTCCGGGCTGTCGCTCGCGGGACCGGCCGCGACCCTGGCCTTTGTCGGCTTCATGGTCGCCTTTGCCATCAAGATCCCGCTCTTTCCGTTCCATACCTGGCTGCCTGACGCCTACACCGAGGCGCCGACGGCGACCACCTTTGTGCTGTCGGCAATCATGGCAAAGATCGGAGTGTACGGTGTGATTCGCTTTGTGGTGCCGGTCTTTGACGAGAGTTTTGCCCGTTATGCGCTGATACTGGCCTGCTCCGGCGTAATCGGCATGATGTATTGCGGGATTGCGGCACTGGTGCAGAAGGATTTCAAGCGGATGCTCGCCTTTTCGTCCGCCTCGCACATGGGTATTATCGCGCTCGGCATCTTCTGCATGAATGTCCAGGCGTTGACCGGCACGCTGTACCAGATCGTCGCCCATGCCACGAGTACCGGCGTGATCTTCCTGCTGCTCGGGCTGATTGAGGAACGGTCGGAGACCAGGGCGATCGATGACTTCGGCGGGCTGGCTTCCCGGGCGCCGATTCTGGCCGTTTTTTTCGCGATCGCTCTGCTCGCCTCGGTCGGCCTCCCCGGTACCAGCGGTTTTATCGGCGAATTTCTGATCATCCTTGGCGCTATCAAATTCAATGCGGTGATCGGTATTCTGGCCGCAACCACGCTGGTGATCGGCGTCTGCTACATGCTCTGGCTGTTTCAGCGGGTCTTTTTTGAAAAACCTGCAGAGAAGACGGCGAGCTTTCGTGATCTGTCGGTCATCGAAGTGTTGACCATCCTGCCGATCATCGTGCTGATCATTGTTATGGGCATCTACCCGCAACCCTTTCTTGACAAGATCAACCCCGCGGCCGACCGGCACATTGCCGCGCTGGTCCAGGTGGCTGCGGTGGCCGACAGCGGGGATGGGGCCGAGTTGAACAATCAGGAAACGAACTGACACCGGGAGATCTGCAATGTTTGATGTAATGGTGATTCTGCCGCTTGTGGCAACGGGTGCCGGCGCCATCCTGATGATGCTCGTAGCGGCCTTTGAGACCTTTCGGCGGGAGGGGATTTCCATCCTCGGCATGGGAGTGTTCGCCTTTGCCTTTTTCATCCAGCTGACCGTGGACAACACCGGGGATATTTACCCGTTTGCCGAAGTGTTCAACGGGATGCTCGTCGCCAACACCTTTACCAAGGTGGCCGGCCTGATCATTCTCGCCTGCGGTTTTTTCTCGGCTCTTGCCGCCCAGACCTATTTCACCCAGAACAAGGGGTTTGTTCTCGAGTTTTACTGCATGCTGCTGTTTGCCGCGTTCGGCATGTTGCTGTTGACCATGGTCGCGGAACTGATCACGCTGTTCATTGCCCTGGAGATCATGTCCCTTGCCGTTTACACCCTGGTCGGCTACGACCGGCACAGCGTGATCAGGTCTGAGGCGGTCCTGAAGTACCTGATGCTCGGTGCTTTTGCCGGGGCCTTCTATGTGATGGGCGCGGTGCTGGTCTATGCCGGTACCGGCAGTACCTCGTTCACCGCCATCGGTGCGGTCATTGCCGACAGCGGCTATCTGAGCAATCCGGCCCTGGTCGGCGGTTCGTTTTTGATACTTTTTGCCTTTCTGTTCAAGGCTGCCGCCTTCCCGTTCCATGCCTGGGTGATCGATGTCTACGACGGGGCGCCGCTGCCGGTTACCGGTTTTATGGCGACCGCCGTGAAGACTTCGGTTTTTGCCGTACTGGCCAATTTCCTGCTGATCAATCCCGAGGTCCATCAGGGCTGGGTTACCTTTCTGTTCTACCTGTCGATTCTGACGATGTTCGCCGGCAATCTGATTGCCATCGGCCAGCAGAATCTGAAACGGATGCTGGCCGCTTCCGGCATCGTCCATACCGGTTATCTTCTCATAGCCCTGGTGGCGCTGGGCAGCGAGCAGTTCAGCGGTGGGGCGATCCTCTTTTACCTGGCCGCCTACGGCGTGGCAACGCTCGGCCTGTTCGTGGCGCTTTCCTATCTGAGCGGCCAGGACGAGCGGCGGGTCAGCTTCGACGATTTTCGCGGACTGGCCAAGGTGCGGCCCTATTCGGCGGCCTGTATCGCCATTTTCCTGCTGTCGATGGCCGGTATTCCGCCGACGGCCGGGTTTATGGGCAAATTCTATATCATCGCCGGGGCCTTTCAGGCCGGTCACGCGACGCTGGCGGTGCTCGGCATTATCAGCAGTATTCTGTCGCTCTGGTACTATCTGCGACTGATTGTCGTCATGTATTTCCGGGAGCCGGAGCAGCGCTTCGATGTCGCCGAACTGACGCTGGCCCCGCTGGGTACGATCGTTCTGGCCGTCTGTGTGTTCGCCATCAGCTTTTATCCCGTGGTATTGTAATCGCCGCAGGAGCAGCTTCGAACCTGGTAACTGACGGCCGTATCAACCAATCAACAAACAGGCATCATTATGAAAGTAAAAGATATTCTGGCCGAAAAAGGAACACGGGTGGTAACCATCCACGAGCAGAACCTGTTGATCGATGTAGTATCGCTCTTTTTCGCCAATCGGATCGGTTCGCTGGTGGTCGTGGACAAGTACGACAAAATTCTCGGTATCGTCGCGCCCAATGACGTGCTCAAGGCGGTCCATAACAAACCGGAATCGATATCCACCGTATCGGTCAGCGAGGTGATGACCAAGGACGTCATCG
Source organism: uncultured Desulfofustis sp. (assembly GCA_964620665.1). Taxonomy (GTDB): domain Bacteria; phylum Desulfobacterota; class Desulfobulbia; order Desulfobulbales; family Desulfocapsaceae; genus Desulfofustis. The sequence goes on along the minus strand of CAZUJZ010000066.1, from coordinate 1,039 downwards.
TGGCCGCACCGGAAGACGATGTCGGAGGGCTGATGAGCATCATGACCGAGAACCGCATCCGCCATATCCCGATCATCGAGGACGGCAAACTCGCCGGGCTCGTCTCCATCGGCGACGCCGTCAAGGCCCAGATCACCGAACAGGATGTCGAGATCCGCCACCTCAAAGATTACATGCAGGATAAGTACCCCAGCTAAGGGACGCTCTTAACTTATTAACATTAAGAATTGCTTGTCAGCTGAAGTGTGCCCGGCAACACAGCCGGATATGGTTGGCATAACTGTCGACCAAGAGGAACACTCTTTCCACTTGGCCGGTGTGCAGTCATCGGATGCGCATCACATCATGACGACTGCGGAGCAAATGGTGAGCACGGTGGTTATGGGTATTACGATGAACCGTTCGCTTTACCTACCGGACAGGCAAACTCACAGCGTCGACAGTATTTGACCGGAATGGTCTCGTCGGTGCTTGAAGACCCGCCTTCGGCATCATTCTGGAGCATCCGGTTCGTGCACGATGCCCGGCTATATGAACCGTCCCGTGCCGGCAAGTCCGTCGGGCAAGCGATGGATGCAAAGACTGCTGTTTTTTTAGACAGGGCATCTTCCGGGCAAACCGTTTTGCACGGTGCCGGGCACGCTGCGCAGGGGTCAAAGGCGAGCGGACCGGTCGGGGATAATTCCTTTTCCAGAAATAATGCCCTGAGCCGCACCCGGGGGCCATAATCCGGAGTAATCAGCAAATTATTCTTGCCGACACAGCCCAGTCCGGCCAGTACTGCGGCATCCTTGAGAAAGACGCCTCCTTTTTCGACGTAATAGTGGAGCCGACGTGTGCGCAGACCAAAATCGGTTTCCAGTTGTTGCCGCGTTCGTTCCAGAATTTCTATTAAGTGCCGGTTGCCGATGGTTCCACGACCGTCCCACCAGTCAAGTTCAGGTTGATGTTCGGGATGCGACAAAGCGATCACCAGCACGGTCCCCTGTGACTCCAGACAACTGAGCGGGTTCCGGTCCGGAGGTGTAGCGGCGTCTAC
>CAZUJZ010000065.1:2395-15424 GCA_964620665.1 uncultured Desulfofustis sp. | reverse complement strand
GGAATTCGACCCGGCCCTGGGCCTGCCTTATACAAAAAGCACTCGGCGACGGCCTCTTCGAAATCCGCTCTAAGGGCAAGGAGGGGATAGGCAGATCCTTTTTTTGCACGATGAAAGGTCAGGAAATTATCATTCTGCATTCATTCATCAAGAAATCGCAGAAGACCCCGAAGAAAGAACTGAAAACAGCTCAAACCAGACTGAAAGAGATCAAGAAGAAAAAATGAGACCGACACTGAAAGACTTCAAAAAGAAAGCCCTGTCCGATCCGGAAGTGGCTGAAGAATACAGAAACCTAGCTCCGGCCTACGAACTGAGACGTCAACTGATCAAGATCCGGAAAGAAGCGGGCCTGACCCAAGAACAAATTGCCGAGATCCTGCAGACGAAAAAGAGTAATATTTCAAGACTGGAGAATGTTAACTCAAAAATTTCTCCAAAACTGTCCACAATAGAAGAGTATGCTCGTGCAGCTGGTTACAAGATAAAAATTAATTTTATTCCGGAAGCAAGATAGATTATTACATGATGATTTTATTTAGTTTTTCAATTGTTTTAAAACAGATTTATTGAATTCGTATCTGATAGCAAGATTCTCTTCAACGATCAGCCCGAGAGAAAGAAGTTCTTTGACAATGTGGCTTGGTTTGGGATGATTATTCAAGCTTTTAAGATTAGTAAGGATCCAGTTTGTAAGGCTTATCTTTTTTTGAACCGCGTCCTGCCTGATTGGGTTTGATATAACACGACCCTTTTATCTTGTTACCAGTATCCAGAAGCACAAACGTTTTTGCCGGCACTTCAGTCCACATGTGTCTGGCCTCACTTTCCGTGATCTGCTCCGGTACGGCATAGGTCTTTCCTTCGCGAAAGATCTGCTTCAGGAGAGGCCATAAATCCTGCCAGTCAGCCTCTTCAAATTCTCGTATTGGTGGCCATGGCAGCGCTCATCTGCATGCCCGTGGCGGCGGCTTTTTGTCGGTGCCACGGGCAATTGGAGAGAGGGCGTCTCACACTCCCGGTCCTGGAATGTTTGCGTGGTTATTTGTCGATGTTTTCTTTGTTAATGGGAACTTCTGACCCCTGATGACTGAGATACAGTTCGCCAAAAGCGCCGGTGATCAGTTTGTCCTGATGGAACGTGCATTTTTTGTAACAATAACTGCCGTCCGGTTTTCTGGTCAGGGCGGCGGCAGCCATGTATCTGGCCTTGATGGGCGTATTCCCGCCGTTGACTCTTTCTATCCACCAGTCTTTGTCGATAATGTTCAATCGGTAGACATTGTCCCAGTCGGCCTCCTTCAGGAGTGCGGTCATTTCCTTTTCCAGTTTCTTGTTCTGCATCTTTGCTTCCGGCAGGGTTCGTCCGGCGATCACGCCGGTGGCAATTTTCTGGTGGAGTTTCGCGTAGGCATCGAAATTGTCGCCTTCAACCGTAAAGCTTCCTTCTGCCCAGCGTATAAAAAAGAGGGGCAGACCGGGAAACCGGTTGCCCCTTTTTATTTTCTACAAGATGGATATTTCAAACACCAACCGCCAGCCTGTTGGTTATCAACCGATTAAGGCTGATACTTTGCTCTGCTGCTTCGATGGCCAAGCAGCGGTGAAGCTCTGGCGGCATACGAAGAGGATAGCGGCCTGTGTATTTCTTTGCGGCCAATGGCTCGGGGACATCTTCACCGTTCTGCTGCATATCTGCCACAATTTCAGCAACAAGCCGTTTTATACCCTTAAAGGCTTTGTCAGAAGATTTGTCCAGCCAACTCAAAGATGGGAACTCTACGCAAAGACCGACATGCTCCTGATCCTCTTCCGACCAGGTTACACGATAAGTATATTTATCCATCAGGTACCTCCTTGGAGCCTTTTCAGGGCGGCAACGACCTGCCTAACCTGATAGCCTTTAGCCTTGCTCCCTTTCTTTTGTATGTTGATCCTTGGATCGCCGGGCCAAGGCATTTTGTAGACCCTATGGCTCGTTGCATTCTGCCTTGGCTCTCCGAAGAAATGATCACATATCCGGCTGAGTCGCGTGAACTTAACATTGTCTGGAGCTTCCTCAAGCTCTGCAATCATTTCTTCTAAGTCCATGGCTAAAAGATATCAATAGTGATATCATCAGTCAATCCATAAAGACGCTGTGCAGGAAAATTCTCCAAAATGATTGCTGTAAGGACTTGATCCATTTGCTACGTTGAAAAATTCAACACAGCAAATGGTAAACGAGATGGCCGCGCCAACTTGATTCGATAAGGAGAAAACTTGACACCAACCTCAAGGAGGGTCTTCTTAGCAGCGCTCACCATCTCAAGCGTAAACGATTTTGCACCCCGTTTTGTACCCCAAAACGGAAATGAAAAGAAAAAATGGTTACGAAGCAACCGTAATCATTTGATATTAATTGGTCGGGGCGGCAGGATTCGAACCTGCGACTTCCTGCTCCCAAGGCAGGCGCGCTAACCAGGCTGCGCTACGCCCCGTTGCGGGTAATGATGAATGGCATTTCTTACCCCTTCTCCCTGTGGATGTCAATTAGGAATGATTATATGTTACCTGACGGCGGCCCAGGGGCTCCCGGCAGACGGTGACCCGGAGTATTGGCCGGTTGTTTTGGTGACCGCCGGGCACTGACGATACCGTTCCCCGCTTCTTCGTTGCGCGGAGAACGTGTGCAGTATTTAAACCGCTTTTCGTGAAGATCCATGAAGTGATGGAGGACGTGGAGGAAATGTGCTACTGTCAGCGGTAATTACTCGCATCCGCTGACCGGTAATTCCTGAACAATAGAGCAATAGGCTGCTGCTGGTCGGTGCATCCGACTCGACTTTCTTTTTTCAGCCCGTGCAGGTCTCTGACACCTAACAATATGGCAAAAAACTCTCTTTTCCCCGCAAAAAAACTGCTGCTCTTCCTGGCGCTCGTGCTGTTGGCCTGGGGAGCGATCTACCTGTACAAAAGCGAAAGTGACCAGGGCGGCCGGGGTCCTGCCCGGGACCAGGCGATTGTCGGAGTGAACACCGCGCTGGTCGAGCGCCGCGATCTGGTGGAGACCCGTGTCTTCAGCGGCACCTTGATTTCCGAGAAACGCTACGACGCGGCTGTCAAGATCAGTGGCCGGGTCCGGGAAATTGCCGTCAACCTCGGCGATTGCATTTACAAAGGCGAACTGATCGCCCGTTTGGACAGCGAAGAGTACGAGCAGCAGCTGGCCCAGGCCCGGGCCGAAATCGATGTCGCTCAGGCCTCGCTGGCCCAGGCCCGCAGCAGTCTTGTCGCGGCCGAACGGGCGTATCAGCGGGCCCTCAAGCTCAGGGACCAGCAGGTGGCCTCGGCCGCCGAACTGGAAACCGCCGAAACCGAACGGCTGGCCCGCCAGGCGGGCGTCAGTCTGGCCCAAGCCCAGATCAAACAGCGGCAAGCGGCCTTGCGCGCCGCCGAAGTCCGCCTCTCCTACACCACCTTGACCGCTGATTGGCAAAACGGCGACGGCAGCTGCCGTTTCGTCGCTCGTCGCCACGTCGACGAGGGCGACACCATCGGTGCCAACACCCCGGTGGTAACCCTGGTCGATCTGTCTGTGCTCACGGCCGTGATCGATGTCGCCGAACGGGATTACGCCTACCTCCATGCCGGTCAGCCGGCAACGATCATCGTCGACTATCTCGCCGATCGTCGCTTTGCCGGAACAGTAGCGCGCCTGGCTCCGGTCTTTGATGAGACGAGTCGTCAGGCGCGGGTGGAAATCACCGTCGCCAATCCGGATCACCTGCTCAAGGCCGGGATGTTCACCCGGGTACATATTGAACTGGGCCGCGCCGAACAGACACTGGCCGTACCGTCCACAGCCGTCATTGAGCGACTCGGGGTCACCGGAGCGTTCGTGATCGATAACGGCACCGCCCACTTTGTGCCGGTTACCACCGGGATCGCCGATGACGGCTGGGTGCAGGTGGAAGGACTGGCGGATGGTCAGCAGGTCGTCACTCTCGGCCACCACCTGCTCAGCGACGGAGTCCCGGTGTCCACCTCCGATGATGCGGACGAAGTTCCGCAGCAGGCGAGCGAGTAGCGGGACCGGGCCATGAATATCAGCGCCTTTACCACGTCACGACCCATCTTTACGATCATGGTGACGCTGATCGTCATCTTGATCGGCATCGTATCGCTGAGCCGGCTCCCCATAGACTTGCTGCCGGAGATTTCCTATCCTGCCCTGAGTATCAACACCTCTTACGGCAACGCCGCGCCGGAGGAAGTGGAAAACCTGGTGACCGAAGTCATCGAACGCGCCGTGATGGCTATCCAGGGAATTGAAGAGGTCACCTCCGAATCCACCGAGGGCAACAGCCGGGTTCGCGTCTCCTTTACCTGGGGGACCAATCTCGACGCCGCCACCAACGACGTGCGCGACCGGCTGGACCGGATCATCGATGATCTGCCGGAAGAAACCGAACGCCCGGAACTCCGCAAATTCGACCCCAACAGTGCGCCGATCCTGATCTACGGGGCAGCCTCCGACCTTGATCCTATCGAGTTGCGCCGCCTGATCGACGACCAGATCAGTTACCGTATGGAACAGGTTCCCGGCGTCGCCACCCTCGATGTCTGGGGCGGGCTGGAGCGGGAGATCCGCATCGAGATCGATCTCGACCGCTTACGCGCCTTGCAGCTGTCGCTGGACACGGTGCGCACTGCCATCCGCAATGCCAACATCAGCCTGCCGGCCGGCACCATCGAATCGGGGAACACCGAGATCCGCCTGCGCACGCCGGGAGAATTGACCAGCGTCGGCCAGTTGCTCGACCTGGTGATCGACCGGCGCAACGACACCCCGATCTATCTCAAGCAGGTCGCCACCGTCAGCGACACCCATGCCGAGATCACCAGAATCGTCCGGGTCAACGGCAAGCCCGGCGTCTATCTGGCCGTACGCAAGCAATCGGGCACCAATACCGTTGAAGTGGCCCAGCAGGCCAAGAAGGTGATCGACCAGATCAACCGAGATTTCCCTCAGATCCAGATAATCCCGATTATCGATACCTCCGACTACATCCAGCGCTCCCTGGCCAACGTCGGCCGAACCATCGCCATCGGCGGTCTGCTGGCCGTTCTCGTGCTACTCGTCTTTCTTCGCAATTTCCGCGCCACACTGGTGGTCACCACCGCCATCCCGGTGGCCATCATCAGTACCTTTGCGATGATGTATTTCGGCAACCTGACCCTCAACCTGATGACCCTGGGAGGATTGGCTCTGGGCGTCGGCATGATGGTAGACAACTCCATCGTCGTCTTGGAAAACATCCTGCGCCGTCACCAAGTGCTCCACGAAGAACCGAAACAAGCGGCCATCAACGGCGCCCGTGAGGTGGCCGGCGCCATTGTCGCCAGTACCTGCACGACGCTGGCCATCTTTGTGCCGATGCTCTTTGCCCAGGAGATCTCCGGCCTGCTGTTTCGGCAACTCACCTATGTAGTGGCGTTCTCCCTGCTCTGCTCGCTCTTCGTGGCGCTGACCCTGGTGCCGATGCTGACCAGGTTGTTCCTTGGCATCCGTCGAGAGAAGCATGGTCTGGTAAAACGCGCGGCCGACCGGGTCGGTCGGCTGCATGATCACCTTAACCACCGTTATGCATCGCTGCTCGATGCGGCTCTGCAGGCTCCCCGAACCACCGTCTTTGTCGTGTTTCTGATCTTTGGCCTGAGCCTGACCCTGCTGCCGCTGATCGGCACCGAATTCATGCCCGCCTCGGACGAAGGCGAGGTCCGGGTCGACGTATCGATGGCCGGCGGCACGCGGCTCGATGTGCTGGACGAGACGATGCGCCGTGTCGAACAGGTGGTCATCGATTCTGTCCCTGAAATGCGGGCAGCCGTGGTCACCATGGGCTCATCGTCCGGTCGTGGTGATGCGGCGGGAGGCAATATTCGCCTGTCCCTGGTACCGCTGCTGGAGCGGGACCGTTCCAGCAGCGAAGTCGCTGCCGATCTGCGGCGGCAGATCGGCGTGGTGCCCGGCGCCGAGGTGCGGGTCCGCGCCGGCCAGGGCATGTTCCTGTTGTCAAGACTGATGGGCGGCGGCGAAGACAATCTGGAGGTGGAGATCCGTGGCTACGACCTGGCCACCCTGGACCGGTTGGCCGAGACGGTGGAAACCCGAATCGAGGATATTCCCGGCATCACCGACACCAGGCGCGGGCGCGAGGAAGGAGTGCCGCAGACCCTGCTGGAAATCGATCGCGATCGCGCCGCCGATCTGGGCCTGAGCGTGGCCCAGATCGCCCGCACCCTGGAGACCGCCCTGTCCGGCACCAGGGCCGGCCAGTTCCGCGACCGCAGCGGCGAGGAGGTGGACATCCTCGTGCAGGTCAAGGATGCCAAACTGCTCAGCATCGAGGAATTGCTGACACTGACCATCAGCAATGACGCCGGCCAGGCCGTTTCTCTGCGCAACCTGCTGACTCCCCGGTCAAGCCTGGGACCGGTGGAGATCGAGCGGAAAAATCAGCAGCGACTCGTCGCGGTCAGCGCCAATGTGGCCAACCGCCCTCTGGGCGAAGTCGCCACCGACGTGCAACAGCAGCTGAGCGACATCCCCCGGCCGCGCGGCTACGAGATCCTCATGGCCGGCGACGTCGAACAGCAGGCCGAATCGTTTAGGGAACTGCTGATCGGTATTATTCTGGCGACACTTCTCGTCTATATGGTCATGGCCTCGCTCTACGAGTCCCTGCTACCGCCGGCTATCGTCATGTTCTCGGTGCCGTTGCCGCTGATCGGCGTTATCCTTGTACTCTTACTGACCGGCACCACCTTCAACGTACAGAGCTTTATCGGCTGCATCATGCTGGTCGGCATCGTCGTCAACAACGCCATTTTGATCGTCGACCGGGCCAACACCCTGTTTCGCGACGAAGGCCTGGATCTGCTGTCGGCAGTGCGCACGGCCGGTCGGGACCGGCTGCGCCCGGTGTTGATGACATCGCTGACCACCGTGCTCTCTCTGCTGCCGCTCGCCCTGGGCATCGGCGAAGGCAGCGACATGCAGGCGCCGCTGGCGCGTACCGTGCTCGGCGGCCTGCTCAGCGCGTCCCTGATCACCCTGGTCTTTATCCCGGTGGTCTTCCTGCTCTTCAACCGGCGGAAAGAACAGCGCCGCATTATCCTTGCCTCCGAAGGTTCATGATGAGACGAGTCACCCGCACGATCACCGCTTCGCTCCTGGCACCTGTCATCAGCGGGTGTTTTGGTGTTACCATGCAGTCCCCGACAACCCGGCCCGTCGACCTGTCGGCGCCAGGCCAAAGCCGGCCGCAAGAATTCGGCGTCGATCCAGCCCGGCAGACAGCCGCCAACCCGGTCGAGATCGCCGGATTTTCCTACCAAATGAGCGAAGATCCACCCCCCCTGGAGCCGACTGCAGGTACCGCTCTGGAGTTGAGCGTCGAACAGGCGGTCGTCTCGGCACTGGCCAACAACCGCGCCCTGGTCGTCGAACAGTTCAACCCGGTGATCGCCGGCAGCTTTGTCGACACCGAACGTGCCGTCTTCGATCCGACCCTGTTTGCCGAAGTCTCTCTTGAATCGTATCGACAGCGTTCATTTGACGTGGCCAGCAGTCGCCTGTTCTCCATCGACGGCGATGCGCAGACCATTATCGGCGGCATCAGCCGACAGCTGCCGACGGGCACTGACGTGTCGCTGGAGATTTCCCAGCAAAGCAGCAATCGCGATGACAGCCGGGCCAACGATGAGGCGCGAGCCGGGCTCAACCTGACCCAGGCCCTGCTCCGCGGCGGCAGCAGTGCCGCCAATCTGGCCGGCGTCCACCGGGCCCAGGCCGCCGCACTCGCCTCGGCCTACCAGCTTCGAGGGTTTGCCGAGAACCTGGTGGCTCGTGTCGAAAACGCTTATTGGGATTACGCGCTGACGACGCGCCAGGTGGAAATTTTCGAAGAGTCGTTTGCCCTTGCCCAACGCCAGCGCGACGACATTCACACCCGGATCAAGGTCGGCCAGATTGCGGAAACCGAAGAAGTCGTCGCCAGCGCCGAACTGGCCCTGCGCCGGCAGCAATTGATTGATGCCCGCAACGACCGGGAACAGGCGCGACTGTCTCTGCTGCGCCTGATCAATCCCTCGTCGTTAAAGGGATGGGACCGGCAGCTCTTGCTGAGCGAAAAAGCCGTCATCCCGGAAGTGAGCCTGGGCAGCGCCGAGGATCATGAAAATCTGGCCACCAGGCTGCGGCCGGATCTCAACGAAGCGCGACTGCAGGCCCGCCGCGGAGAGTTGGAAACCGTGCAGACCGCCAACGGCCTGCTGCCGCGCCTGGACCTGTTCATCACCATGGGCAAGACCGGCTATGCCCGCAGTTTTGGCGACAGTTTCACGGATCTCGACGGGCCGGGGTACGATGTATCGGCCGGTCTTGCCTTTGAGCTGCCGGTCGGCAACCGCGCCGCCGAAGCACTCGACCGCCGCGCCCGGGCCGGCCACCAGCAAGCGCTGCACAGTATCGAAAACCTGCGGCAGCTGATCTCACTGGAAGTACGCACCGCCTTGCTGGAAGTGGAGCGCAGCCTGCAGCAGATCGACGCGAGCGCCGCCCGCCGCGTTCTGCAGGAGGAAGTTCAGCGGGCAGAGGCTGTTCGTTTTCGCGTCGGCACCGCCACGGCGCTCGATGTGGCCCGTGTCCAGCGCGATCTGCTGGAGAGCCGCATCAGCGAAGTCGAAGCCATCGTCAACTACCGGCAGGCCTTGATTAATCTCTACCTGCTGGACGGCACACTGCTGCTGCGCCGCGGCATCGAAGGTCCAGGCGCTGAGGAAGTGCTGCTGCAGAGCAAAAAAGGGACTGTCCCGTTTTAGAAGCTGTTAGAAGACGTGGACGGCCTGTGGCGGAAACGACAACTGCACCGCCATGCCGGCGGCCAGGGACAGCTCGAACGCCGCGCTCTTGGTGACCACGGCCCGGAATGGGCAATCACAGGCGGAAACGCGCACCTCGTAGAAAAAGCCCTGATCAACGATACCGGTTACGACTCCCGATAAGCAATTACCGTTCGTCGTTTTGTCAGTCGGCAGACTCAATGTAATATCTTCCGGCCTGATACCGATATGGTCGCCGCCATTGACCGGTTGGTCCGTCACCTGCACCGCAAGCGGACCGATTCGTGCCGCTTGCCGCTCAAAGTTCGCTGCAAAGATATTCTTCATGCCGACAAAATCGGCAACGAACGACGACGTCGGTTTCCGGAAAATATCCTGGACCGCCCCGACCTGGCGGATCATGCCATCGTGCATGACTGCTGCCCGAGAGGCCAGCGACAGCGCTTCGGAAAAATCATGGGTGACCATGACGAACGTTATGCCCAGGCTGCGGTGGATCTCTCCCAACATGGAGCGGATGTCTTCCCGAAAGCCCGGATCGAGTGCCGACAGCGGTTCATCGAGTAACACGACGCGGGGCTCGACGATCAGCGCTCGGGCCAGCGCGGCCCGCTGCAATTCTCCGCCACTCAAGGTTTCCGGCAAGCGGTTCAGCACATGAGCGATACCGAGGGCGTCGACCAGCGTTTCGAAGCGCTTTTTTGCGTGTTGCCCGCCATGCGCGCCATATCGCAGACCGAAGGTGATGTTGCCGGCGATGGTCAAGTGAGGAAAGAGCGCATAGTCCTGATACATGATCCCGATTCCCCGTTTTTCAGGAGGCAACCGGGTGATGTCGCGCTGCATGAGACGAATGCCGCCGCCCTGTATCGGCACCAGTCCGGCAATGGCCTCGAGCAGCACCGTCTTGCCCGAGCCGGTCGGGCCCATCAACGCGAAGAAGGCACCCTCCTCGATGGACAGATTGATCTCCTTCAGGCGGAACTCGCCAAGACACACCGCCATGTCTTGAATCTCGATCACGAATTCTTCCTGGCCGGCAGGGCCACCATTCTCAGGGCTAAAAAGAGCGTCAGACAGACCACCACCAGCCAGACCGCCACCGGCTGAGAATACTTCAAGCCATAGCCCTCGAAGCGCTCAAAGATCAACACCGGTGCCGTCATCGGGTGGTAGGCAACTACCACGACCGCCCCGAACTCGCTGATGGCCCGGGCGCAGCACATGATGAAACCGGCCAGCATACTGCGCCAGGCCAGCGGAAAGGTAACCCTGACAAAGGTACTCCACATCGATGCGCCGAGACTGCGGGCAACTTTTTCCAGACGCGGCGATACCGACTGGAAGCCGGCCCTCGCCGCATTGATGTAAAAGGGCAGGCCGACAAAGACCATCACGGTGATGATGCCCGTCGTACTGCCCATGATCCGGATCCCGACATCGCTCATCAGCTGTCCGAGCCAATGATTTTTCCCGGCCACGCTGAGAATCGCGATGCCGACCACCGGATGCGGAATGACAATCGGCAGATCGATAATGCTCTCGACCAATTGTTGCCCTCTGAAGGACGATCGGGCGAGGACATAGGCCAAGGGAGTGCCGAGCAGAAAGGCGAGGCAGGCGGCTGTAACCGAGGTATAGATGCTCAGCCAGATCGAGCCGACGACATTCTTGTCCTGCAGCGCCTCCACCAGCATGGCCGGCGAGGGTGCCGTCAGCATTTCATAGAGCGGCAGCAGGATGAAGGCCAGGACGATCATCCCGCATGACACCGAAACCCAGTAAAACGCACCCGTGCCGCCCATTTGCTCGGCCAATCAGTTTTTTACTTCGACAAAGCCCTGCAACTCCGGCGGCAGCTCCGCTTTCATCTCCTCGGATGGTACACGGCAGGGGATAAACGGTGGTTGCCCCTGTTCTTTAAGAATCTGCAAACCTCCCTTCGGGTCAAGCAGGTAGTTGAGAAAGGCGACTGCGCCTTCCCGGTTGGGGGCATCCTTGATCAGGGTGAGGCCGTAGGTAATCGAGCCGCCTTTCATATCCATGAATTCGCCGGGCTTTTTGCCGGTTACCTGGACAACGGCCTGGGAGTAGAGATCGTCATACTCATAGTTGCCGAGATTGATCTGGTCCGGCAACTCCACATATTTCAAACCGTGCTGCACCGCCACCGAGAGATATTCCCAGGCGTAATCCATATTGCCGGTTTGCAGCAGTGATACCAGCTCGACCGACTTCGGCCGGACATTTTCCACTGGCCGGTTGGCGAGCAGCTTATCGGACAGTCCCGGCAGATTATAATGTTTTTCCGCCAGTTGGAGCACCATCAGGGCCCGGTAGCCGCAGGGATCGAGATTCGGATCGGAATGCCCCCAGATCACTCCTTCGGTCGCCAGGATGTCATGCCAGTTGTCGCTGTTGACCGTATCGGCAAATTTGCTTTTCTCGGTATAACACAGAACCATCTGATTGGTGGCAAATCTGATATTGAGATCGGCAAAAGCAGGGATCAGGAGTTTATCGATCACTTTGTAATCGGCGGATGCAACGATATCGCAGGGTTTGTTCAAATCGGTCACTTTGCGCGCCGCTGCCTGGCTGCCGCTGCCCTCTCGCTGCAGATCAACCCCCGGATACATGGCCTCGAACGCTTTTTCCATCTGCTCGAACGGCAGAGAAAGACTGCCCGCATGAAACATGACCACCGTACCCTTCGGCGCCGCCCCTGCGTCTCCCGCCCCCATGGAGACAGCACAGCCCGTGATGATCACCCCCAGAACTCTCGTCAATGCGATCGGCCACTTCATCGGAAATCTCCTTATCAGCTGAGTATTTAAAAAATAATTCTTTTCCGACGGACAGGGCGGAACACCACATGAACTCGTCACCGAGCACGCACTCCACCCCGATCCCGCCGCTCCTGCCAACGCAGGGATCATTTATGGGTAAATGCCAAAAACACAGAGAAACTGGCAATGAATTTTCGATTTTACCTTAGAAATAACGATATATTACCAAAACAAACAGACCTGTGCATGTCCGTGCCGCCCCTCACAGCAGACGCTTTCATCCGGCAAAACGAAAATGGGGACAGTCCCGTTTAACAGTGTTAAACGGGACTGTCCCCATTTTCGTGCTGTTCCGTGCACGTTTTTGGCTGTCTATGTCCCCCTCGGACCATGGACCGGAAAAGGTCCCTGCATGACTACATAAACATCTCCGTTTTCGGATGTTCGTCAATGGCCCGGGCCCGTTCGCGAATGCGCGAATCAAGCATGCTGAGATCGTTGGTAAAGGCATCTTCCGGGCAGATGCGGACGCATTTAAAGCAGCAGATACACGTGTCGGCAAATTCGGGATACGGTGCCAGCGAGATGGCCCCGACCGGGCACTCCTCGGCACACACGCCGCATTGCGTACACTGCTCTTCGTCGATCTGCTTGACCGGCATGTTCGTTTTCGCTTTGGCAAACACGATTTTGGACATTTCCTCAAACATCGGTTGCGGCTGGTAGGCCAGCATCTCCAGGGGAAGGGCAGGTACCGACGATGCATCCGAGAATTTATCGACAACCCGTTCCACCAGATCGGTGACCAGTCGGTCATCCGTCTCGTCCGGGTGATTCTCGCCCAAGGGGTTGTTGAAACGCCACATCATTGAATGCTCTGCCAAGACCTTGCCGGCGCCGATCACCTCGTACCCCCGCTCCTGAAGAGCCCGGCCCAGGTCGTGCAGGGCGATGCCGCTGCTCGCCCCGCCCCAGGTGACAAACGGCACTGCGTGCCCGCCGGACGTCTGCGGCAGACTGGCGATAAACTCAAGTACCGGCGGGATCGCCCGGCTGAAATAGACCGGCGAACCGACGAACAGGCACGAACTATCACTCCCGAGACGCTCGAGCACATCGCTCTCCAGGCCAGATTGCTTGGCCAGATCCACCGATACCACCTCAACCCCTCTGCTTTTCAAAGCAGCGGCAATGACCTGGCCGACATGATCGGTTGAACCACTTGGTGACATTGAGACAACAACCGCGAATTTCATAACGTTTATCAACCTCCTGAATATGATTTACGAACAATTGCACAAAACATAATGCGACGGTTCGCAAAAAAATGCAAGAGGTGTGCGTCTTCGGG
>CAZUJZ010000065.1:0-2295 GCA_964620665.1 uncultured Desulfofustis sp. | reverse complement strand
TCTTCGTAGCCCATCGCCTGGGCAACGATGTAAAACTGGTTGACCAGGGCCAATCCGGGCAGACTGAGGTTCGTGCGCTGCGCCTCGGCCAGGGCGATGCCCATGTCCTTGACAAAATGCTTGATGTAAAATCCCGGATTGAAATCGCCGTTGGCGATTCTGCGCCCGAGGTTATTGATCATCCATGAACGCGCCGCCCCTTGACCGATCACGTCGATGACCGCATCAAGGTCCATGCCCATTCGCTGCGCATAGAGCAATGATTCGACCGTACCGATCATCGTGCCGGCGACCAGGATCTGGTTGCACATCTTGGTATGTTGGCCGGCTCCGGCTTCGCCCATATACGAGATGTTCCCGCCCATGATCTCGAAGAGCGGTTTGACCCGCTCGAAAACATCTTGCTCGCCGCCGACCATGATCGCCAGCGTTGCTTCCCGGGCGCCGACATCGCCGCCCGACACCGGTGCATCAAGGGCCGTTACCGAACGCGTGGCCGCTGCCTCGGAGACGGTCCTGGCCAGTTCCGGGCTCGAGGTGGTCATGTCGACCATGACCATCCCGGGTCGGGCCCCGGCCAAAACCCCGTTCTCGCCAAGCAGAACACTCTCCACATCGGGCGGGAAACCGACGATGGAGAAGACGATGTCACTGTTGTGCGCCACTTCGCGTGGCGAAGAGCACCACGCTGCACCTTTGGCGACCAGGTTGTCGGCCTTGCTTTTCGTTCTGTTATAGACGCTGAGTTGATGACCGGCGTCAATCAGATGGCCGCACATGGCATTGCCCATCACGCCGGTGCCGATCCAGCCAAGTTTCATCTTTTCCATCGTATCCTCCTTCTCTTTTCTGTCGCGCTTCGTCTGCTTAGCGAGGAACCCCGGCTTCGTTCCACCCCCGGAGTCGGTAATAATCCTGCAGCATCTGCTCCATTTCGGCAGCCGTCAAGGTGCCGCCCTCGGGCAGCGCCTCCTTGTGCAACCGTTCCGGCAGTCGATCGTCCCGGGCGGTCAATCCCTCACGGATATTGAATCGCCTGGTCATGTCGGTGATATGGGCCGCTCTTTCGGCCAGGACGTCCTTGGGATACGGCCGACCGGTGATCAACTGCATCGTTCGTTCCAGTTCCTCCCAGCTGTAAAGATCCCGGTAAAAGCGGCAGAGAACCAAGGTGTCGAAGATATTGAGACGGTTCTCGTAATCGATGAGCATCTCCGCCTTGCCGTCGATTTGATCCGGCGGGATGAGCCCCGACAATTCCGGTTTGTAGAATGTCGTTCGCAAGTGACAGGCGCCGCGGGGAGCGGTAGCGAACGTCAGGCCCATGCCCTTTAGTTTACGCGGGTCATACCCGGCCGGCTCCAAGCCTTTGACATGAATGGCCAGGTCCTCGAGGGCAAACGCCCGGGCGGTGGCGATGATCCCGTCGGCCAGAATGTCGCCGATGCCCTGGCGGGCCGCGATGGCCTCGACCAGCGCGGCCGTCTGATCGACATTGCCGTATTCGATCCGGTAATCGATCCGCCCGCGCTCCCATGCCTCCATGACCAACGCGCAGAGATTGCCGGCGGTAATGGTGTCCATGCCAAGCCGGTCACAGAGATCGTTCAGATAGGCGACCTCTTCCATCTCCTTGATCATGCACAATCCACCGAATGAGAAGATCGTCTCATACTCCGGCCCCTCCAACTCCAGTCCGGTGTGGCGCCCCTTGCCGATTTTGGCGAGACGCCCGCAGGCCATGAAGCACTTGGCGCAGGCATGGGGTTTGACTTCATGTTCCCGGTGAAATGTTTCCCCGCTGATCTGCTCCCAGTGTTCGCATGATCCTTGACTCCAATACTTGGCCGGGAAGGCGCCGGCATGGTTCATCAGGCCAACCATCATCGTCGTGCCCATGGCGCGGTAGGCCTTGACGCCGGGATGCTCGTAGTTGGCCTTGCTAAACGCCTTGGCATACTCGGCTACGCCGTCGGCATCGGCATAGCTGCGGCGCCGATCGCCCTGAAAAACGATGCCTTTGACCAGCTTGGCGCCGAGTACTGCCCCCACTCCGGTTCGACCGGCGCATCGCCATGTGTCGTTGGCGATGATGGCATATTTCACCAGTGCCTCGCCGGCCGGTCCGATTACCACGGCGCCGGGCCGGCCGAAGCCCTCGCGGTTCGGGGCAAACTCTTTGACCGCCTGTTCGGCACCAAAGGTCTCCATTCCCCAGAGATCACCGGCATCATGGAAATCCGCACCGTCCGGATGAACGGCCAGCACCATCGGCCGATCCGCTTTGCCGACCAG
>CAZUJZ010000064.1:0-15554 GCA_964620665.1 uncultured Desulfofustis sp. | reverse complement strand
CCGATCAGGCCGCAGCGCAGCAGCCGGAGGCAGAACCGGCCAGCCCGGCGCCAGCACCTCCTGATCCAAAACGAAGCAAAAGCTCCCGAAAGATACAGGAAACAATGTGCTTGCCGTTCTTAATGCTCAGAGAGGTGGCGGAGGGCAGATTAAAATCTGTCCCGTCATTGGAAGTGAGCGGAGAACAGGTTAAAACCAGTCCCGCCGTTGGAAGTTTGCGGAGGACAGGTTAAAACCTGTCCCGCCGCTACTTGAGATTGAGCAGCTGTTCCGCCGCTTCATGCAACTGGCGGGGCGCCTGGGCTATCTGTTCGAAGGGACGACGGCCCTGGCGGTCGGCCTGGACTACCTCGTCGCTTTCCGGCAGAAAGCCGATGATCTGATAATCCGGCAACGCTTCCCTGATCAGCGCTTCATCTTCTGCGTCCCTGACGCGATTGCCGAGCACAACGATTCGCTTGATGCCGATATCGCGGCCGAGTCTGCGAATGGTCTCGGCCGCCGCCCGGCTGCGCGCACCGGGATTGACGACGATCACCAGGGCATCGACGGAGGCCGAGGTGGCCCGACCGAGATGCTCGACGCCGGCCTCCATGTCCATGATCACGATGTCGTCGCGAAACAGCACGAGATGGGTCATCAAGGCCTTGAGGATAGTGCTTTCCGGGCAGATGCAGCCGGACCCGCCGCTTTTCACGGTCCCCATGACGAGCAGCTTGACCCGGTCCCGCTCGCGGGAAAAACGGTCCGGGATATCGTCCACCTTCGGGTTCAGCGTAAAAAAGCCGCCCATGGTGCCCGGTTCGGCGCCGGTTCGCTCGGCAATCAACTCGCGCAACTCGGCGATCGGGGTAATCGGCTCACCCCCTTCAATGCCGAGAGCCGCGGCCAGATTGGCAACCGGATCGGCATCGATGGCGATCACCTTGTTGGCCGGATCAACGGCCAGCGCTCTGGCCAGCAACGCGGCAACGGTGGTCTTGCCGACCCCGCCTTTGCCGCCGATCGCAATCTTCAATCCCATCTCAGCTCATCTCCTGGTTTATCGTCGCGTAGGCTCTTTTTACCGGCCAATCGCTGTGTCAGTCAGATTTGCCGTTGTGGTCGACGATCTTGCCGTCCCCGTCAACGAAGGCTACGGCAAACCCGTTTTTTTCCGCATCGGCGGTCAGCTCGTCAAGATGGACTGCCTGGATTTCATACTTGTGCCCTTTCTGCCGCGGCAGGTTCAGATAACAGTCGTCGGCCGCCTCGCGGCTGATAAAGGCCGGGATAAAGTCAACATCGTTTTCCTCGCTGTGCAGACCGAGATAATGACCGCTGTCGGCCTGATCGTGGACGATGACCCAGACCCAGCCTTCGGAGTGCTTGTTTTCCGCCATGTTCGTCTCCCATTACGCGGTATTCGCCGATCTTTCGCCCATGCTTAGGGCTGAAGGTAATCATGAACAAAAAAAAAGCCCCATTCTTTTCGAAAATGGGGCCGGGAATGCGGAGAAAACGAATCAGATGTCCAGGTAGGAATCGGAGAACAACGTCTCGCCCATGATCACCTTGACCGTTTTGACATAATCGCCGAGTTCCTTGTCCAGCGTGGATGGATCGGGGGCTGTGCCGTCCATCGCCTGGTGGACGATATCGACGATGTCGGGACGTTTGCCCTTGGCCACTGCGGTCAGGTTGGTATCGAGCGGATCGCTGATCACCGCCTTCATGCCGTAACGCTCGAGCATGACCATATAGGTGGTATTGAGGATGGGACGCAGCTGCACCGGCGGACCGTTGGAGATATTGGACAGGCCGCAGGTACTCATCGCGCCGGGTGCGATATCTTCGAGCATCATCTGGAAATTGAGCAGGCTGACACATTGCGCCTGCTGAATGTTGACCGGGGTCACGATGCCGTCCACCCAGATCTTCTCGTTGGGGATGCCCGCCTCATTGGCGGCATAGAGCAGCTCGACACAGAGTGCCGCCCGCTCGTTTTCGTCACGGGGCAATCCGTCCGGTCCCCAGAGCAAGGCGACGATATCGGCCTCGTACTTGGCCGCCATCGGCAGCATCACTTCATAGCGTTCGGCCCGGGCCATGATCGAATTGACGATATGCGGCGTGCCCACCGGTTTGAGGACCTTGAGACCTTCCTCGATCGCTGCGATGTTACTGGTATCGAGCAGGAGCGGCAGGTCGGGCACCACTTCCTGGACCACCTGACAGACCCAGGGCATCAATTCATGACCGTCTTTTTTGGCGGGTCCCAGGTTGATGTCGATATAATCCATGCCGAGCTTTTTCTGCTCGAGGGCCTCTTCCTGGATCGGCTTGGGATCGCGCTCCTTGTACGCCGTTCCAATTTTCTTGGAAATGACGTTCAGGCTTTCACCGAATAAAATCATATGCTCTCTCCTTTCATAATGGTCGAAAATAGCAGCAACCGAACAACACGCCCGGTGCCTGAATCGCCGCCCGACACCGGGCGCCGGCTGCTCTTCGCTAGCGCGCTTTCAAAAAGCCGGGAAGATGGGCAGCTTCCCGCGGTCCGACGGTGATGGTCCAGCCGGGCAGTTCCTCCTCGACATCGGCAACGATGGAGGCGGCGTACCCGGGAATGATCAGTTCGGTATGTTTCACCTTGTCACCAATACCGGACTTCTTGACAAAGAGGCCGACATCGTCACCGCTGAACTTGCCGGCGGCCCAGGCGGTCAATACCGAAAGTCCCTCGGAATCCTTGATCAGCAGCCACGACGACACTTTGCTCGCCTCAATCTCGCCGGAAACAATGAAGTAGGTCAGCGCGAAATTGGTGGTGACCAGGACCGGGGAGTTCTCGTCCGGGGTACCGATCTCGTAGATGCCCTCGGTGACCGTCATCGGTCGTTGCGGATCGGTGTAGATATTGAGCCGCTCGAGCATCAGCGGAAACAGCGCTTCAGTGGTCAGATCGGAGAGGACGACAATGCCGCCGTATTTGGAAACATACATGCCGGCAACCAACGCTTCCATGTCGGTATTGGTGGCCATCTCGCACGGGAAGGCAATGGTCGGGAAACCAAGAGCACGGTTGCCGTCCTTCAGCGCCGCCCGGCGCAGTGCGACCATATCCTCGAGTCCTTGCTTCACCTCGCGTGAACCGGGGTCGAGCACCAGGTCTTTGAGGCCCATGCCGGTCAAGGTGGTGGTCAATTCGATCAAACCGTCGATGGACTCGGCCTTGACGGCCAGGGGCAGGTTGTTGTCCAGGGCGAGTTTGCCAAGCGTCTCAACGTTGGCCGCCGTTGCCGCATAGAGCAGCGGCCGCTTGAACCCGCAAGCGGCAACTGCCGCTTCCATCACGGCACCATCCTCGCTCATCAGGATGACATTGAATTCCGAGGTTTCGGCAACCTGTTTGGCCACGGCGGCAAAGGCGGTCGCATCACCGCTGACGTCTTTGACCGCTACCAGTTCCGGCCGCAGATTCAGGCCGACCCGCTCATACTGCAGCGCATGCCAGTCTGTGAGCTTTTTCTCGACCTCGGACGCCGCCATGTCGGCGGTGATCAGACCGGCGATCAGGGTCGGGTTGTAGAACGTCTTCTCGTGCCGATACAAGACCGTCTCTCCACCGGTCTTGGCCGCCCTGACACCCTTGCCGAGCGCCACCTGACGAATCGGGGGCGCGGCAGCCTCTTCCAGCTGCGCCCGGGCCTCGTCGGAGACGTACGGACAGGAGTCTAGTTCCGCCTTGCCCGATGCCAGGTTCATGGCAAAGGCAAGACATGTCGGCACCCCGCACTCCTTGCAGTTCGTCTTCGGCAGGAGCTTGAATATTTGCATTCCTGTTAATGCCATCGGTGTTCTCTCCTCTTCTGTTTTTCGGGACAAAAAACAGGACCGGCCGCACCCGGTGCGGCCGGTCAGGGCCCGTTATTATTAGCTGATCAATGACTCCATGTTCAGGGCCGGATGTCCTTTTTCCTTGAGGAACGGCAGAATCTCGTCTTCGGTCAGGCCGACGGTTTCGTCGGCGATCATATCGGCGAGATTCTCGACGCCCATCTCCTTGCCGCGGGTGTTGAGCCGGTCATAGATCTCATCCTTGAGGCTCTTGGGCATCCAGACGACACGGAGCAGGCCGCCATCACCAAGGATGAACTTCTTCTGGGTGACATTGAACTTGGAGTGACCGACAAAGCCCGGCGAGGCGGCACCGCCGCCCATGACGCCGGCCAGGGTGGTGAACTTCATGCCGCACGGCGTCTCGCCGGCATAGTCGCGGTTGACCGTCATCACGCCGTTGCAGGACGGCAGCATCGCCGCGATGCACTCACAACAGCCGCAGGTGGTCATCGGCGCATGTACCATGGAGTAGAAGTTGTAGGTCTCGTGGGCCCCTTTCGACGCCTGCTTGAGAAATTCGTCAACCCCCTCGAAGCGGCCGAGCTTGGGATCGAGGACCTTGCCCTTCTTGATCGGCTGATTGGGCCCGGTCGGATTGATCTCGAAGGACGCCTTGCAGTCCATCCAGTTATAGGCGCCGCACAAACCGGTCCGTTCCGGACTGACCGTGCAGACATGACTCGGCGCAAAAGATTGGCAGAGGGTGCAGGAATAGAAGGTATCGACGTCCTCGTCGGTCATCTTATCGACCCGCTCGTCGCGGTGCTTGTACTCGCCCCGGGCTCGCTCGGTCAGTTTGTCGACATCTTCCTTCTTGGAGTAAAGCGTTATCTGGACCTTGTCGAGGATCTTCTGGAATTCCTGATGGAACTTGGCGTGCAGCACGATGCCGAGATGTTTGAGCGAAAAGCCCTTCTCGACTGCACCCTTGCTGACTCGGACCCAGGAGATGTCACGCTGACCGATGTGCATGACGCCCTGGATGTAATTGATCAGATGATGGATCTGGCGCTCCAGGATCGGCTCGAAATCTTCCTGGAATTCCCGACCGGCGATCTGCACGTAGATGCCGAGCGGCAGGGTGTCGCCTTCCTTCAGGTCGGCGATATCCGGACCGACCACCTCGACTTTGCCGTCTTCGATCTCCTTCATGTCGGCCATTTTGACCAACTCGGTACACTGCGTCTTGCCACCACCCATCTGGCAGTAGAGATCGCCGCCGCGGACACGCTCGCCCTCGAAAGCCGGACCGAAGGCCAGCGGGATGTCGATTTCGGTAACGTTGATCTTCAGACCGCGAACCTCGACGGATTTCTGGCAGATCTCGTCATGCGGCACATTGGCGACCACATGTTCGTAAGTGCAGATACCGGTCGGCAAGATCTCCGGAATGTCGGTGTCGGCCAGGGTCGGAAAACCCCAGTTGACACAACCGGCCGCCGCCACCGCCCATTCGGTGCCGACATCGCCCAGCGCATTGACAAAGGCGAAGATACGGTTCTTGTTGTACATCAGCATGCGCCGATAGTCGCCCGGCTGAACACCGCCGAAAGCCATGGCGGCCCGGTTGGCGAAACCGAGCGCAAAGACGGCCGAGCTGATGTCGGGTCCGAACGGGACGATACGGGTGTTCCAGCCAACCTGCATGCCGGCCGCCAGGCACTGCTCGATCACCGTTTTGCCGTTGTGGTTCGCGGCGCAGAAGATGTAGAGGCTCTTTTTCTGGTAATCCTCGACGATCATCTTGGCGATCTCCGGGTTCGGCGCAGCACCGACGATGGCTGCAAAACCGGGCGCGGAACCGTCGACGAACTCGACACCGCGCTTGCGGAGAATGGTATCATCGGCCGGACCGACCCAAATTTTGCCGGCATCGACATCGGGATCCTCGGTAAATGTATAGAATTCAGGTTCATGCAGGATGCGCAGCGCCTCCTTGACCTCATAGGCGAAGATTCCGGCCATACCGGCATCGAGCAGCGGCCCGAGATAGGGCAGATGGTTCTGGCCTTTGACATGGGGCGGCAACAGACCGCGGGCGAATTCCAGCGGCTTTCGGAGATCTTCCAACGTCTCGCATTTCATACCGGTCAGCGAGTAGATGACCGGTAGATAATAGGCGGTGTTGCCGAAACCGATCTTGGTGGCGGCATCATGGGACGCGAGTGCTTTTTCCAACTCGCCTTCGACCTGCGACACGACCTTGTAGCCACCTTGTATCGCTGCAAAAGCTACTAATCTTGACATGCTATCCTCCTTTATTCAGGATTGACTCCCCTGCAGATGTGCGTGCTTATTCCATTCCAAGGGCCTGACGATCGGCCATATCCATCAGAACACGCTCCCGGGCCTTGTCGATGCCGAGCTCTTTGCGTTTCTTGTCGATATGGGCAATCATCTTGTGCGCATGCTTGACCGGATCGGGTTCACAATCCCACATGCCGCCATACATTTTTTCCATATCCTTGTAGAGGTAATCCTTGAATACCGGAGCGCCTTCCAACGGCAGCGAATAACCGAAGACCGTATAGACGCCTGAAGCAACAAAATAGTGGCCGATCGAGATGGCCTTCTCGCTCATCCATTCGGGAGCACTGCCCGCGGCCGGCAAATCGCAGATGTCGTTGCCGAGTCCGCCCGCCTTGACCACCTCGGTCGCGGCCAGCAAAATCCGGCTGTTGTCAACGCAGGAGCCGAGGTGGAGCACCGGCGGAATACCGACGGTCTCGCAGACTTCGGCCAGACCGGGACCGCAATGAACAGCGGCAGCCCCCGGGGTCATCAGGCCATGCATACCGGCGGCGATGGCGCTGCAGCCGGTGGTCAGCACGATGACATCATTCTTGATCAGTTCCTTGATGATGGTGATGTGCTCCTCATTGTGCTTGGTCCGGGCATTGTTGCATCCGACCACACCGGCAATACCGCGAATCCGGCCGTTGATGATGTTGTCGTTGAGGGTGTAGTAATCGCCGCGGAAGGTGCCGCCGAGATGGTAGCGGATCGACTCGACGCCGAAACCGGCAATCTGTGCGGTTTTATGCCGCGGAATCATGACATCGGCACTGCGGTTGGTGAAGTTGTCGATGGCCATCTTGACGATGCGTTTCGCATCTTCCATCGCGTGATGCTCGTCGAATTCGATATGAATGACGTTTTCCTGCTCCATCTTGGCGATTGGATGGGTCGTGATCAGTTTGGTGTGAAAGCATTTGGCAACGTTGGCCAAGTTCTGGAAAATACACTGGATGTCGACCACCATCGCGTCGCAGGCGCCGGTAATGATCGCCAGCTCCTGCTGCAGGAAGGTTCCGGCCGGCGGTACGCCGTGCCGCTGCAACACCTCGTTGGCGGTACAGCAGATACCGGAGAGTTGGATACCTTTCGCCCCTTTCTCCTGGGCATAGGCAATCATCTCCTGGGACTGACAGGCGGCCACGACCATCTCGGAGAGCACCGGTTCGTGACCGTGCACGATGATGTTGACGTGGTCCTCCTTCATAACACCGAGATTGGCTTCGGACTGCAGCGGCGACGGGGTGCCGAACAGTACGTCCTGCAGGTCGGTGGCGATCATCGAGCCACCCCAGCCGTCGGCCAGCGCCGCCCGGGTGCCCTGTTTCATCAGGTTCTTGTAATCCTGGTCAACACCCATGTGGGTGCGGTGCATGATCTCGACGATCTCGCGATCCACGTTCCGGGGAACGACGCCTTCCAGCTCCCACTTCTCCTGGAGCGGCTTCGGGGCACGCTTGATGTACTTGATACTGCCTTCCGGCTTGCCCCATTCGGCATAGGCGGCCTCGGCTACTTCGAGGGCAATCTCGTCGATGTCGCGATCCATCTTCTTACCGTCGCTGTCAACCGTGGTAGCCACGCCAAAGTACGGGGCGATATCGACCAGTTTGATCGGGTCCTTGATTGCATAATCGTGGCTTTCCTTGCGGGCCACCGAGCGAAAGACCTCGGCCACCGAGCGACCATGATCCGAATGGGCCGCTGCCCCACCGGCGATCATCCGAATGAAATTTCGTGCGCAAATGGTGTTGGCCGTCGCACCGCACAATCCTTTCCGCGTGTCTTCGCCGGTAATCCCGCCTTTCGGGAGCGGCAGGCGACAGGGTCCCATCGCACAGTTTTTGCAGCAGATCCCCTGCATGCCGATCGCGCACGGCTTCATGGTCATCGCACGATCGAATACTGTCTCTACCTGCAGCTTTTGCGCCCGTTGAATCATCTCCTGGGTTGCCGGGTCGATCGAAGCATCTCTCGGGTCCACGAGCTTAGGCTCTTTCGCAGCGGTTTTTGCTTGTAATTCTGCCATCTGATCTTCCTCCACAAAGAATTTCTCTACTTCCGCCTGAACACCGAACAGATCGATCACACACGCTTGTGGAATCTGTCGAGCATTTCAAGTATCTTCTGCTGCTCGGTCTTCTGGACCGCAGCAGGGGTCATGGTTCCTTGTACTGCCGGTTCGGCCGTCCGCGTGGCCGCCAATTCGGCCCGTTCTCTGGCCCGTTTTGCCCGTAATTCCTTCTCCTCGGCTTCCCGCGCCGCCCGCGCGTCCGCCGCTGCCTGCTTCTCGGCCTCCGCTTTGGCTTTGGCCTCTGCCTCGGCCTTGGCTTTCGCCTCTTCCTCGGTCTTCGCTTTGGCTTCGGCTTCGGCCTTGGCTTTTGCTTCGGCTTCGGCCTTGGCTTTCATCTCTGCCTCGGCCTTCTCTTTGGCCTCCATCTCTGCGGTCACCTGCGGATCCTGTTCAGCAACCGCCGGTTTGGCGGCAATCTCTTCCTGTTTCGCTGCCGGCGCAGCAGCTTCCTTGGCCGGTGCTGCCGGCGCGGCTGGTTTGGCCGGTGCTTCTTTCGTGGCCGGCGCATCTTTTTTCACCGGAGCGGCGGCCTTTTTCTCCTCTTCGATGGTCAGGTCAAGTGGCGGTGCCAAATCCGCGAAATCAACGGCAACGGAGGCAAGCCGTTTTTCGATCGGCGCCACATCGGCCACGGATCCGCCCGCCGTCATCGCTTTGATATATTCCTTGGCCAGACGAATCGACTCCGGATGGCGCATGATCAGGATATTGGAGCCACAGAGCAGGTAGGCAACGGCCCCGACTGCCTCCATCAGAATGGCCCGTTTCTCCGGATCACCGAGCAGCGGTGCGTCCTCGGCGCCCTCTTTGGCTTCCTTGCATTTCCAGACCTCGTTGCCGAGGTTGTTGATCATCGGATACTGGAGTTTGTTATCTCCCTGGCTCATGGCCGCCATCGACAGCCGCTCCATGACGCTGTAGGAATACTCCATGCCATAACCGAGCCCGCCGGTGGTCGGATCGACGACAACCCGATCCATCGGCATGCCGAAGTTTTCCAGCAGGATGTTGATCTGCTTGGCCAGATTGACATCGATCGGCGAGGAGGCAATCAGCGAATGACCGTATCCCATCGCCGCCGCGGCAATACCTTTGTAGTTTTTTTCCTCGACCGGACCGAGCAGCAGATTCTCGTTCTGGCACGCTTCGGCCACCGCTTTCATAACCTCTTCGTCTTTGGCCGGAGCCGTGCATCCCCAGACGATGACCGGCACCTGCACGGCGCCGAGAACCTTCTTCACCGTTTCCGCCGCCGATTGGGGACTGGCATCCTTATCGTTCGGATCGATGCTCTTGAGTTGCAGGACGATTGCCTCGGCGCCGTATTCCTCAACGCACTTCTTCGCCCAGGCGGCCGGATCGGCAACCACATCTTTGAACGGGGCCAGGGCCGCCTCGGCCCAGTCGGTCGGCTCCATATCCCAGATTTCCATAGCAATCAAGGGCTTATTGGGCATGTCACCTTCAAAGGTGTAGAACGGGTAACATGTCTCGCCACCGACAGTTACAGCGGAATCACCCTTACCAATGGAAATCGTTTTGATGCCACCGGTATAGGCCTCCTTTTTAATTTCAAATGCCACGTGAGCCTCCTTGAAAGTGAAAATTAGTCTCGAACGAGTCTGTGCAATCCGGCTGGCACCTCAGCGAAAACCGGCTTAACGGCATGCACATTGCCACGCTCCCGTTCTCCTGATCCACAAAAACTGACAATCAATACCTTGCGTCATGCCCCCCGACCCGGCAAACCACTCCGACCGGTTTTGTCAGGGATTATCGGCCCGCAATTCCTGCCAGGCCTTCATCCGACGTTTAACGCCGGGAAATTTCTCAATTTCCGTATGAGGGATAAACATCGCCGCCACGTAATGGTCCATGTAGGACGGTGTTTCGGAGAGTTCGAAGTTGGTCATCTTCTTCGTCACTTCAACCACATCCTTGCGGATCCTGTTAGTCAGCGAACTCATTCGAGCGCCCATCAGAGAACCATTGCCGATGAAAATCACCCGATCGGGGTCGATCTCCGGCAGCAGACCGATGGTCATCGCCTTTTCCAGGTCAATATAGCTGCCAAACCCGCCTGCCAGGATGATCCGCTCGACGGTGTCCATGCTCAGGCCGACCTCCTCGAGCAGTGTCATACAACCGCTGTAGACAGCGCCCTTGGCCCTGATCAGGTTATCGATATCGATCTCTGACAGGGAGATATCACGATCGATCTGCGTATCGTCCTTCCACGCCAGCACAAATTCCCAGATCCCTCTGTTTTCCCTGATGCGCGGTGTACCATGCTCCCGGTTGAACTTGCCGCGGTTGTTGATCACGCCGATCTCAAACATCAGGGCCACCATATTGATTAATCCGGACCCACAGATTCCCTTGGGCCGAACATCGCCAATCGTCACCAGCATCGGCTCATAGGTGACCGGGTCGATCGAAAAATCCTCGATGGCACCCTTGGCCGCCCGCATACCGAACTCGATGCCGCCGCCCTCGAAAGCCGGTCCGGCCGAACAGGCGGTACAGGCCAGCCAATCTTTATTGCCGATGACGATTTCGGCATTGGTACCGATATCGAGAAACAGCGTCAACTCCTCTTCCCGGTATAACCCGGTGCCCATGATCCCGGCCACGATATCGCCACCGACGTAACTGGCAATGGCGGGATAGAGCAGTGCGATCACATGCTCGTCAAGATCGATGCCGATGGTCGCTGCCTGAAACGGCGGGTACAGCGTCGATGCCGGTACGTAGGGTGAGCGGCGCAGATAACGCGGGTCGATGGCCAGCAACAATTGAGTCATGGTGGTATTGCCGGCCATGGTGATGGTGGAGATATTCTGGCGGGCCACCTGCGCCTGTTTGATAATCTTGCCGAGCACCTTGTTAATGGTACCGACCACCGTTTTCTGCAGGGTCTCCAGACCACCCGGCTTTTCGGCATGGATAATGCGGCTGATGACGTCCTCACCGTAACTGATCTGGCCATTGAAGTCCCCGGCTTCCCCCAGACACTCGCCGCTGCTCAGATCAATTAATTGGGCATAAACGGTGGTGGTGCCGATATCAAGGGCAATCGCATAGTTCTGATCCGTGGTGTTACCGGGCTGGACACTGGTGATCAGCGTCTTACCATCATCCCTAACCGGCCGGACCAGAGTGGCCGTCACCTTGAAATCGTTCTCCCGCAGGACGGATGGCAAGGTCCTGATCACCGGCAGGGTCAGCTCAAGTTTATGCTCGTTACCCTTGAGTTTCAGGTATTCGATAAGCCTGGTGACATCAGGCATGTTGTTCTGGGCGTCGGGGGGAGGCAGCTTGAGATAGACTTTCTCTACAGGAGGGATAAACAACCCACGCTCCTTGAGACTGTCAAAATCCATTTGCCTGATCGAAGCGGTCCGCCTGGGCGTGAAACGCTTATCGAAGACAGTCCTGTCGATGGCCGATTCGACCGGTACCCGGACCGTGACATCGCCGGCAATCCGGGACTGACAGGCAAGATGCCAGCCGCGCGCTTGCTCTTCCTCGGTGAACCGATCTGAATCACCACCGCTGACCGATCCCTTTTCCACCAGGACACGGCATTTGGCGCAGACACCCTCGCCGCCGCAGGAGGCATTGATATGCACCCCGGCTTGCAGCGCAGCCCTGATCAGACTCTCTCCTTCGGGGACAGAGACAACCCTGTTATGCGGCAAAAATGTAACCTGGTACTGACCCATTCGAATTCCCGGACCATGAAGGCGAGACGGCTCGTGTTTCGCCGCTCAATCGGGCTAACTGTACTCAAAAATAGCCAATATGAAAAAAGAAAACTGTCGGCGATATCTCTCAAGTTTGGCCTGACCAGTTTCCCAGAAGAGTTTGTTTCTCTGTTCTAGGAGCATTTTCTGGTATAACACTGTTCCCAGAGGGCAGAAAACAGTAATGCTTTAGTTCTTTTTCAAAGAAATAGATGCTATACCCGCCGGATGTGCAAAATGTGCTTGTTGTTTAATTATTGTTGTCTTCGGCCCGTGCGGCAAAATGCTGAATTAATATGTCAGGAAAGCTGCTTTCCCGTCGAGAACCTACCAACTATCAGCCAGTTCGACTCCCTGACGGATCGCTCGCTCGGCATCGAGTTCAGCCGCCAGCAAGGCCCCGCCGATAAGATGATACCCGATTCCCTGGTCCGTGAGTTGATCGGCCAAGCCACGCTCGGACTCTTGACCGGCACAAATGACCACGTTATCGACCTCGAGCAGACGGGGCTCGCCCTCGTGGCCGATCAACAACCCCTGTTCATTGACCTCCCGATAGGTAACACCGGTCCAAAACGCAACCTTGTTTTTCTTCAACTCGGCCCGATGAATCCAGCCGGTGGTCTTGCCGAGGGTGGCACCGGGCTTGGTCGTGCGACGCTGCAGCAGATGAATCTCGCGCTGCGGCTCCCGGGCACGTGGCGGTCGCAGACCGCCACTCTGCTGATACTCCGGATCGACGCCCCATTCAGCCAGAAAGGTGTCGAGTCGGCGCCGATCCGAACCTTCGTGCAAAAGGAAAATCGCCGTATCAAAACCGATGCCGCCGGCGCCGATGATCGCCACCCGGCGCCCGACGCTGCGCCGGCCGGAAATAACCTCTTCGTAGCTCAGCACCTCGTTGCGATCACCGCCGGGAATCGCTACCCGGCGCGGCTTGACGCCGCTGGCGATAACGATTTCATCATAATCCCGGACATCGTCGGCCCGGGCACGCCGGTGCAGGTGCACACTCACTCCATGCAGCTCGAGCTGACGCTCGAAGTAGCGCAGCGTCTCGGCGAACTCTTCCTTGCCGGGGATATGCCGGGCCAGCAAAAACTGCCCGCCGAGTTGCTCCCCGGCATCAAACAATGTCACCCCATGCCCCCGGGCCGCGGCTGTGGCGGCGCAGGCCAGCCCGGCCGGTCCGCCGCCGACCACCGCGACCCGCTTCGGCACCGCCGTCTTGACCAGCGGAGCAACAGTCTCCCGGCAGGCCCGGGGATTGACCAGGCAGGATGCCGTCTTGCGGGAAAAGATATGGTCAAGACACGCCTGATTGCAGGCGATGCAGGTATTAATTTCGTCCTCTCGCCCCTGTTCGGCCTTGACCACCCACTGCGGATCGGCGAGCAGCGGCCTGGCCATGCTGATCAAGTCGGAACATTCATCGGCCAGCACCTGCTCGGCAACCGCCGGCATGTTGATTCGATTGGTCGCGACCAACGGGATCGCGACGTGTCCGCGCAGCCGTTTGGTCACCCAGGCAAAACCGGCCCGCGGCACCACTGTAGCTATGGTCGGAATCCGCGCTTCGTGCCAACCGATGCCGGTGTTGATAATTGTAGCTCCTGCCTGCTCGATTGCCTGTGCCAATTCAACAACTTCCGCCCAAGAACTGCCGTCGCGCACGAGATCAAGCATCGACAACCGGAAAATTATTATGAAATGTGTGCCGACACGATCCCGGATACGGCGCACGATCTCGACCGGAAAGCGGATCCGATTGGCGAAACTGCCACCCCACTCGTCACTCCGTTTGTTTGTTTTGGCAGCGATAAACTGGTTGATCAGATATCCCTCCGACCCCATCACCTCGACACCATCGTAGCCGGCCTGTTGTGCCAGCACGGCACACCTGACGAAGTCATCGATCGTCGTACGAACACCACGACTCGTCAACGCCCTCGGACGAAAGCGGTTGATCGGCGCGCGGATGGCAGACGGTGCGACACACAGGGGATGATAACCGTAACGGCCGGCGTGCAGAATCTGCAGACAAATGGCTCCGCCTTTGTCATGGACCGCGTCTGTCACCAACCGATGTTTGCCGACCTGGGAACTGGTAGCCAGTCGTATCGAGAACGGGGCAATCCAGCCGGCGCGGTTCGGAGCAACGCCGCCGGTGACGATCAACCCGACGCCTCCTTCGGCGCGTTCCGCATAGTAGCGGGCCATACGCCTAAATCCGTCTTTCTCCTCCTCCAATCCGGTGTGCATGGACCCCATCAGGACCCTGTTCTTCAGAGAGATGAAACCGAGATCGAGCGGTCGAAAGAGATGGGGGTAAGAGGGATGTGCAGCATTCATCGCGTATCCTTACACAAAGGTGGTCCTTGGCGGCCGGCCGGGTCTTCCGAGAAACCGATGGGGGCAGCCAGTCAACAATTCTTGCCTTCGCGGCAGGTGATAATTACCATGTGTACGTATTTGACACCAACCCGGCGCATTATAACGTGGAGCAAACGAATCGACGATGCATTACGAAGGACCCATCTTCAGGCCCCCGAGCGAAGCCAACTCCATCCTGCTCCAGGTCACCACCGGTTGTTCGCATAACAAGTGCACGTTCTGCAGCATGTACCAGGGCGTCCGTTTCTCGATCAAAGACGAGGAAACGGTCATGGAGGATATCGATTTCGCCGCCCAGCACTGTCGCAGACAACACCGCGTTTTCCTCTGCGACGGAGACGCGCTGATCATACCGCAGCGACGATTGATCCCCATCCTTACCGCAATCAAGGAGCGACTGCCCTGGGTAACCCGGGTTGGAACCTACGCCACCCCCCGCAGCATCGAGCTGAAATCACCAGAGGAATTACGACAACTGCGAGATCTCGGCTTGACGATCGCCTATCTCGGGCTGGAAAGCGGCGACGACCGAACGCTGGCACAGATCGGCAAAGGGACCGGCAGCACAGAAATGATCTCACTGGGACGAAAGGCCCGCTCCGCCGGTATCGCCCTTTCCATCACCGTTTTGCTGGGCATTGCCGAGCCCGGACGCTCGCTGATCCACGCCGAAGAGACCGGCAGGGTACTCAGCGCCATCGATCCGGAATATGTCGGCGCCCTGAGCCTGATGCTCACCCCCGGCAGCGCCCTGTACGATCGCTGGCAGGCCGGTGACTGGCGGCAACCCGAAGCGGCCGAATTGCTGACTGAGCTCGGCGTCATGATCGGCCACACAAATCTGAGCCGTGGACTGTTTCACGCCAACCACGCCTCAAACTATCTGCCGATCAAGGCTCGCCTCCCCCGAGACAAAGCGCGCACCCTGCAGCTCATCGAGCAGGCGCTGCAGGGACAGGTGCGCCTCAAGCCGGAAAACCTCAGGGCCCTTTGACCAGACAACTCCGGTCCAGAGCGACGGCGCCGCCGCTCGTGCGACGGCACCGTCACGCAGTCAAAGAACTAGAACTTATAGCTCAGCCCGGCCGAGACGAGGATCGCCGAGGCATTGTCGAACTCGCCGACAATCGAGTCG
The DNA here is from genome assembly GCA_964620665.1 of uncultured Desulfofustis sp. GTDB lineage: Bacteria > Desulfobacterota > Desulfobulbia > Desulfobulbales > Desulfocapsaceae > Desulfofustis. Next base: position 28 of record CAZUJZ010000064.1, on the reverse strand, counting down.
TTGCTGACCCTGCGTGAATCTTTCAGGT
>CAZUJZ010000063.1:0-15573 GCA_964620665.1 uncultured Desulfofustis sp. | reverse complement strand
CAGCACACCACTACCGTTTCCCGCCCGGTTGAGCGCACCCCCCCCCGAAGAGCCCCATGCGGTTTCTTCGGGGGTTTTTTACGGAGTTCACTGTCCCCAGAAATCGAAGAGATACTTGCCGGCGGTGAAGATGATGATAGTGGCCAGCAGCCATTTGATGGTTCTGGCCGGTACGAATTTCTGGCAGCGTGCCCCCAGATACATGCCGGCCATGCCGCCGATACCGAAGAGAATCCCGAGCAGCCAGTCGGGCGCCACCGACATCTCGGGATAAAACGGGGCGATTGCCTGGAAGAAGGTGACGCCGGCGATTGAGGTGACAAAGGTTCCCATCAGCGCCGCGCCGGCAACGGTATAGACCGGCAGGCCGAAAAAACTGACCAGGAACGGTGCGATAATCGCGCCGCCGCCGATTCCGTAAATACCGCCGATAACCCCGACCACCAGACAGAGCAGGAAGATGCCCCAGAACGAGACATCGAAGCGTTCATCGTAGAAGGTGTAGCCGAGTCGCCGCATCGTGAAATGGTTGACCGTAACCGGGGACCAGGCGGGCGTGGCCGTGTCTCCGCCGCCGGTGCGAGCACGATAACGGCGAACCATTTCCTGGAACCGTTGTTCTCCGCCGACTGTGTCGGGAGTGTTCGCCCGGGTTTTCCTGACCAGCTCGCCGATCATCTTCAGGCCGATGAAGGCCAGGACTGCTGCCGCGAAGAGTTTGAAGGAGCCTGGATCCGGCAGGTAAACGATGCGAATGAGGGCGCCGGCAAAGACCCCGGGCAAGGTGCCGGCGATTACCACCCAGGTCAGCGGCCAAACCATCCTTCCTTCGTGCCAATAGCGATAGACACCGCTTGGAATGGCGACGATGTTGAACACCTGATTGGTGGCACTGACCGAAGGGGCGGTGTAGCCGAGACCGGACATCTGGAAGGGGAGCAGCAGGAAAGCGCCGGAGACGCCGCCCATGGAGGTGAAAAACGAAATAACGAAGGCCACCAGGGGGGGCAGCCAGGGAGCGACTTCGATTCCTGCGGTCTGGAACAGCATGCGGCCTCCTTGGCGTGTGACCCGATGCCTTGCTGAAAGACACGAAAACATTTATATTCGTGATTATAGTGAATCGACAGCTCCCGGTCAAGTCGTGTCTCGCCTCCCGCCAAGGGATGAGGGGATATGAAAATCAGTTCCCCTGAGGCAGGACCGGCCGGTCCTGCCGACCACGACGCCGATTTTCATTGTTCGTTGTGACTTCCAGTCATGGGGGTTACTATGCAGGCAGGAGGCGCTGACGATGAGCAAGGGCAGCACATCGGTGAAGCAACAGGAGCCCAGGTCCGTTCCGTCAACCGTGGCAGCGGCAGCAACAGCGACGAAACGAGGCGCCGGTCACGGCCGGATCGTATCTCCTCGGCACGATGTCCAGTATCTGGATAGTGGGCAGCTCGGACAACTGGAGCAATCGTTTTATGAATGGTGGCATCAGGCTCGCCGCAAAGACCTGCGGCGGTCCCGCGGTCGACTGCTGCTCATTTTTCTGCTGATCCGCTACACCGGTGCCAAGCTCAATGAGGTCCTGATGCTGCAGCCGGACCGGGATTTCGACTGGGAACGGTCGGTGGTTTGTTTTCGCGGCCGGGGGGACGCCCCTGGAGCATTACGCCGGGAAGTCCAGCTGTCGACGACGCTGGCCGGCACGCTTCGTAATATCTTCGGTGATCCGGTCTTCCCGCCGATCGCGGGCGAGATACTGCGCCTGGACCCCGGTTTCGTGCGACGAAAATTTTACGAACGGGCCGCGGCCTGCGGTTTTGCCAAGCGCCTTGGCGGTCCTGAGATGCTGCGCAAAGCCCGGGCGATCGAGCTGATGCAGGGTAATATGCCGCTACCGGCTGTGCAGATGATGCTCGGTCATTCCTCGCCGAACCTGACTTCATCCTACGTCTCTTTCTCCGCTGACGAGATCCGCATCGTTGCCAGGCACTTCCTGGAGCGGGAAGCCCAACGCCGCACCAGTGCTCGTAATGCATTCTTTGGGAAGATCGAGAAAATCAGGCGCGGCACCATCCAGTCCTTGATTTCCCTGGTTACCATCGATGGCTTTAGGATCTCCACCGTAATCACCAACGACAGCCTCGAACGCTTGGGGCTGCGCCGGGGCCGGTTGCTCACCGCCGAGGTGAAGGCGCCCCTGGTTATGCTGCAGGCGGGTGAGCAGCCGCCGGTCTGCTCCGCCGACAATCTCCTCAGGGGCAGTGTTGCCGCGGTGACGCAGGGCCCGGTGACCAGTGAGTGCGTGGTCCGGGTATCTGAGGGAGTCGAGGTATGTGCCATTATTTCCTCGGCTCAGCGGAGCGTCCTTGACCTGCGTATGGGGATGGCGGTCTGGGTGCTGTTCAGCTGTTTTGCCGTGGTCCTGCAGGCAGATGATTGAGCGGTACCGGTAACGGGTATAAAATCGTGGATCGGAGGAGGTAATGACGAACGACAGCGCTGACGCGGCGATCGAGGTGCGGGGCCTGACCAAGCGGTTCGGATCGGTCCAGGCGGTTGACGGTGCCGATTTTCAGGTTGGGACCGGCGGGTTGTTCGGTTTTCTTGGGCCGAACGGTGCCGGCAAGACGACGACGATCAACATGCTCACCGGGCTGGCCCGGCCCGATGCTTGCACGGCGCCGTCCACGGCAGCCACCGGCTGCCCTTTGGCCTGGATCTGGCCATCCTCGGCATCTTTTGTGCCGCCCTGTTCGTGGCCAGCCTGGCCAACATCAGGCGGCGTTGGATCGCCTGAAAAATATTTGGTGCCGAGCAGGGTTCTGCCGTGGTACGCCAGGGCCGACAATCATACCCTGCAGCCAGCGTCAGGTCGGAGAAAACAGACCGAGAAAAGAGCGGATAGCGGAAACGGTGAGGACTTGGCGGCAGATTGCAATTGCCGCCGGGAGGTGTTATCTCTATTGTTCAGATGAACTTTTCTCGGTCATCTCCTTGAGGATTGCTTTATGGTGCGCACCGATACAATCAGCGTCCGATCGACCGGATTGCTTCTCGCCGTTTTGCTTGGCCTGTACCTCTCCGGCTGCGACAGCCGCAGCATCGACGATTTCCCGGTGCTCGGCGAGGTCTCGCGGGATTTCAGCTTTGTCAACCAGGACAACGAGGTGGTAACGCCTGCCGTTTTCCAGGACAAGGTATATGTGACCGACTTTTTTTTCACTACCTGTCCGGCGATCTGCCCGATCATGACCCGGCAGATGACCCGCGTTTACGAGGCCATCGAGGATGATCCGGGGGTGTTGCTGCTCTCCCACACCATCGACCCGGAGCACGATACCGTCGAGGTGTTGAAGAACTACGCCGACGGACTCGGCATCGAAACGGCAAAATGGCACCTGGTCACCGGACCGCAGGACGAGATCTTTGCCATGGCCAAGCACTATATGCTGGCCGCGATGAAATACGAGGAGGCCCCGGGCGGCTATCTGCACAGCGGCTCGTTTGTGCTGGTGGACCGGGAGCGGCAGATTCGCGGCTATTACGACGGTACCGACCCCGAAGCGGTGGATCGACTCATCGATGACCTCGCTCTGTTCAGTGAATCGCGCTAGGCGTGCGGCCCCACTGTTGTCGCTGCTGGTCGTGGCGGTCCTGTGGGCGTCCGGGAGCCTCGCCCCGGCCGAAACGCGTCCGGGAGCCGCCGCCGGCAAGGCACTGTTCACCGAGCATTGTTCCTCCTGCCACGGCGTCGCGGGAGAGGGCTTTCGCTCCCTTTATCCGCCGCTTGCCGGCAGCCGGCTTCTCACCGATGAGCTGGAGCTGCTGCCGTGCATTATCCGCCACGGCCTGCGCGGCGAGATCGTCGTTGACGGGCGGGTCTTCAACCAGGTCATGCCCGGCAATCCCCGCCTGTCGGCTGACGATATTTCCCGGATCATCATCTATATGCAATCGATCTGGGGCGATGAAAACAGAGAGATCGAGGTGAAAACGTGGCTCCGACACTGCGAATGATCACCGCTCGCGCGGCCGTGATAGCACTGTATCCATGGCTGCTGGCGGGGCTGCTTCTCGTTCTGGCGACGTCTTGCCAGAATCCGGAAATCGAGAAGAACAGGGCGCTTGCCGAAGAGGTCATGGCCGTTCACGATGAGGCGATGGCCAAGATGACGCAGATGCACGAACTGCGGCTGCAATTGGAGGGCCGGGCCAATGGGGGCGACCCGGAGCCGGAGATCACCGCCGCGATCGAGGCGCTGCAGCAGGCCCATCGCCTGATGATGACCTGGATGCGTGATTACCGGCCGCCGCAGACCGACGAGGCGCTGCAACAGGCCGGTGACTATCTGCTCGATCAGCGGCAAAAAATCCAGCTGGTCAGCGATGCGATCGAGACCAGCATCGACCGGGCGGAGCGACTGCTTGATCGCTAACCACCGGTGCGGCAGTTGCCATGTAGGGCCCTGTTTGGTGGTGTGGCTCGGCGTGACCATGATGAGTAAAAAGGCGTGCTGAAATTGGAATTGATTCTCCGAGATGATAAAAAAGATCAGGATGGAGCCGTTTTCATGAGGGATCAGCAATGAAGCAACCGATATGGCGTTGCGCGGCCTTGATGCGTTATGAGCGATAACGAGCTGTTGCCGGGAAATCCGCCTACGATACTGGTGGTCGACGACGAGGTAGAGATCCGCAACCTGACCGCCGAAGCACTCTACGATTTCGATTACCAGGTTCTGCTGGCTGCCAGTGGGGAGGAAGCGCTGACCCTGTATGGTGATCGGGCGAGGGCGATCGATATGGTCATCCTCGATCTGAATATGCCGGGCATGGGTGGTTATCAGTGTCTGCGTGAACTGCTCGCGCTCGATCCCGCGGTTCGGGTTCTGGTCGCCAGCGGCTACTCGGCGCCGGGGCAGCATGCCGAGGTCATTGCAGAGGGCGCCGCCGGGTTTATCGGCAAACCCTATCTGCTGGGCGAGTTGCTGGCCAAGGTAGGCGAGGTGCTTGACAGCGATCGGCGAAAAGCATTCCCCGCAGCGGCGGATCGGCGAGTTTTTCTCTGAAACGGCAGGTCCCCGTCCGGGGGAATCACGTCAGCAACTGATAAAGGGGGCGCCTATCCACTCTCCAACTCGGATGTCTTTGTCGTCGGCGATCCTGAGATTGCCGGTACTCGCGGTGCTGCTGGTCAGCTGGGGACTGGGCGCCGGGACTCTTCGGCCCGTGATCGCGGAGCAGCCGGAACCGATCACCGTTGCCGTTGTTTTTGCCCGTACCGGACACGGCAGCCTGCAGAGTCTGCCGAGTTATGAAATGGTTAAATTGGCCGCCAAAATGGTCAATGACCGGGGCGGCGTGCTCGGTCGACCTATCAGACTGCTCGAGTATGACAGCAAGAGTACCGCCCTTGGGGCGCGCTGGGCCGCCCTGCAGGCAGTTCAGTCCGGCGCCGTGGCAGTCATCGGACCATCGTGGAGTTCACAGGCCATGGTGATGGCGCCGATCCTGCAGGATGCGGGCATCTTGATGATTGCTACGACGGCGACAGCCAACAGGATAACCGGGCTTGGCGATTATATCTTTCGAGTCTGCTACACCAATGATTTTCAGGCGGATGCCCTGGCCCGGTTTGCCTGGGAAAACCTGGCGGCGCGGCGGGCGGCGGTCCTGACCATCGCCGATGATATCTACAGCGAAACCCTCAGCGCCGAATTCAGCGAGCGGTTCGTCGGTCGCGGCGGGCGGATCGAGATCCAGCTTCGTTACCTGCAGACGGCTGTCGATTTTGCAGAGCAGTTAGCCGTGGTACGGGCTGTTGCTCCGGATCTGGTTTTTCTTCCGGGGTATACCGGGGATGTCGGGTTGATTCTCAGACAGGCCCGCCGGCTCGGCTTGACTATGCCCTTCCTCGGCGGCGACGGGTGGACCGGCCTCGAGCAATATGCCCATCTTGGCCCGCTGTCGGGGGACAATTACCACACATCGCACTGGCACCCGTCCATCGATACGCCGCCCAGTCACGCCTTGATCAACGCCCTGACCACGCACTACGGCGACGAGGTGCTCACCATAATGGACGCCGGTAATGCCACCGAATACGACGCTTTCAATCTCCTTGTCGATGCCATCAGGCGAGCCGGCCGGATCGATCGGGCTGCCATTCGCGATGCATTGGCGGTAACGAAAGATTTCCCGGGCGCCAGTGGTACCATCTCTTACCGGGGCTCGCGGGATCCGGCCAAGCCGATTGTGGTCCTGCGGATTGCTTCCGCCGGGGCAGTCTATGTCACGCGCATGGAGCCTCAGTGATGAACGGAAGCATTGATGATCGCGTCAATCGCGATATCCTGCTCACCTTTCTGGTGATCGCGCTGCTGTTTGTCGCCGTCGGTTTTTTTATGCAGCTTCACTGGCGAAACGACCATATCGACACCGTCCACAATCTACTCGATGCCATTGTCGCCACGGAACAAAGCGATCTGGCCAACGAGTTGTTCGAACGGCGGACCACGGCCCTGAAGATGCGCCTGCAAAACATGGTCTCGCTGCGACACGTGCGCTCCATCAGTCTCTACGATGAGCATTACCGTAGCCTGGTTCACGTTGTTCAAGGGGGAAGTCCGGAGGCGGATCTCGTGCTGCCGGATCTGTCCGCTGTCGACCGGCTGAGCGGCAGCGGAGGATATCGGGTGGTCGGTGGCTTTGACTCCCTGCTCTTTACTCGGCCGATCCGGGCGATGGGCGAGACCCTTGGCTGGGTGGCGATCGTCTATGACCTGTCCGTGCTGCGCGGGCAATTGTTCACGTTTTTCATTTTTTTGTCGGTTCTGCTCCTGGTGACGCTGCTGAGCATGCTGACCTTGCTGCGACGGCGCCTGCAGCGGTTCGTTATCACCCCTCTTCGCGAACTCGGTGCCGCCGTCGGCACCATGCAGGCAGGCCAGCCACTATCGCTGGCCAATCTCGACGAATCAGACCGGGAGGTCACCATCCTCGCCAGGACCTTTCAGGGCATGGCGGAGCGCCTGAATCATTCCTATCGTCAGCTTGACGAGACGAATCGCGCTTTGCGCGACAGTGAACAGCGGTTCAAATCGGTTTTCGATCACGCCCCGTATGCCATCGTTGTTACCAGCCTCAAAGACGGCAGACTGCTCGATGCCAACGAAGTCTTCATCCGGCGGTGGGGCATTACCAAAGAGCCGGCCGGGATCATCAGGCCCGACCGGTTGTCGATGGTGCCGCCGCAGGAAGCGTTGTCGATTCGGCGCGCAGTTATCGAACAGGGCGGTGTGTTCAATCGGGAAATGGAGATCACGCGGCCGGATGGGGGAAGAGAGCAGATCCTGTTCTCCTCAGTTCCGATCACGTTTGGTAACGAACCCTCCATGCTGTCAATGACCGTCAACGTTACCGAGCGCAAGCGGGCCGAGGACGAGCTCCGCAAATCTCAGGAAAAATTCCTGACGCTGTTCGAACTGTCCCCAGAAGCCATCTTGCTGGTTCATCTGGGCAGCGAGGCGATCCATGACGTCAACAAAGCATTTACAAGCCTCTACGGTTATACCAGGGAGCAGTGTCTCGGGCGAACGACGCTGGAGCTTGGCATTTACCAGGACACCGCGGAGCGGGAGGCGCTCTTTCGTCGACTGCGAGCAGGTGAGCACCTGAAAAACGTGGATATCGGTGTTTGCCATAAAAATGGTACGGCGCTGCTTTGTTCGCTCTCCAGCGTCAGGCTGATGCTTGGCGGTGAACCGTTTCTGTTGACGGTGATGCGCAATATCACTGAAACGAGGTTGCTGCAGGAGATGATGGTGCAAACCGAGAAGATGGTTTCCGTCGGCGGCATTGCCGCCGGCATTGCCCATGAGATCAACAACCCCTTGGGAATTATTCTCCAGGCTGCCCAGAATCTGGAAAACCGCACCAGGCTCGATTTTCCGAAGAACCGCGCCGTTGCCGACAGCATCGGCCTTGACTTGGCACTGCTTGACCGGTACATGCAGCTTCGTAAGCTCGATCGTTTTGTTGAAGATATCCAGGTCGCCGCCATCAGGGCCGCAGACATCGTTCGGCATATGCTCGATTTCAGCCGGCGCAGCGACGCCAAGCGGGGAATGTGCGACCCGGAACAATTGATCCACAAGGCATTGAGCCTGGCGCGCAACGATTACGATTTGAAAAAAAGTTACGATTTTAAAAAGATCCGGGTTGACGTCAGCGTTGCCGAGACCGTGCCGCTCATCTCCTGCATCGCGACTGAAATCGAGCAGGTCTTCCTCAACCTGCTGCGCAATGGCGCCCAGGCCATCGCCGAAGTCGACCCGCCGGTGGTCGCGCCGCGCATCGATATCACCGTGAGCGCTATCCTCGGAGCTGTGAGGATCGTTATCACGGACAACGGACCGGGTATGGAGGAAGTGGTCCGGCGCCGCATTTTCGAACCGTTCTATACGACGAAGCCGCCCGGTGTCGGTACCGGCCTCGGTCTGTCCGTTTCCTATTTCATCATCACCCAAAGTCACCACGGCCGGATGTGGGCTGAATCGCAGCCCGGACGCGGCACCCGCTTTATCATCGAGCTGCCGGCGGAAAACATTTCGGAGGGTGAGGCATGAGCACGGCGTTGCGAAAAGTGTTCATCGTCGAAGATGAACAGCAGATCAGGGAGCACATGCTGGCCTATTTCGATGATTTCGAGGAGTTTCGTGTCGATGCTGCGGATTGCGGGGAACTGGCCCTGGCGATGCTGGCCCGCGACCCGGCCGATATCTGTATCGTCGATATCAGACTGCCCGGCATGGACGGCGAATCATTCATTCGAGCGGCGTCAGCGGCCGGACGGTGCCATCGGTTCATTTTGCATACCGGTTCGGTCGATCTGATTGTCTCCGAGCACCTCCGCGCCGTCGGCTTATCCGAGCGGGACGTTTTCTTCAAACCGTGCGGGATGGACCTGATCCTGGCACGGGTCCGCGAGCTGCTGGCGGAGTTGGCGGCAAGTAATGGATCTGCTTGATCATTGGATCGGTCGAGATGAATCGGAACCGGTTTGGCCGCTCGATTTTTTTGGGCCCCTCAAGGAAAAGAGGAGGGCGAGCAGGATAAACAGCGGAATAGCCAGTTCGAAGATTTCTTCGTAGGCCCGCAGGTAGGTTTTCGAATCGTGGTACAGCGGCTTGAGCAGAGAACGGACCGGCCCGGACAGGCTGTCCAGCGTCTTGCTGACCACCGCCGTTCCGCTGGCCGCCGCGACGGCCAGCGCCGGGGCATGCCGGCGGCGCAGGGCGCGGAAGAACGGCGGCGCGCTCTGCCAGACAAAGCGCAGCCCCACGATCAGGATCAGGATCATCAGAGCGGAGACCACGGTTTTTTCGCCGGCCGGAACGTCGGGGCTCAGATAATAACGGGACTTGAGCACCCCCATCGTCGTAAAGCGGGCATTAAAGTCCAGTTCACGCAGCAGCAGCAGGGTTACCATCGAGCCGGCCGTCAGGTGCCACTGCGGATTGTCCCGGAAGCTGCGAAGTATCAGCCAGAGTATAGTGGGCAGGTAGAGCAGAGCCGTCGCCATTTCCACCGGTCCATGCTCACGTACCAGCGCGGCCCCCGTTTCCGCGGGCAGCAGACTTGCCGCCACCGCTGCCAGAAATATCGCGATGCCGGTCAGCCACAAGATGTTGTGTTCCTGTTTTTGCTTCATTGGATCTGTCCTCGGGAGTCAGTTGGCCGGAACGTGTTCTCGCATCGCCCTTTCGGCGAGAAGATGGTGCGGTTCTGCACGGACGGCGTGTATGCCGACACAAGGTGCTGCCTGCACCTTCTACCATGTTTTCTCCTTTGGTCAACTGGTCAACGTTTGTCGATGTTGAATCTTGACCAACAGCGAGACAGGTTGTATCCCGCCTCCCGCTTCTCCCTCGTAGATGATGATACACAGTGGTGTTCCGAAACGGTGTCCCGCCATGACCTTTTTTCAGGAAATATCGACGCGAACCTTGTATAATCGGCCGCATTCAGATAACATTTTCCTGTTGTCTGATGTAGTTTCACGGCTCCGTAAAAATCGGCTCAGTCGATGCCGGGTGGATTCCCGGCTATCGGGGATCGAGGCGGCGGATGTCCGATCGAGAGATTTGTGCGAATGCATCTGCTTTCGCCGGAATGAGACCGAACCATTCCATAGATCTCCTCTGTATGTGTTCGGCGCGGCATGGCGATGAAACGACAGAAAACGGTGTACTGGTTGCAGGGGGGTGGTTGCGGCGGCGATACCTTCTCTTTCCTGAGTAGTGAGTTTCCTAATATCATTGAATTATTTCGAAGGCTTGAGCTGGAGTTGCTGTGGCATCCCTCGCTTTCCAACCTGTCGCCGGGTGAGCATGAGCGACTCCTTGCCGACATCCTGGCCGGTGAACAGCCGCTGGATATCCTGATGGTGGAGGGCTCGGTGATCTGCGGCCCGGCCGGCACCGGAATGTTTGATACCAAGGATGGCCAGCCCAAAAAAGAGATGATCTACAATCTCGCCGGCCGGGCCGGTCTGGTCATGGCCGTCGGTACCTGCGCCTGTTTCGGGGGATTCGGCAATGACCAGGTGATCGAGGCCACCGGGCTGCAATTCGCCAGAAAGCAGCGGGGTGGGTTGCTCGGTTCGGACTTTCGCTCGGTGAGCGGCCAACCGGTCATCAACCTGGCCGGATGCCCCTGTCACCACGACGTGATTGCCGGGGCGCTTATCTCGGCTGCCAGCGGCGTGAACCTCGAACTTGATCAGTATCAGCGACCCATCGAATGGTTCGCCACCACCGTGCACCAGGGCTGCACCCGCAACGAGTATCACGAATACCGGGTGGAAGAGTCCGACTTCGGCGAGATGGGCTGTCTCTTCTTTCACATGGGGTGCGCCGGGCCGCTGGTGCCGGGGCCGTGCAACAAGCTGCTGTGGAATCAGCAATCATCCAAGCCGCGGGCCGGTGTTCCCTGTTTCGGCTGCACCGATCCCGACTTTCCACGAGCCACGCCGTTTTTTCAGACCCCGAATATCGAAGGAATTCCGATCTCGCTGCCGATGGGGGTCAATCGCGCCCATTACATGGTCTACAAGGGCATGGCCGCAGCGGCGGCGCCGGACCACCTGAAAAAGCGCACGTCCAAAGTATAATCCAGAGCAAAAGGCGTCAACATATGAGCATAGTCACCCGGGGAATCAATATTCCCCTTAACCGGGCCGAGGGCGATCTGGAAGTTCGGGTCGAGATCGAAGACGGCGTCGTTGTCGATGCCTGGAGTGCCGGCACGATGTATCGCGGTTTCGAGACGATGATGCGCGGCCGTGGAGCGCTGGACGGCCTGGTCGTGACGCCGCGGGTCTGCGGCATCTGCAGCCTGACCCATCTTTCCGCCGCAGTCGCGGCGCTCGATGCGATCGTCGGCGTGGAACCGCCCGACAACGCCTGGCGGCTCCGTAACCTGGCGCTGATGATGGAGACTATCCAGAGCGATGTCCGACAGAGCATCCTGATGTTCATGGTCGATTTTGCCAATCGTCAGGCCTACCGTGATCTGCCGCTGCTGGATGATGCCTGCAGCCGCTACAGTCCGCTGGCCGGCAGGGCGGCCATCGAGGTGGTCCGTGAAACCAAGCGGCTTGTGCAGGGGGTGGCGATCATCGGCGGGCAGTGGCCCCATACCTCGTTCATGGTGCCCGGCGGGGTTACCTCGATGCCTGACGTGTCGAAAATCCTGCAGTGCCGGATTATCATCGAGCGCTTCGTTGCCTGGTATGAGCGGACCATTCTTGGCTGCAGCCTGGAGCGCTGGCAGCAGGTCGGCAGCGTGGCCGATCTGGAGAACTGGCTGGAGGAGGATGAGGCCCACCGGAACGGCGAACTCGGCTTTTTCCTGCGCATCGCCCGGCAGACCGGTCTGCATCTGTTGGGCCGGGGGCCGAACCGGTTTCTCTCCTACGGTAATCTGGTGCTGCCCGAAGATACCACGGTCAGCGGATTCGATGGCAAGGTGTCGCGGGCCGGCTGGGCCGAAGGCGCCGCGGTTTTTCCGCTGGACGGCACTAAGATCACCGAAGACACCTCCCATTCCTGGTTCGCTCCGGGCAAAGCGCCGCTCCACCCCTTTGACGGCGAGACCAAGCCGTATGCATCCGGACATAGCGGCCAGGTCTATTCCTGGGTCAAAGCTCCGCGCTATGACGGACAGGTGGCGGAGACAGGGCCGCTGGCCGAGATGATTGTCGACGGCCGACCCTTGTTCAAAGACCTGGTCGAGCGGCAGGGACCGAGTGTCTTCGCCCGGCAGTTGGCTCGGTTCGTTCGCCCCGCCGCGCTGCTGCCGCCGATGCGGATCTGGGCCGACGAGTTGCGGCAGCATTCTATGGACCTGTTCTACCGCTCGGTCAAAATGATCCCCGACGGGGAAGGGGCCGGTATGGTCGAAGCGGCACGGGGCGCTCTGGGCCACTGGGTCAAGGTGCAGGACGAGAAGATCAGCCATTACCAGATTATCACCCCGACCGCCTGGAACGGCTCGCCGCGAGATGGCGAAGGGCGCCGCGGCGCCTGGGAGGAGGCGCTCGTCGGCACACCGATTGTCGATCAGGCAAATCCGGTGGCGGCCGGGCACGTGGTACGCTCCTTCGATCCCTGCCTGGTGTGTGCCGTCCATTGCCTGCAGGGTGGGCGCCGCACGGGACAAATAAGGATCGGCAACGACCGGTGAAGGCGACGATTATCTGTATCGGTAACCGATTCGTGCCGGCGGATGCGGCCGGGCCGGCGGTGTATGACCGACTGCTGGAATTGGCGCTGCCGGCCGAGGATATTGACATCGTCGATGGCGGTCTGCAGGGCCTGAACCTGTTGCCGCTGCTCGAGCGCGGCGGCCGGGTGGTCTTTGTCGATGCGGTGAGTGGCTTTGCCGATACCGACAGCGATCAAATCGTGCTGCTCAGCGGCGCTGAAATTACTGCCCTATCGGAGGACCGGCAGGGTTTTGACCATGGGGCCGGCATCGGTTACCTGCTGGCCGTTCTCCCACAGGTCTGCGACGGTGAGATGCCCCGGGAGATCGCCCTGGTCGGCATCGACGGGACATACGATGCGCAGCTCATCGATCGGGCCGCCCGGCTCAGCATCGAGGTTGCGCACCACGGTTTACAGGGAAGCCGGTGATGGAAAAGAGCCGCGAAGAGTTGCAGCAGGAAATCAACATGCTCCGCCAGGAAATCCGTGTGGCCCGCGAGGCGGCCCAGACCACGGCCGATTTCGTGGTCCGCCAGTTCGAGCAGACAGAGCGGATGCTGCACCGCTTCCAGGCCGCCAACGCCGAGCGCCAGGCCGTTCTTGATGCGGCCACCCAGCTGTCGATCATCGCCACCGACCTGGATGGCACCATCCGGCTGTACAACAAAGGTGCCGCCACCCTGCTCGGGTATCGGCCGGCGGAGATGATCGGCAAGCGAACCATCCTCTCCCTGCACCTCCCTGAAGAACTGCAAGGCTACGGCGAAAAGATCAGCGGCATAAACGGACCGGTGCTGCAGGGCATGGAGGTCTTCGACCAGATCGTCAAACAGAAGCAGAGCCGGGCCCGCAAGTGGGTCTACCTGCGCAAAGACGGGACCCATCTGCCGGTGAGCTTGTCGGTAACCCGGTTGCTCAACCCGGACGGCCGGGTGGCCGGCTATCTGTTTGCGGCGATGGACATGACCCTGCAAAAGGAGATGGAGCGTGCGCTGATCGAGGCCAAGGAATCGGCGGAATCGGCCAATGCCTCCAAAGGCGATTTCCTGGCCAGGATGAGTCACGAGATCCGCACGCCGATGAACGGCATCATCGGCATGGCCTCTCTGCTGGCAAAGACCGCGCTGGAGGACAAGCAACGGAATTACGTGGAAAAACTGATCGGTTCGGCCAACACCCTGCTCCACCTGATCAACGATATTCTCGATTTCTCCAAGATCGACGCCGGCCGGCTCCGTCTGGAAAAGGTGGTTTTCAATCTCGAGGATATCCTCGGTACCGTAGCCAATGTCGTCGGTATGCAGGCGGAAAAGAAGGGGCTGGAGTTCCTGTTTCGTGTCGACCCCCAGGTCCCCAATCAATTGATCGGCGACCCGCTGCGCCTTGGCCAGATCCTGATGAATCTGGCCGGTAATGCGGTGAAATTCACTGAGCACGGCGAAATCGTGATCGCCGTCGGTGTCGAGAGGCGGCAGGGAAACGACCTGACAGTCTGCTTCTCGGTGAAAGACAGTGGGATCGGTCTGGCCACGGAACAGATCGGCTCTCTGTTTTCCGCCTTCAGTCAGGCCGATGATTCCATCACCCGCAAATATGGCGGCACCGGTCTGGGCCTGGCGATCTGCAAGCAATTGACCGAGTTGATGGGCGGCACGATTCGGGTCGAGAGCGAGCCGGGTACCGGCACCGAGTTCATCTTTACCGCCCGCCTGCACTGTCCGGAGCGGCAATCGCTGGTTCGGCCGAAACTGCTCGAGCAATTGAGCGGCCTGCGGGCGCTGGTCGTCGACGACAACTCGATCGCCCGCGACGTGCTCTCCTCGATGCTGCGATCCCTGAAGATCGAGGTCGATACCGCAGTCGATGGAGAATCGGCCATCGCGCTGCTCGAGCAGCAGACCCGGGCGGGGCGGTCCTACGACGTGATCCTGCTCGACTGGGTCATGCCCGGTATCGACGGGATAGAAACGGCCCGGCGGATCAGGGCCAACGCCGAGATCGCCCGCATCCCGGCGATGCTGATGGTTACCGCCAACGCCCGAGAAGACGCCTATGTCGAAGCGAAGAATGCCGGTCTTGACGCGTTTCTGCTCAAGCCGGTCTATGCCTCAATCATGCACGATACCCTGCTCGATATCATCGGTGTGGAAACCGGTTCCTCAGTCCGTTCCGGCACGGAGCGGAGCCAGGATGTCGACCTGGGCGACATCAGCGGCGCCCGCATCCTGCTGGTTGACGACAATCTCATTAATCAGGAGGTCGCCGCCGAATTCCTGCACACCGTCGGCATGACCGTAATCATTGCCGAAAACGGCCGGGAGGCCCTGGAGACACTGGACGGGCAGTCGTTCGACCTGGTTCTGATGGATATCCAGATGCCGGAGATGGATGGCCTTGAGGCAACCCGACGGATCCGCAACATCCCCCGGTATCATGACCTGCCGATCATCGCGATGACCGCCCACGCGATGACCGGTGATCGTGACAAGAGTCTGGCGGCGGGAATGAACGATCATATCACCAAGCCGATCGACCAGAAAATCCTCTACCAAACGCTCAAGCAGTGGATCCAGCCTACAGGCACCATATCGGCGCCGCTTCGCGGGCAGGAGCAGTCAGCGTCGAAGACGGTCGATGACGATGATGTGCCTGATCTGCCGGGGATCGACTGTCAGCAGGCGATCAGGGCCCTCAACGGCAGTACCTCCTTGTTTCGCAAGATGCTCTATGAATTCAAGAATGAGTACGCGCTGTTGCCGACCCGCCTGAGAGAGTTGTCCGAGGCCGGACACTGGGAGCAGATCGGCGT
>CAZUJZ010000062.1:0-15579 GCA_964620665.1 uncultured Desulfofustis sp. | reverse complement strand
AAAATGTTTCGCATGCCTTGATTTTGAACGAAAATCTCAGTTTTGCAAAAGGCTCAGCTGACCGGCCCCTGACAACCGATCTGCGCGACGGCGCCTCGATCCCGTCGAACCACCAACCGATCTGAGCATCGAGCTCCCCGACACCATGAAATATATCAGCACTCGCGGCGGTATCGCCGCCATCTCATTTACCGAAGCGGTCATGATGGGACTGGCCACCGACGGCGGCCTGCTGTTGCCGCGGACCATCCCGCGCGTGGATCGATCCACGTTTGAATCCTGGCAGGGCCTGAGTTATCAGGATCTGGCCTTCGAGGTCATGTCGCGCTTTATCGACGACATCCCGGCTTCCGACCTGAAGTCCCTGATCACCGCATCTTACGCGCCTTTCGACCAACCCGAGGTCACGCCGCTCGTCCATCTCGACGGCTTGCATATCCTCGAACTCTTCCATGGACCGACATTTGCTTTCAAAGACATCGCGCTGCAATTTCTGGGCAATCTCTTCGAGTATCTGCTGAGCAAAAACGATACCTATCTGAACATCCTCGGCGCCACCTCCGGGGATACCGGCAGCGCCGCCATCTACGGGGTCCGCGGCAAGGAACGGATCGCCATTTTCATTCTCCACCCGCACCGGCGTATCAGCGAGGTGCAGGAACGGCAGATGACGACGGTAACCGACGCCAACGTCTTCAATATTGCCATCGAAGGCACCTTCGATGACGGGCAGGCCATCGTCAAAGATCTGTTCGGTGACGTGGCCTTCAAACAGGCCCACCATCTCGGCGCCATCAATTCGATCAATTGGGCCCGGGTACTGGCCCAGGTGGTCTATTATGTCGCCAGCTGCCTGCACATCGCCGGACACGAAAACGACCGGGCCGCTACCTTTGCCGTACCGACCGGCAACTTCGGCGACATCTTTGCCGGCTACATCGCCAAGAAGATGCTGCCCGAAGGCTGCATCAACAAGCTGGTACTGGCCACCAACGCCAACGATATTCTGGCCCGGACCATCAACAACGGAGACTACTCGCTGAACCAAGTGGTCGCCACCTCCAGCCCGTCAATGGATATCCAGGCGGCCTCCAACTTCGAACGCTACCTCTACTACCTGCTCGACAGTTCACCGGAACATGTCAGAGACGCGATGGCTCGTTTCAAGGAAACGGGCAGCCTGCAGCTCGACGACAGTCTCGGCCACATTCGGCGCGATTTCGTTGCCGTGGCGGTGTCCGAAGACGACGTGCGAGCCACCATTGCCGACTACCACCAACGCTACGGCTACGTGCTCGACCCCCATACTGCCGTCGGCGTCCGTGCCGCCGTCCAGCATCGCGCCCAGGGGATCCCGATGATCTGCCTGGCCACCGCCCACCCGGCCAAATTCTCGAAAATCGTCGAGGAGGCCATCGGCCGGCCCGTCGAGCTGCCGTCGCCACTGGCCGAACTACAGGACCGACCGACCCGCTGCGAAATCATGCCGGCCGATCGTGGTGCTATCGCCTCTTTTATCGAGCAGCACGCCATGAGTCGTTGATGGGTTTTTCAATCACGACCTATATCGATCAGGTCAACCGAGCCGCCGCCTATCTGAGGGCTCGGCTCGATTCTCTGCCCGACACCGCCATTCAGCTGGGGACCGGTCTCGGCGCCTTTGCCGACCGCATCGAAGCAGAGCAGGTCATTGCCTATGCCGACATTCCCGGCTTTCCCCGGGCCACCGTCCCGAGTCACCGCGGCAATCTGATTGTCGGCAGCATCAACGGCCGCCGGCTGACCGTCCTGTCCGGACGATTCCACCATTATGAAGGCTATTCCACCAAGGAAGTGACCGTGCCGATCCGGGTCCTGCAGGTGCTCGGCCTGCAGCGGCTGATCATCACCAATGCCGCCGGCGGCCTGAATCCGGCCTTCCAGCCCGGCTCGATCATGGTCATCCGCGATCACCTCAACTTTCTTGGCGAAAATCCGCTCCGGGGACCAAACGTTGAAGCCTGGGGACCACGATTTCCCGATTTCTCCCAGACCTACCAGCCGCGTCTGATCGAAGTGGCTCTGGCCGGCGCCAAGGACTGCGGCCTGCAGAATCTGCTCACCACCGGCGTATACGTCTGTATTCCGGGCCCGAGTCTGGAAACCCCCGCCGAGACTCGCTGGCTCAGGAACTGCGGCGCCGACGCGGTCGGCATGTCGTCGGTACCGGAAGTGATTGTCGCCCACCACGGCGGCATCGAGGTTCTCGGCCTGTCCGCGATCTCCAACGTCAACGATCCGGATAATTTCCAGCCGCTTTCACTCGGCGCCATCATCGAAGAAGCAGCCGCCATCGAACCGAAACTCGAGCATCTCGTCATCAATATTATCAGCCGGCTGCACCCGGCAACATGACAGGATTATCATGACTGTGACCGCCGCCCCGCCCCGCCAGCTTATTTCCGGTCGTTATCTGCTGCCCACCTGGCGCCAGCAGGACTGTATCGAAGACGGCGCCGTCCTCATCTCCGGCGACACCATCGAGGCAATCGGCAACCGCAGCGATCTGCGACGCAGCAACCCGGATCTGCCGGAACTGCATGAACCGCACGGCCTGATCATGCCCGGCCTGGTCAATACTCATACCCATGCACCGATGTCCTGTTTCCGCGGTCTTGCCGACGATCTACCGCTGATGACCTGGTTGCAGGACCATATCTTTCCGGTCGAGGCCCGCCTGGACCGGAAAACGGTTCGACTGGCCGCCGAGCTGTCCATCGCCGAGATGATCAAATCCGGCACCACGAGTTTTTGTGACATGTACCTGTTCGCCGATCAGGTCGCCCTGGCGGCCGCAGCGACCGGTATACGCTGCTGGTTCGGCGAGGTGCTCTACGATTTCGACTCACCCTGCTACGGCGCCCTTGACAGCGGGCTGCGCCTGACCGCCGAGCTGATCGAGCAGTATCGCGACCACCCGCTGATTACCGCCACCGTCGACCCGCACAGTATATATACCTGCGCGCCTGCACTGCTCGAGCGATGCGCCGAGCTGGCCGCCGACACCTCCAGCCTGCTGGTCATTCATCTGGCCGAGACCCAGTTCGAGGCGCAGACCTGCCTCGAGCAGCATGGCCTGACCCCGGTCCTTCATCTCGACCGCTTCGGCCTGCTCGGCACGCGCACCCTGGCCGCCCATTGTGTCTGGCTCGACGAGCGGGATATAGACCTCTTGAGCGAGCGCGGGGTCAGCGTCGCCCATTGCGTCGAATCTAACCTGAAACTCGCCTCCGGGGTGGCGCCGATTCCGCGCCTGCTTGACCGCGGCGTCACCGTCAGCCTCGGCACCGACGGCAGTGCCAGTAACAACGACGTCGATCTGTTTGCCGAGATGAACAGCGTCGCCAAGGTCCACAAGGGAGTGAATCTGGACCCGACCGTGATGTCCGCCGAGACGACACTGCGCGCCGCCACGTTCGGCGGCGCCGAAGCGCTCGGGGCCGGACAACTGATCGGCACACTGGCGCCGGGTAAACAGGCCGACCTGATCGTGCTCGACCTCGATCAACCGCACCTGACGCCGCTCTACAACATCCCGTCACACCTGGTCTACGCCGCCCGTGGCGGCGACGTGATGCATTCGCTGATCGCCGGCCGTCTCGTCATGAAGCACCGGCACCTGCAAACCATCGACGAAGCCGCGATCATCGCCGACATGCAAGCCCTCGGCAATCGGATTCAGGCTATCAGAGACACGGTGCGCACCGCTTCCTGAAGCGACAACCGATTACCCGTCGGCAAAGCATTACGGAGCACTCGCTCCGCTTGACTTTCTGTCCATACTGCTCTAAAGTCAGCACAGAACCGTCGAGGGATAATCGTCGCGCTCACCGACCTTTGTGGCCGGGAGCCGCCCCTGAACCGTTTTTCATCGAGGTAGCGTATGTTCGGACTGGGAATGCCGGAACTCATCATTATACTGGTTATCATCGTCATCATTTTCGGGGCGGGCAAGCTTCCTGAAATCGGCTCCGGCATCGGCAAAGGCATCAAAAACTTCAAAGAAGCGACCAAACAGGAAGAGAAAAAAGCGCTCGATGAAGAAAAAACCGACAAGAACGATCCTCCGTCCCCTTGAAACACAGCCGCAAACCTTCACCCAGGAGTCATCATCATGTTCGGACTCGGTACCCCGGAACTGGTCGTCATCCTCGCCATTGCCTTTCTCGTTTTCGGCGGCAAGAAACTCCCTGAAATCGGCTCCGGCCTCGGCAAGGCCATTTCCTCATTCAAGAAAGGCGTCAGTGATGTCGAAGACACCGGCACCGGCCTGATCAACGATCTGCCCGGCGTCAAAGAGGTCAAAGATGTCAAGGAACAGGTAGACCAGGTCAAAAATTTCGGCAAGGTCCTCAAGTAGTTCAGCCGGCCTCACCCCTTCACCCCGGACCGGCCGCTGCTGTTGACCCGGCGAGGGGGTCGGGTGTGTTCCCAGTTGTCTTTTTTTTCTGCCGTTTCCAGTCTTTTTTTAAATGCATTTTGTCGTGATCAACATTATTGCGTCCCGGCACTGACGATTTCGCGCAGACCTCACGTGTTCCCCACCGCGCCGCCCCGTTCCCGATAGAGAGCCGCTTGACGAAGCCCTCTTTTTTTTGTATTCCTGCAGCTTCGCTTTATCCGGCCGGCCTGCCGGCCGACCCGCACCACCCCTGCACGGTCCCCCTCGGAGCCGACAAGGAAACCGCCGCCGCCCAGCGGTGCTACTCCCATCAGGAGATGAACAGATGTGTCGATTAGCGTTGAAAACCGCCAATGAACCATTCTCGCCGTTCGACGTGCTGATGGCCATGGAAGCCATGCAGGAAGGCTACGACGGCTCCGGTCTCGGCCTGTTGCTGCGCGGCATGGAATTCGAGGATTTTCGCTACAACCCAAAATTCCCGATCCTCTCCGGCATCGCCGAAAATGAGAAGGCCTGGCGACGACTGGACAACTTCATGGAAGAGCGCGGTTACGAGCTCAAATACGATCACAAATTCCACATGAAGCGCTCCTTCATGGATGGCAAGGACCGCTATCGCTATTTCGTCCGGGCCTACCGCATGCCCGACCGGTTTGCCGACTCGAGCCGTGAAGACAGGGAAATGGAGATGCTCAGGACCCGGCTGGCCCTGCGCCGACTCGGTGAGGAGCACGGTGGCGACCTGTCGGTCTTCTCCTTCTGGCCCGACGTGACAATGATCAAAGAGGTCGGCTGGCCGCTGCAGGTCGGCAACCTACTCAGCCTCCATGACGGCCAGATCAAATCCCGGGTCTGCATGGCCCAGGGTCGGCAGAACACCAATTACGGCATCAACCTCTACGCCTGTCACCCCTTCTTTATCCAGGGCGTCGCCACCATGACCAACGGCGAAAATACCGCCTTCGTGCCGATCCGTGACTGGCTGGTCGGCCGCAATCTGCCCGGGTATCTCGGCTACCAGAGCGACTCGGAAGTGTTCACCCATATCCTGCACTACACGCTGAACCACCTGAAACTGCCGCTGCAGACCTACAAGCATATCATCACTCCGCTCAGCGCCGCCGAACTGGAGCGCCACCCGCAAGGAGACTTTCTCAAGGGCCTGCGCAACGCCTGCCGGCGGCTGATTATCGATGGCCCGAATGCGGTGATCGGCACCTTGCCCGACGAGAGCTGCCTGCTGGTCATGGACCACAAAAAGCTCCGGCCGGCCACCGTCGGCGGCCGCGAAGGCGTCTGGGCGATCGCCTCGGAGATGTGCGGCGTCGACGCGATGGTTCCCGATCGGGATCCGGCCCTCGACTTCCAGCCGATGCGAGAGCATACCGTTATCATTCCCCCCGACAGAAAGGAACTCACCATATGGTCCCAATTCGAACAATTCCCGTTGAACCAGGCAGCCTGACCTATTCGGATCTGCCCTGGATCATCGAGCATCGGGAAGATCGCTGCACCCTGTGCGGCAACTGCACCACGGTCTGTCCGAAGGAGTCGCTCTATCTGGCCTACCGGCGACAGCGCATGCCGCGGCTGGAGATCCTGAGCAGCAAGCGCGGCAGCGAGTACCGGACCTTTACCGGCATCCGCCAGCGTACCGATATGGCCCGTGCCTGCATCGGTTGCGGCATGTGCGCGATGGTCTGCCCGAACGAAGCGATCACCCCGGTGCTCAACACCGTGGAGCGCCGCACCCAGTTCTTTGCCAACCAGAAAGGCGAGGCCTACAAACGCGGCGGCCGGCGCAACGCTGCCGGCGCCACCCTGCTCGACCGGGTCGTCTTCGATCGCATCTCGATGCTCACCGACCCGGCCCTGGACGCCGGCCGGCACGAATTCACGGTAACCACCTCGATCGGCCGCATCCTCTCCCCGGAAGATTACCTGGAACGCCGCGTCAACGGCGGCTGGATTCCACCGACCCGGGAAGTGTTTCCGTTTGTCATCGGCTCGATGTCCTTCGGCGCCCTGTCGCCCAATATGTGGCTCGGCCTGCTCCAGGGCGTCGCCTATTGCAACGAGGTACTCGGCCTGCCGGTGGTCATGTGCACCGGCGAGGGCGGCTGTCCGCCGTGGGTATTGAAAAGCCCGTACTTGAAATACATCGTGTTGCAGATCGCCTCCGGCTATTTCGGCTGGGACGAGATCATTCGGGCGATTCCGGATATGCAGTGCGACCCGGCGGCGATCGAGATCAAGTATGGCCAGGGTGCCAAGCCCGGCGACGGCGGGCTGCTCATGTGGTACAAGGTCTCCAAGCTGATCGCCCGGCTGCGCGGCGTTCCCGAGGGCGTCGACCTGCCGTCGCCGCCGGTCCACCAGACGCTGTACTCGATCGAGGAGAGCGTCATGAAAATGATCCAGACCATGTCCATGGCTTTTGGCCACACGGTCCCGGTCTATCCGAAGATCTCCGCCTCGACGTCGGCCAAAGCGGTGCTCAACAACCTGGTGCGCAACCCTTACGCCGGCGGCCTGCTGATCGACGGCATCGACGGCGGTACCGGTGCGGCCTACCATGTATCGCTGGACGCCACCGGTCACCCGGTCGCCTCCAACGTTCGCGAGTGTTATCTCGATCTCTGTGCCCAGGGCATGCAGAACGAGGTGCCGATCTATGCCGCCGGCGGGATCGGCAAAAACGGCAACGTCGCCCAGAACGGCATGGCTCTGATCATGCTCGGCGCCAGTGCCGTACATATCGGTAAATACATCATGCAGTCGGCCGCCGGCTGTCTGGGCAACGAGCAGAACCGTTGCAACGTCTGCAACCTCGGTATCTGCCCAAAGGGCATCACCAGCCAGAACCCCAAACTCTACCGGCGTCTCGATCCGGACAAGGTCGCCGAGCGGGTGGCCGAAACCTTCATGGCCATCCAGACCGAGGTGAAAAAGATCATGGCTCCGCTCGGCAGATCACAGTCGCTGCCGATCGGCATGTCCGACGCGATCGGCATCAGCGACAAGGATGCCGCCGACCGACTGCAGATCAAATATGTCTGCTGATCGGCTGGCAGACAGCAGGAAACCGATGTTATCGTTTATCATCTTGCAAGGAGTTCTTCAGTGACAACCACGGTCGTACACGGGCGGGACGAAAACGGCCTGCGCATCTCTTCCATGGACTTCGAACGGCTGGTCCGCGAGGCCGCCGTCCAGTCGCCCCAGCTGCTGCTGGAGACCTACGGTCAGCACAATATCGGCATCCGGCTGCAGCGACCGGGTGGCCTGCACCTGGAGATTGATGGCCCGTGCGGCCAACGCCTCGGGGCCATGGGTCTGCCGGGAACGACCATCTCCTGCCGGGGATCGGTCTCCGACGACCTGGGCTATCTCAATATCGGCGCGGAGATCACCGTCCTCGGGGACGCGACCAACGGCGTCGGCAACGCGATGGCTGCCGGCAAACTCTTTGTCGGCGGCTCCATCGGCGCCCGCGGGTTGACCATGACCAAATGGAATCCCGAACATGCGCGACCGGAGCTGTGGATCCTCGGTTCTACCGGCGACTCGTTTGGTGAGTTCAATTGCGGCGGCATCGCCGTCGTCTGCGGTCACGAGCCAAAACATCCCGACAACGTGCTCGGCTATCGACCCTGCGTCGGAATGGTCGGCGGTCTTATTTATTTCCGCGGTCGACACGACGACTCCTATGCCCAAACCAACGCCCGGCTGGCACCTCCGGACGACGAACAATGGCAGTGGCTGATCGACAACCTGCCGACCTATCTAAAGCGTATCGGCCGCCACGAATTGTTCGATCTGCTCAGCGTGCGCGACGAGTGGCAGGTGCTGATCGCCGTCACGCCGCAGGAGCGGGCGCTGATGTGGTCCGGTCCGATGCCCATGGCCGAATTTCGCCGGAAGTTCTGGAACACGGCCTTCGGCGGCGGCGACCCGCTTCGCGACCTGGCCCCCGGCCAGGATCGTTCACCGATCGGCACCATCGTCACCGGCGAGTTGCGTCGCCGGGCTCCCTGGTGGGCCAACAACGAAGCGGCGGCGCCCTGCACCTATTATTGTCCGATCCATATCCCGACCGTTGAACGATTGCGGCTGATCAGAGAGGGACGGATCGACGAGGCCTACGAGTTGGTACTCGGCTACACGCCCTTGCCGGCCTCGGTCTGCGGCGCCATCTGTCCCAACCTGTGCATGGAAAACTGTACCCGCACCGGCATCGACGGTTCCATCGAAATGCAGATCCTCGGCCGCGCCGTCGCCAATTTCAAGGCGCCGGCCGAGGCCCCGCCGATCGGCACAAAAGTCGCCGTGCTCGGCGGCGGACCGGCCGGGCTCAACGCCGCCTGGCAATTGGCCATCGCCGGTATCGAAACGCATATCTTCGAGAAAGACAGCCGGCTCGGGGGCAAACTGGCCCAGGTCATCCCCTGGGAGCGGCTGCCGCAGGCCATCTGGGACGAGGAGATCAAGCGATTTTGCTCGATGTCCAATATCACCGTCCAGACAAACACCGAGATGACCCCGGCCACCTTCGAGCGACTCCGGCAGGAATTCGATTACGTGATCGTTGCCGTCGGCACCCACCAACCGCGCCGACTGACCTTCCCGGGCCACGAACGAGTCGTCCCGGCGCTCGATTTTCTCAAGGAGGCCAAAGGGAAAGAGGCCATGAATATCGGCCCGCAGGTGGTGGTCATCGGCGCCGGCAACGTTGGCTGTGATGTGGCCTGCGAGGCCTACCGCCTCGGAGCCACCCAGGTGACCCTGGTCGATATCCAGAAGCCGCTCGCCTTCGGCAAAGAAAGGGAAGCGGCGGAAGCACTCGGAGCCCGGTTCCGCTGGCCGGTCGTCACCAAAGAGGTCACCGCCGAAGGGCTGGTCACCGACAACGGTGAATTGATTCCGGCCCAGAGTGTCTTTATCTCCATCGGTGACGTACCGTCCCTGCCCTTTTTGCCAGAAAGCGTGGAAACCGTGCAGGTTGGCGGCGCCGGCTGGATCAAAACCGACCCGACGCATCGCACGTCCGATGCCAAGGTGCTGGCCATCGGCGATGTTGAAAAACCCGGCCTGGCGACCGATGCCCTCGGCGCCGGCAAGGTCGCAGCCGAAGTCATTATCGCGGAAATCAAAGGAGAACCGTATGCCCCGTTCAGCAAACAGCTGATCCCGCAGCGCTCCCTGACCATCACCCATTACAATCCGACCGAGCGCGGCAGTACCGAAGCACAACAGGCCGACCGCTGTCTGTCCTGCGCCACCTGCCGGGACTGCCATTTATGCGAGACAATCTGCCCGACCGGGGCCATCAGCCGCCGGGAAATCGATGCGGGCGGGCAACAGAGTTTCGAATATATCTCGGATGACGGGAAATGTATCGGCTGCGGCTTCTGTGCCGATACCTGCCCGTGCGGTATCTGGCAGATCAACCCATCTTAACCAACGGCGGGACAAGTCTCAACCAACGGCGGGACAGGTTTCAACCTGTCCTCCGCTCACTTCTGTCCTCCGCTCACTTTCAACGCGGCCGGTAGGGCTGGCCGGGGCCGATCTTTTCAGGGCAGTCTATTTCTGAAAACGCAGATAGACTTTGTAGGCGCCGCTGTCGATATCCCGCGGTAATTGATCACCGTCTGGAACCATGATGGTCAGGACCCTGCCCTTGAGGGGATCCTTGGTCTTTTTGCCGCGCCGCTCCATCCCGGACGGGCCGGCGACACCTTTCCGGGGTGGACGAACATGGAGCAGTTTGGCCTCGATAAAGCCGCTCGGTGGGGGAGGTTCGGTTTTGGCAGGAAAATTCTGCGTCAGCGGCGGGGTAGACCCAATGATTATTTCCATGGCGGCACTCCGGTACGTTGGACCATGGCAGCGCCTTCGGCGCTCCCTGTTATCTGTAGGAAATATAAGAAAGATAATACCCGATCAGGCAACGTTGACAAGTTCTTCCACCACGGTTTAACGCTTTTTTTAGCGATACGCCGGGTCGACAGCGTCACTGCCGCCCCCGCCGACACTGCTCGCAGAAGGAAAACCGCCGGTAATGATCAGGCAGACATGCTATAGTGTTGGCACAATGATCGTTGCAACAACATCGCCACTCCCGGACCAGGATGAAGAATCCGCTTTTCAAAAAACTCAAACCGATCAAAGAGGTACAGACTATTCGTGGCGTGCAGCTGCCGATCGGTCTGGAATTCAGGCAATTGGTGGTCACCGGCCCGCCGGGGGCAGGGAAAACGTATTATATCAACCAGATCAGGGGATGGCCCAACGAAGGCTATATCGATCTGAGCCGGAAAGGATGGTGGCGCGACCAGACCCTGATTTACCGACCACGTGAAATCAACCTCGGCATCCCCTATCGCGGCAGAAAAGAGGTGTTGACCGTTTTCGACCAGGAATGGCGGGATGCTCCACCTGAATCGCTGCGAATCGACTATCAACGCATCAGAATTCCGCCCCAGTCCTACAGTCTGCTGCGGACCAATTGGCGGGACCGCTATATCTTCGAATTCATCATCCCCGAACCGGAAGTGATCTATGAACGACGGCGCAACCGGCAGAAGGAAGGCTACTTTCCGGTCGATACCAACCTGACCCTGACTGAGGTAACCCGGCAGATCCAAACATATTGCGATATCGCCCTCTATCTTCATCGGGCCGGAGTCCATGTCTATATCAGGCACGACATCAGCGAACCGCCGATGCTGATCAGCGAAAAAGGCGATGTGACGCTACCGCCCTGGGCCGTAGCCGATGCCAAACCGCGACCGAATCTCAAGACATTGACCGGCTGGAAGCAACTGCTCCTCGGCCAAAGCCCGATTCCCTGGTTCTCGGTGACCGACGAGATCCAGGATCTGACCGGGCCAAGCCGAATTCCCCACGACGGCAAGAGCCTGGATATTCTTATCGGCACCTTCCACCTTCGACTGTCCCCGGAAATTCCGATGGGCGCCAGCAAGGGCTACCTGCGCTTGAATCGCAACTGGATCGTCAAGAAACCGGGGAGTTGCAGCGAGGTCAACATTCGCGGGTTTGCCCGCATCTGCCCCGGCGACACCGTTATCATCGGACGCTCGAACAAAGATTATGACGATCTGTTCTCTTTCACCAGGGATGTGGCCAAACGCCACCTCTCCGTTTCCAACCTCAAGGGCGACCTGCTGGTCAGGCCGCTGGCCGATCAGCAGCCGGTCAAAGTTGTCCGGGTGGAAGATCTGGACAGCCGGGAGCAGATGGACACCAATCGAGTCATGGCGATGCGTCAGGTCCGCTCGCTGCTGGGCGGGAAAATCGCCGAGCTGGACCGGACCAGCGCCCTGTCGTTGATCCTCGAGGTCAACGAGATTCTGGCCACCGAATCCTATCGCCGGCTCGACGGCTACTCCCTGCCCGGCGGCCTGGTGGAGCTGCCGGACGAACCGACGCCGGTCATCGTCGGCGACCTGCATGGCCAGACCGACAATTTACTCAAGATCCTCACGGAAAATTGTCTCTTCCAGGCCTTGAAACGGAACAACGCGATTCTCTGCATTCTCGGGGATGCGGTCCACTCGGAAAACATCGATGAAATGGAACGGATGGACAGCTCAATTTTGATCATGGATCTGATCTTTTCCCTGAAACGACGATTTCCCGCCAATGTTTTTTACCTGCGCGGCAACCACGACGATTTCAACCCCGAGCTGGCCAAAAACGGTATCGCCCAGGGACTGCTGTTGAAGATGGAACTCGAACGACATCGTGGCAACGCCTATGTCGAAGCGATGCAGACGTTTTATCATCGCCTGCCCTATATGATTGTCAGCCCCTCATTTATCGCCACCCACGCCGGACCACCACGGGCCGGAACCACCCGGGAACAGATCGTCCAAATTAGGTTAAACCGTCAGACCGCCGAGGAACTGACCAAGAATCGGCTCAAGCGGCCGCACTATCTGAGCGGTTACGGCAAAGCCGATATCAAGGCGCTACGCCAGGCCCTCAATGTCCCGAAGTCGACGCCGGTCATTGTCGGCCACACCCCGCTCGACCCGTTCGGCTCAGTCTGGCAGAATGTCGGCGGTATCAAGAATCACCATATCGTGTGTAGTTCGCACCAAAACGGCCCGGCCTGTTTCACGCGGATCAACGGCAAGATGGTACCGCTCAGCTACGCCGCAGAGCCGCTGTCCAAACTGATCAACAAGCTCAAGCACAGGCCCTGATTCGTCGGCGGACTGCGGGTTAAAACCTGTCCCGCCGCCGGCTGGATCAAGAAACGGCGAGCAGTCTGGCAGAGATGGATGTATATTTATCTTGAACAAAACCCTCATCATCTGCTAATCAGTCTCTAACTTTTCCGACATCGGAAAAACAACTCAATCGGTATTCGAAATCTTCCGGGCGATTTTGCCGGTTCATGCTCGAATCAATCAGCCATGGATATCAAATCAACCACTCCGCTTTCCGGCCTGTTCAGAAAGTCGCCCTTCAAACCGGTGCAACAGCACATGCGCCTGGTGTTCAACTGTATCTGCCTGCTTCCACCGCTACTCGACGCCCTGTATCGCAAGGATTACGAGCAGCTCAAGGAGTTTGCCGAAGAAATCATCGTCCTTGAATCGGAAGCCGATGAAATCAAGCAGACGTTTCGCCTGAACATGCCGAACACACTGCTTCTCCCCGTCGATCGCAAGGACCTGCTCAGCCTGATGAGCGACCAGGACCACCTTGCCGATTTGGCTGAAGAAATCGCCAAAGTACTGCTCTATCGCGACATGGAAGTTCCCGATGCCCTCAAGGCCGTGCTCGACGAACTGCTGGAAGGAACCATGGAGATCAGCGTGGCGGCCAAGGATCTGATCGAGCAGCTTGACGAGTTGCTGCAGGTCGGCTTTCGCGGCCGCGAGCAGGAAAAGGTCTCGGCGATGATCGCCGGCGTCCGGCGCAGCGAACACAATATCGACTCCATTATCCATCGGGTCAAGCGTACGCTGTTCGAGCACGAGCGCCGGCTCGATCCGATTTCGGTCATGTTCTGGTATCAGTTGATCGATCTGCTTGGCGGCATCTCCGATCAGGCCGAAAACATCGCCGATCGGCTCTTGCTCTTTCTCTCAAAATAATCAGCTATCGATATGGACATCATCGCATCGTACGGCACCGTTTTCGTAGTCCTTGCCGTGATTTTCGGCCTTTACATGACCTGGGGAATCGGCGCCAACGACCTGGCCAACGCCATGGGCACCTCGGTCGGTGCCGGAGCGATAACGATCAAGCAGGCGATCTGTATCGCCATTATCTTCGAATTCGCCGGTGCGGTATTGGCCGGCGGACACGTTACCGGTACCATCAGGAAAGGGATTATCGACCCTTCTTCCATCACCGGCTCTCCGGAAATCCTAATTTACGGGATGCTCGCCTCCCTGCTGGCCGCCGCCTTCTGGCTGATGATCGCCTCATGGAGGGGCTGGCCGGTGTCGACCACCCACTCAATCGTCGGCGCGCTGATCGGTTTTGCCATCGTCGGCATCGGCCCGGAATCGGTGAAGTGGGTCAAGGTCGGCAGTGTCGTGGCCAGTTGGCTGGTCAGCCCGGTCGTCGGCGGGACCATCAGTTTCCTGCTGGTAATGAGCATCAGAAGACTGATCTTCGACACCGACAACCCGTTGCGTAACGCCAAGCGATTCGCCCCCGGTTATGTCTTCCTGGTCGGTTTCATCATCTCGCTGGTGACCATATTCAAAGGCCTCAGCCATCTCAATATCGACTTGACGGTGCCGCAGAGTTTCGGCGTCGCCATCTGCTTCGGTCTGCTGACGGCCCTGATCGGCTGGTATTTCATTCGCCGGATCAAGGAAGACCCCGTCGCCGATCGAGATTTTCATTTTGCCAGTGTGGAGAAGGTCTTCGCGCCGATGATGCTCTTTACCGCCTGCGCCATGGCGTTTGCCCACGGTTCAAACGACGTGGCCAACGGCATCGGTCCGTTGGCCGCGGTAATCAGCATCGTCAGCTCCGGCGGCGAGGTGATGCAGAACTCGCCGTTGCCGGTCTGGGTCCTGCTGGTCGGCGGTGGCGGTATCGTGCTTGGTCTGGTGACGTTGGGTTACCGGGTCATGTTGACCGTCGGCCGCAAGATAACCGAGCTGACCCCGTCACGCGGCTTCTGTGCCGAACTGGCCGCCGCAACGACAGTCGTTATCGCCAGCCGGACCGGCATGCCGGTGTCGACCACCCATATCCTGGTCGGCGCCGTCCTCGGCGTCGGTCTGGCCCGCGGCATCGGCGCGCTCGATCTGCGGGTGGTCCTGAACATCATCGTCAGCTGGCTCGTCACCCTGCCGGCCGGCGCCTTTATGGCTATGTTCTTCTTCTTCACGTTAAAGGGAATTTTCGGCTGAATCTCGACCAACGGCGGGACAGGTTTTAACCTGTCCTCCGCTTACAGGCAACAATGCCGCCTCCGGCAGAACCGTCCGGTCCGGAAAACCGATCTTCTTGCAAAAGCCTTTTCTACTCACCGGCTGCCGCGGTACTCATAAACCGGCGCCAGACCGGCGCCGCGGTATGCCCCCCGCTCTCGCCGCTGCCAAGACTACTATTGCGATCATGACCGAACCAGACACCGGCCAGCAGCCGGTCATGAAACCCGATAAACCAGGCGTCCCGATTATCGTCCGACGTGCCGGTCTTACCCCCCGATAAGCCGACCAGGCCGGCTGCCTGGCGGCCGGTACCCTCGGAAATCACCCGAACGAGCAATTGTTTGACCTGGTCGGCGCTGGCTTTCGACAGGGCCTGCCGTCGCTCCGGCCGCGCCTGGTAAATCTCTCGCCCGTCATGTCCGGTGATCCGCTCGATCAGTGTCGGTTGAACGCTCATCCCTTCACAGACCAAGGGCAGATAGGCCCCGGTCATTTCCAGCGGCGACACATCGACGGCACCGAGGGCAAGCGACAAATCCGGCGGTAATTCG
Source organism: uncultured Desulfofustis sp. (assembly GCA_964620665.1). Taxonomy (GTDB): domain Bacteria; phylum Desulfobacterota; class Desulfobulbia; order Desulfobulbales; family Desulfocapsaceae; genus Desulfofustis. Next base: position 148 of record CAZUJZ010000062.1, on the reverse strand, counting down.
CTGGAAATACCTGATTTTTTTGCCAGTTCATGGACCGGTCCGACGCCGATCCGCTGCATCGTCTTGATCGCCGGAATGTTGTAGGAATGAACAAGGGCCGTTCCGAGTGTCACCTGCCCGTGAAAGCGGCCGGAAAAATTCCGGGGCC
>CAZUJZ010000061.1:0-15688 GCA_964620665.1 uncultured Desulfofustis sp. | reverse complement strand
AAACAGCTGATCGATCTCGGCGGCCGCTCCGTCGATGCCGGCCTCTTTGACCTTCTCGGCCACTTCGACAACTGTCCGATCGGCGGCAAAGACCCCGGCTATTTTCTTCTCCTCCACCAGGATATTGTCGACCAGCCGCGTCAGGTCGGCGGCGACATTCTCCGCCCCTTCCATGCCGAGCTGGTTCAACGCATTGGTCGACTTGATCACCGAGATAAAACCGACGATGATCAACGGCAGCAGGACCAGGACGATCCCTCCCGCAAGCAGCTTGAATCTGATTGACGTTACTTTCACATCATTACTCCCTGATAAACATTCATGTATCGCCCCAATGAGCAGCCTCTGGTTCTGAGTATAGATCAATGGCGAATTAAAAAGCAAATCGATTGCGGCAAAAAAATGGCAGGCATGTCGCCGCCGGCCGCACATCTTCCCCGTGACGGATGATCGACCAAGTGGTATAAGGGCCAACAGTCGATTACAGCAGACCGTCAACCACGCGCTTTCAGGAACTACCGTCATGCTCGGAACCATCGTCAACGCCCTGGCCATCATTGCCGGCAGCCTGCTCGGCTTGCTGTTCAGCAAAGGTATAGCCGACCGTTACAAGGAAATCATCCTGAGCGGGGTCGGTCTGTCGGTGATTTTGATCGGGATCAGGAGCGCGCTCAGTTCGGACGACCTGATGGTGGTGATCTTCTCGGTGATTATCGGCGCCGTGATCGGTGAATTTCTGAAAATCGAGAAGCGCTTGGAGTCATTTGGCGTTTTCCTGGAAAAAAAGGTTACCGCCAAATCGAGCGATTCAAGCTCTTTCGCCCGCGGCTTCGTGACCGCCAGCCTGGTGTTCTGCGTCGGTTCGATGGCTATTGTCGGCTCGCTGGAGAGCGGCCTGACCGGCAACCACCAGACTTTGTTCGCCAAATCGATTCTCGACGGCGTCACCTCTATCATCTTCGCATCCGCCATGGGGCTCGGCGTGATGTTCTCCAGCCTGGCCGTCTTCGGCTATCAAGGGCTGATCACCCTGACCGCGGTCTTCATGAAGAGCTTTCTGGTCCCGGAAACAATCGCTCAGATGACTTCGGTGGGCGGCCTGCTGATCATGGCCATCGGCCTGAATATGCTGAAAATCACGTCGATCCGGGTCGGCAACCTGCTGCCCGGCATCTTCCTGCCGCTGCTCTACTTCATGGTCCTGCAGATTCGCCCGTAACCGGCGCGTAATCAGAGTTTCGTGCGCACCCGATCCCAGCGTTTGATCTGCCAGGTCGTCCGGCCCTCTGCAATCCGATTGCCGGATCGGTCCGTCACCAGACTCTGCATGCAGATGGTGACCGCTTCCTGATCCCGCAGCGGGCCGATGATCTCGTTTTCCAGCCGCTGGTCCGGCAAAAAGCTCTCGGAAACGATGTCCTCTTTGGCCTGGTAATGATAATCAACCTCCAGACGCCCCATGATCAGCCGGTAGCGTTGTGGATCCAGTCGGGACAGCAACAAAAATCCGGCCGACATTTCGGCCACGGTGGCAATGGCGCAGGCATGCACGCCGCGCACGTGGTTGCGGTTGACCCGCCGATAGCTGGCGGCGGAACGGACCATCTCCCCGGTGATCGCGGCGATTCGAAAACCGTGCGGCCGGTTGAACGGGATAACCCGATTCAGCAGCAGGTTGAGCGCCAGCAGCCAGCGCGGCGAATGTCGGGCCCGCTCGATCAGTTTCGGCAGATACTGTATCATCGATATCCCTCCGGTTCTTCTTTCCGGTCGCCGCCGGACATCAGCGCCGGACTAGGCGTGGACCGCACCATGATATCCTTCTTCCAGCCGGGCAAAGAGACCGGCCTGCTCCAGGGAGCGGCGCAACGGCTGAGGATCTTCAAGAAAGTCCTGCATAAAAACAATTTCCGACGATTTCAGGTAGACATGAAAGGGGTCCTTCATCTCCGGAAAGACCCGCTCGATAATGCCTGCCACCGTGCTGTGGCCGATGTGCGGCTTGAGGTGGAGCACCCGCTGCAGGGCCTTGGTGATGTAAAAGCAGAGAGCGGTATCGACACTGTCGATGGACTGCCGGTGCCCCGGCAAAATGGTCTTGCCGCGCAGACCGGCCAGCTTGACGATACTGTCGCAATAGGCCCGGTAATTGTTGAAGCGGTCGCCGCTCTCCAGGTCGATATCGAGCAGCGGCGACTGAAAAATCCCGCGCAGCAGTGTGTCGCCGGTGATCGCCCAGTCGTCGCCGTGATAGACGAGATCGCTCTGGGAGTGTCCCGGGCACGGCAGCACCGTAATACCGAGCCGGGCCGGCAGGTCGCGCTCGGCAATCAGGTAATGCTCCGGAACCGGCGGCAGCAGACCGCCACGGTCAAAGGCCTGGCGCAGTTTTGCCAGGTAATCATGGCCAAAGTCCATGCTGCCCAGCAGCTCGTACATGCGCCGCATCCGCTCGTCGTGATGCCTGATTTTCTGCACGTCACGATACGGCAGATAGACCGTCGCCTCGCTGGCTTCGGCCAGCCAGGCGCTCTGTCCGTAATGATCGATATGACAGTGGCTGACGAGTACGTGGCGAAGACGGCCAAGATCGATGTTGTCCTCCAGAAACGCCCGACCGGTCCCGGTCGGCGGTCCGGTATCGAACAGCACCAGTTCACCGTCATGCTCACCGCTGTAACAATGCACCGGGCCGACCATGTAAGGGGTGTCGACGGTGTGCTGGATCGGCATCATGACGCAGTCAAACGGCTTGATGGCGGAACAGGAAGACACGAATCCCCGATTCCGGCAGCAAGGTTCCGGAATCGGGGACCACGGTTCCCGTCAACCAAACAGATACCGTTCCTCATCGCAGGCCGCTTCGGCGAGCAGCCGTTTGGCGACCAGCAAACCGGTCGCGTCATACTTGGAAAAACGCCTGACACCGGCCAGAATCATGGTCAACGTATCGCCCTCCTCAATATAGAAAGCGCCTTTCCGTGCCGCCGAGCCGGCCGTTTCCGAAGCGCTGAAGGCAAACACCTTGACGGCCGCCCGGACCAGCTCCTGCTTGCGTTCACTGAACCGGGGCAGGGCTTTTTCAGCCCGCAGAACGGCGCTTTCCAACGCGAAGATCTGGATGGCGATGTCGGCCGCCGCCATCAAAATCTCCTGTTCGTCGGCGATCTTGTCCATGAACTTCTGCACCCCGGTGCCGGCCAGGATCAAAAAGAGCGTCTTGAGGTTTTTCAACAAGGCCTTCTCGGCAGCAAACGGGATGGACTCATCGATCTCTTCAAAACTCGGGGTCATCAAAGACTCAAAGGCCTTCATCGCCTCGGCCTGCAGCGGCAGTTCGCCCTTCATCGCCTTGCGCAGGATCATGCCGGGGATAAGGAGCCGATTGATTTCGTTGGTGCCCTCGAAGATCCGGTTGATCCGCTCATCGCGATAGTAACGCTCGGCCGGATAGTCGCTGACGAACCCGTAACCGCCAAAGATCTGCACTACCTCGTCGACGGTCCGGGCCAGCACCTCGCTGCAGAAGACTTTGGAAATGCCGCATTCGGGGGCATACTCCTCGATGCCCTTGAGATATTCGACATAGTAGTTGTCGATACCTGTATCGATGGTGGCCAGTTTCTCATCGAGCAGGCCGGCCAACCGGTAGACCAGGGATTCCGACGCATAGATGGCGGCGGTCAGATCGGCGATTTTTTCCCCGATAGCACCGAAGCTGCTAATCTTCTTCTTGAACTGGACCCGCTCGTTGGCATACTTGATACCGGTGACCAGCGCCATCTTGGACGCACCGGTAACCGCCGCACCGAGTTTGAAACGGCCGACGTTGAGCACGTTAAACGCGATCTTGTGTCCCTTGCCGATTTCACCGAGCACGTTTTGCGCCGGCACCTGGCAATTGTCGAGGATGATCTGGGTGGTCGAACTGCCCTTGATGCCCATCTTCTTTTCCTCGGCACCGACCACCAGGCCGGGGAAATCGCGCTCGACGAGAAAAGCGGTGAAGTGCTGCTTGTCCACCTTGGCAAAGATCGTAAAAATCTGGGCAAACCCGCCATTGGTGATGAACTGTTTGGTGCCGTTGAGCACATAGTGACTGCCATCTTCGGACAGTACCGCCGTCGCCTGGGCGCCAAGCGCGTCACTACCCGAGCCGGGTTCGGTCAGGCAATAGGCGGCGCACCACTCGCCGGAGATGATCCGGCCGAGGTATTTCTCCTTTTGTTCCGGCGTCCCGTAATAGACCAGCGGCAGCGTGCCGATGCCGGTATGGGCGGAAAAAGCCACGGAGAAAGAGCCGCCGTAGGAGATCTTTTCCGCCACCAGCATACTCGAGGCCTTGTCCAGATCCAGGCCGCCATACTCTTCCGGGGTATCCATCATCAGCAGGCCGAGTTCACCGCACTTTTTCATCCCTTCGACGACCAGATCGAAGTTCTGCTGATCGATCTCCTCCATCTTCGGGACGATCTCGTTCATCACGAACTGCTCGGTGGTCTCGGCGAACTGCTTCTGCTCGTCACTGAAATCTTCCGGGGTAAACACCGATTCACAGGCAACATCGGCGATCAGGTATTCGCCGCCCTTCAATATCGTATCAGCCATCTTTTCACCTCTTAATTACAATCTCTCGAAGATTCCAGCAGCGCCCATACCGCCGCCGATACACATGGTAACCAACCCGTAGCGCGCCTTGCGCCGCCCCATCTCGTGGAGCAGGGTGGCGGTCAACTTGGCGCCGGTGCAGCCGAGCGGATGCCCCAGGGCAATGGCGCCGCCATTGACATTGAGGATGGAACGATCAAGCCCCAGCTCCTTGATCACCGCCAGAGCCTGGGCGGCAAAGGCTTCGTTCAGCTCGATCAGTCCGATATCGCCGAGCTTCATATCGGCCATCTTGAGCACCGCCGGAATCGCCGCAATCGGACCGATGCCCATTACTTCGGGCGGTACACCGCGAACGGTGTAGGCGACGAAACGGGCCATCGGTTCGGCACCGAGCCGTTTCAGATAGTCTTCCGAGACCACCAGCGAGAAAGCGGCGCCATCGGTCATCTGGGAAGAATTGCCGGCCGTGACCAGCCCGCCGAGTTTGAAGGCAGGCCGCAACTTACCAAGGGTCTCTACGGTAGTTCCGGCTCGTACCCCGTCGTCCACCACCACCTCTTCGGTGGTCCGCTTGATCTTTCCTTTTACCAACTGCGTCTTCTCGATGGTCACCGGGATGATCTCATCGGTAAATCGGCCGGCTTCGATAGCGGCCGCGGCCCGAGCATGGCTGTCGACGGCAAATTCGTCCATGGCCGACCGATCGATACCGTACCGTTCGGCCACCAGTTCGGCGGTGATCCCCATGGACGAGTAGGCCTCCGGCCAGTCTTCGACCAGCGACGGGTTGGCACTGTATTTGAGGCCGCCGAGCGGCACGCAGGACATCGACTCGGTGCCGCCGGCGATAATACAGTCGGCCAGACCGAGCATAACCCGTTCTGAGGCCATCGCAATGGTCTGCACGCCGGAACAGCAGAAACGGTTGATGGTCTGGCCGGGGACTTCAATAGGCAGACCGGCTTTCAAACCGGCCATTCTTCCCATGTTCATGCCTTGCTCGGCCTCCGGAAAGGCGCAGCCAAGATAGACATCGTCAACGGTGGCCGGTTCGATCCCGGTTCGCTCCACAAGCCCCTTGATGGCCGTCGCCGCCAGATCGTCGGGGCGCATATCCTTGAACTTTCCCTTGTTGGCCCGGCAGCCTGGGGTCCGGTAACTGGCCAGAATATAGGCTGTTTTCATATCGTTTTCTCCTGAATCGTTGGCTGAATGGTGAATATCGCCCTAATTGCGCAGCGGCTTTCCGGTCTTGAGCATGTGCTGGATGCGCTCGGACGTCTGCTTATTGGCACAGAGCTTCAGGAAGTTCTCGCGTTCCAGCTTGAGCAGATACTCCTCGGTGACCGGCGTTCCCGGATTGACGTCACCGCCGCAGATGACATCGGCGATGATGCCGCCCATCTTTTCTTCATATTCGGTGATATGAGAGCCCATTTTCATGTTCCACAACTGACTCTTGATACTGGCCGCAACACTTCGGCCCGGCGCCGGGATATCAGTCAACGGCCGCGGCGGTCGATAATTGACGGCCAGGGCCAGCACCTTTTGTTTGGCGTCGCCGATCAGCCGGTCGATATTCATGGTAATCGCATCGCCGTCCCGCATATAGCCCATGCCGAACAACTCGGCACCGCCCATCGATACCTGGGCCATCGCGATTTGCCGAAAATGCTTGAAGATGAAGGGCTGCACATCGGTGTCGTAACGACGGGCCAGATCCACGGCGCGGATGCACATCTCTTTGGTGCCGCCGCCGCCCGGCAGCAGGCCGACCCCGATCTCGACCAACCCCATATAGGTCTCGGCCGAGGCATTGATCGCATCGGCGTGCAGACAGAATTCGCAGCCGCCGCCCAGAGTCATGCCGAACGGTGCGGCCACAACGGGTACTTTCGCGTATTTCACCGCCATGGTCGCCTTCTGGAAGGACCTGAGCACCATATCGACATCCTCCCAGGCACCCTCGGCCAGGGCCACGGCAAGCAGCATCAAGTTGGCGCCCACCGAGAAATTGGCGCCGCGATTACCGATCACCAGGCCGACGCCGTCCTGCTCGGCCCGCCGGATCGCCTTGTGCGCCATACTCAGGATGTCGCCGCTGATGGCGTTCATCTTGGAATGAAATTCGAGGCAATAGACACCGTCACCAAGATCGATGATCGAGGCGCCACTGTTTTTCTCGACCTCGCTGCCGCCGCGCTTGAGGATCTCCAGGTTGATCTGCCCGGCCGGCTGCTCTACCGGCTGATATGTCTTGCCGATCACATCATAGAATTCAAACCGTCCGTCTTCGCTATACCGATAAAACGAATCGATATCCTTGAGGGATTCGGGCACGCTCACCCCGTCCTGTTCCGCACGTTTGACGAAGGCCGGGACGCCGATCGCATCGAACATCTCGAACGGCCCGAGTTCCCAGTTGAAGCCCCACTTCATCGCGTTATCGATATTGACCACGTCGTCGGCGATCTCGCCGATCCGGTTGACCGCATAGATCAGCGTATCGCGCAGGCTGCGCCAGGCATATTCGGCGCCTTGATCAACGCCGTTGACGACGGTGGCGATCTTACGACGCGGGTCATCGATCTGTTTGACCATCTGCACCGAGGCGAATTTCGGTTTCTGCAATGGCCGGTAGTCACCGGTCTGATAGTCGTAATAGGAGATCTGCCGCTTGCCGCCGACGTTCTCTTTCTTGTAAAAACCCTTGCCGCTCTTGTTGCCGAGCAGTCCCTGCTTGATCATCGTGTCCATGAAGGCGGGCAGTTTGAAGACATCCCGCTCCTCATCGTCAGGCAGTGCATCATACGAGTTGGTACCGACATGGGCCAGGGTGTCGAGACCGACCAGATCGGCGGTTCGGAAGGCGGCACTCTTGGGCCGGGCGGTGGCCGGCCCGGCAACCGAGTCGACTTCTTCCACAGACAGTCCCATCTCGACCATGTGCTGGATGCCTTTGTAGATCGCATAGACGCCGATGCGGTTGGCGATGAAATTTGCCGTATCCTTGGCGTAGACCACGCCTTTGCCCAACCTCCGTTCGATGAATTCGGCCATCTCGGCCACCACTCGCGGATCGGTGTCCGTGCAGGGGACGATTTCCATCAGGCGCATATAGCGCGGCGGGTTGAAAAAATGGGTAACGAGAAAACGGCTGCGCAACTCGGTCGGCAGATCCCGGGCCATCTCGTTGACCGAAAGTCCGCTGGTATTGGTGGTCAACACCGCGTTCGGAGCGAGATGAGGAGCAATGCGCTCAAACAGGCTCTGCTTGATCTTGATATTTTCGACCACCACTTCAATGATCCAGTCGCAGTCCTTCAGTTTCTCCAGGTCATCCTCGAAGTTGCCCGTTTCGATCAGAGCGGCATACTCCTTGAGATAGAACGGTGCCGGCTTCATCCGGGCCAGCCCCGCCAATCCGTCGCGGGCGATACGATTGCGCACTTCGGGACTTTCAAGGGTCAATCCGCGCGATGTTTCCTGCTCGGTCAGTTCCCGGGGAACGATATCGAGCATCAGGACCTCCAGCCCGGCGTTGGCCAGGTGAGCCGCGATGGTGGCGCCCATGACACCGGCGCCCAGTACGGCTACTCGATTGATCTGCCTCATTTTTTCTCTCCATCTGTGGATGTGGTCTGGAAAACCAGCCCGTTTCCTTTCTTCGTGTACATTTGGTCGACTATTTCTCTGTACTTGTTATAGATTTCTTTTCGTTTGAGTTTCAACGTCGGCGTCAACTCGCCTCCCTCGATCGTGAATTCTCCGGGGATCAAAGCAAACTCCTTGATCGTTGCATACGGCGGCAGGTTCTTGTTCAACTCGGCGATGCGTTCGGTATACAACTCCCTGGCACGGTTACTCTTCACCAACTCGTCGGTATCGAGATAGTCGAACTCCTCTTCCCGGCTCCAGTCGATGAGCCGTTCTAAATTGGGATTCAGCAATGCCACCAGGTACGGTTTGCGGTCTCCGAAGACGATGGCCTGAGAGATATACTTGTCGAGTTTGAGTTCGTTTTCGATCGGTTGCGGAGCGATGTTCTTGCCCCCGGCGGTGACGATGATTTCCTTCTTCCGATCGATGATGTAAACGAATCCGTTCTCATCGATCCGGGCGATATCGCCGGTCATGAGCCAGCCGTCGGCGAATGTTTCGGCGGTCTTCTCCTCGCTCTTGTAATAACCGCGCATCACCTGCGGTCCCTTGACCAGCAATTCACCGTCTTCGGCAAGTTTGAGTTCGGTCTGCTCAAGCGGTTTGCCGACCGAATCGAACCGGACCGCGCCAAGATTGCATAAGGTCAGCGCCGGGCTGGTTTCAGTCAGGCCATAACCGTTGAAGACCGGCAGTCCGATCGCCCACATGAACTCGTTGATCGTCCGGTCGAGCGGCGCCCCACCGCAGATAAAGCCGCGCAACTTACCGCCGAACCGATCCCGGATCTTCCTGAAGACGAGCCGGTCATAAAAACGATACTGCATCGCCAGCAGTCCGTCCACCTGGCCGTCGACGTATTTCTTGTTGGCGTAGTCCCTGCCCACCTGCAGAGCTCGGTGAAAGATACTTCGCCTGAGTGGACTGAGCTGGTGGGCGTTTTCATGAACACGGGAATAGATCTTCTCGAACAGGCGCGGCACACTGACCATCCAGGTCGGTTGCACCTCGACCATGTTTTCCATGACTTTTTTGACATCCTCGGCAAACGCGACATGCTGACCACTGAGAAGCGTCGCATAATAGCCTGCCGTTCGTTCGAGCACATGACTCAGCGGCAGAAAACTGAGGAAGGTTTCCTGGTCTTTCAGGGCACCGAGCTGCTTCAGCCCGATCTGGGCGTTGATCATCACGTTGTACTGGGTGAGCATGACCCCCTTGGGAACCCCGGTGGTACCGGAGGTGTAGATGATCGTGATGAGATCCTGCTGGGTGATCTGATCGATCATCTGCTCAATTTCAGTTTTCTCTTCCGGGAGCAACGGCTCTCCTGCTTCGGAGAGCTGATACTGGGTATAAACCGGGAACGAACGATCACCGATAAAACGCTCGTACGAGATAACCAACTCGACACCGGGAATCTCGTCGCGAACTTCAAGCAACTTCTCATATTGTACCTTGGTCGAGACGAAGACGATCTTCGCCTGGCAATGGTTAATGATATACGCTGCCTGTTTGCCGGTATTGGTGGCATAAATGGGGACCGGTATGCCCTGCGCGCTCTGGATGCCGAAATCGGAAATCGCCCACCCGAGCCGGTTCTCGGAAAAAATGCAGACCGGATCTCCCGGCTTCAAACCAACCTTGACCAGCCCCCGAGCCAGCATCAGCACCCGTTCATAGAACTCTTCGTAGGTCAGGGAGAGGAAGACGCCCTGCTTCTTGAAACTGACCGCTGTTTTCTTGGCATACTGCCGGGCATTTACTTTGAGAATCGCCGGTACTGACTGGTAGGACAGGAAATCCATGATTAATCCCCTCGCAAAGATGTGAATGGATAGAACCTGTTGCACTCCACCGAAAGATGATGTCGCTGGAAATCCCTGTATACCTCACCCTTACGTTTAAGTCAACCTGAAACAAAAAGCAGTGCCTGACAACATTCCCCGAGCACGCTTTCGATGCATCCCGGGAAACATACAAAGTGTCCTTTTATATGCTTGATATAATATTATTTAGCTATAAACTACCGGCATTGCAAAATCTCACGGGCGCTCACTTTTTTGCAGCAGACTGAAATCGGTCTTTTGTCTATCTTGTTTACGTAAGATAACCCCTCGCCGCAGCCGGGAATCACCTGAGCGCTTGATGTCTTTGCCAACGAGCCGGGTTACGTACCCGGATAATGGGCAAAAATACCGTTTTGAAGGACAAGACACGTCAGGCAAAGCGTGTCTTGTCCATGCCTGGAGTTATGGCTGATCGGAGCGCCGACCTGCGGTGACCGGTCCTTCGTGCGATCATGAGCAGTGGATCGGGGCCGCAAACCGCTGACGGCTAAACCGGGCGGCACGGATACGGCGGCTGCCTCGGGTTCAGCGGGAGGCGGGCCAGGGATTGCAGTTCTTGATGGTCACCCTGCCTTGCAGCAGGTTGCCTTTTGAATACTCGCTGAAGATACAGGTATTCGTCTGCGGATCGTAATTCTCGATCCACAGATTATCGTCCTTCCAGGTCGCGGCCAGGTGACGCTGGCCCTCGGGCACGGAGATGGTCATCACCCCACCGTAGCGCTTGACGAACACCTGCTGGAGCCGGAAATAATAGGTTCCCCAGGCAACCAGAACCAGGATCGAGGCCAGGGCCACCGCAGCTTTCCACTGCTGTGCCTTGACCCCGAGCCCGAACACCACGCCGCCGACCAGAGCGATGACGGCAAGCCAGTAAAGATAGGTAATCATCTGTTGGACACGACGTTAAATTTTGTACTTCGAGACGAGTTCGGTCAGCTTCTCGGAAAGCCGGGACAGCTCATCGGCAGAAGTGCGGACATGCTGGCTGCTCTGCTTGACCTCGACCGAACGCTCTTTGACCAGGCCCACCGCCTCATTCATCTGCTGGGTCATCTGGTTGCTGCTGGCGACATTCTCGTTGATCTCGGTGATCCCCTGCGACGCCTGGCTGACGTTGTTGACGATCTCATTGGTGGTGATCGACTGCTCCTCGACTGCGGTAACGATGCCGTTGACGATCTCGTTGACATCGTTGATGACGCTGGTGATCGCTTCGATATCCTTGACAGTGTCACCGGTCTTGCCCTGGATACCGGCGATCGCCTCCTTGATCTTGCCGGTCGCCTCCGCCGTTTCCTTGGCCAGTTCCTTGATCTCGTTGGCCACGACGGCGAATCCCTTGCCGGCGTCACCGGCCCGGGCCGCCTCGATGGTGGCATTGAGGGCAAGCAGGTTGGTCTGCTCGGAGATCTCGGTAATGGTCTCGGTGATCGAACCGATGGCCCGGGCCGCTTCGCCGAGTTCAACAATGGTCTGGTGCGAGCGCTTGGTATTGGCAACCGCTTCCTCGGTGGTGTGCCTGGCCCGGGCGCTGTTTTCGGCGATCTCCTTGATCGTCGTGCCCATCTCCTCGGAGGCCGAGGCAATCATATCCAGATTCACCGCCGACTGCTCCATCGCGGCGGAGACCGATTGCATGTTGGCGGTAACCTCCTGGGCGTTGCCCGAGGCCTGATCGGCGATATTCGTGGTTGATTCGGCATTGCCGACCATCTGGTCGGAAATAGTCGCCAGCTCGGTCGACGAGGCGGACAGCGACTGGGAGGAGGAGACAATGTCGCGCATCATCTCCTTGCCCTTTTCCACCATGACCCCGAGCGAATTGGTCAGCTGGCCGATCGCGTCATCGACTTGGGAGGAAAAGGAGATGGTGTAGTCTCCCTCACCGACCTTGACCGCTTTCTGGGCCAACTCTTTGAGCGGGTTGTTGATCGAGCGGACGAGAAATATGGTCAGCACGACGCCGCCGGCAACCACCAGCAACCCGACCAGCAGGTTGTTGCGCAGCATCTGCACATCGAGCCCGGCCACGATATCCTGACGGTCGATGCCGACGGCCAGCGTAACACCCCACTCGTCGATATATTTCTTATAACTGACCTTTTGCTCCCCCTGGTATTCATATTCGATAAAGCCGTCCGGGTGATCCTTGAAGATCGGATAGAGTTCATACACGTTATCATCGGGCGTCAGGGTCGGATGAATGAGCAGGGAGCCGGTGTCGTCATAGATGAAGAAATAGCCGGGACCGATCTTCGTCTCGCCGACGAGTTTTCTGACCTGCTCGGAAAGCATCAATTGGCCGACATAGATAGCGCCGATGATCTTGTCTTCCAGGTCGCGCACCGGCTGATAGGCCGTCAGGTACCAGTCGTTGACGACATAGGCCTTACCGCGAAACACTTCGCCGTTCATAATCGCTTGAAACACCGGGCTGTCCGACGGGATATAGGTGCCGACGGCGCGCTCCCCGTCGGCCTTTTTCACCGTAGTGGAGATGCGCAGCAATTTGTCGTCAACCAGCTGGAAGATCGTTGCCGAGGACCCGGTGATGGACTCGACCCGATCGACGATATCGAACGTGTGATTGATGTATTGAATGCCGGCCTGGAATTTCGGAATCTCCATAGTTACCGATTCGCCGGTTTCCTGATTGATCAGGGTCTCCTCCTCCATGCTGGTATCATCGAGCAACAATCCACCGGTCAACCGCAACTCCTTTTCCAGGATCAGCAGATCGCCGTTGAGTTTATTGCGGATATTGTCGTCGATGGCGGCAAGCGAGTTGTAGAGCGACTGGTGAATATCCTGCACGGCGCCTTCCCCGAGTGCATACAGCCCGTTCTTCGACATCCTGATCGCGTTGCCGGAGGTGATCAAAATCGAAAGAACCACTACCCCGATCATTGCCACAAAGAGCTTGGTCGTAAATCGGACCCGCGTGAATCGTGAAAACATGAGGTTACCCCTCTTTTTTTAGTGCCTTCATGCCGCACGACTCATCGACGTGCAGGTGGGAAAGCGGTTTCTTTGCAGTCTATGTTTTCCCACGATCAAATTCAATTTTTTTTCAAATTATTTTTCGCCACTTCCAGCAGTTGCAGGAAAAACCATGAAAAATCAGGCGAAAACAGGGCATATCATCTGTCCTTTTGGCATTGATTAAAAAATCTGATATATTTCAAGTACAGCAGTAAAACAATCGACGCATTCGACAGCGACCGGTTACCGGCCTCCCCGACTCAATTGCCTGCCAAATGCTGATCGCCGACTGAATGTCTCTCAATTCAAGCCCTTGGTACTGTTGAAAGTCGGCAGTGCAGGCCAATAAACCATCTGACAGGACACGGATAATGACCGAATTCCTCACCACAGAACGAGTGCGAAAGATCGGTGTGGTCTTCGGCGGCTCAGGCCTGGTCGGCGGCACCATGGTCAATTTCTACAAGCAACGGCGCCCGGGGCTGGCCGAAATCTTGGCACCCAGTTCGAAAAAAGTATCACTGGGCAATTGCGTCGATATCCGCAATTACCTGATGAGCATGCGGCCGGATTTTGTCATCAACGCCGGTATCACCAATATCGACGCCGGCAGCCAGCTCACGTTCGAAGTCAACTATGTCGGGGCGATCAATATCGCCCGGGCGGCGGCTGCACTGAAGATCCCCTACATTTTTTTCAGTTCCGCGGCAACGCTGCCCCAGGGCACGGACCTGCGAGAAGAGGATCAGGTGTCGATCTCCGCTTCTCTGAGCAATTACGCCAAGTCCAAATTGATGGCGGAAAAGACGCTGGCCTACATGCACGAGCACGAGGGGCTCGACTACTCCTGCATCAGGCTGTCCATCGTTTACGGCCGGCACGACCATAAGATCCAGGGCTTTCACCGGCTGCTTTTTTCCATCGCCGATGAATCGATGCCGTTTCTCTTTACCGCCAGGGGTGCCGAACATTCCTACTCCAACGTTCGCAAATTGCCGTATCTGGTCCAGCATATGCTGGAAAACCGGTTGGAATTCAGTGGCAAAACCCTGCATTTCGTCGATCCGCAGCCGGTGGAGTTGGCCGACCTTATCCTGACCATCAGAAACCAGCTGCACCTGAAACGGCCAAAACAGATCTTCGTCCCATACTCACTGGCCAAAACCGGGAAAAGCAGTGTCCGGGTTATCCTCCGCTTGCTGACCCGGCTGGGCATGAAGGCGTCCCTGCCGCCGGAATTGATGTTTCTCGGTGCCTTTTATCGAACCCAGACCCTGTCCTGTCGCCGTCTGGCGGAATCGAGTTTTGTCGATCCGTTTCCGGAAGAGACCGTCTACAACCGGCTGCCGATTATCCTCAGCTATTATCTGCAGCGCTGGAGCCAGCAGAACCTGATCACCTCATTTGACGACCGCTTCCATTTCGACAACACCGTCAGGCACGATTTCAAGAACAATCCGCAAGCGTTGCTCGATTCGATCCACGGCGATGCCACCGCTCCCTTTATGGCGCCGGACGATACGGCATCATACGAATCGGATTGGCGTGAATAAAGCGCACGCCCCATAAATCGGCCTTTTCATATCACTCTTATGGGCAGTCACACCGAACAATGAAAATCGGCGTTGCTGTCGGCAGGGCTGGTTGGCGGACTTTCGGCCACCGGCGGGACTCCGATAGTCAGGCCCTCTGAGCTGCCGGCAGGATGTCTGCAACCGGTGCTTGATAGTGAGCGGAGGACAGTTGAAACCTGTCCCGCCGTTGCTTGTGATTCAGCGATAGGCGGCCAGACCGGTCACCTGCTCGCCGATGATCAGCGTGTGAATGTCGTGGGTGCCTTCGTAGGTATAGACCGATTCGAGGTTGGCGGCATGACGCATGATCGGATACTCCCCCATGATACCGTTGGCGCCGAGCATGGTCCGGGCGGTATGACAGATTTCCCGGGCACAATGCACATTGTTCATCTTGGCCATTGATACCTGCTGCGGTGTCGCCGCTCCCCGGTCCTTGCGACGCCCGAGATGCAGCACGAGCAATTGCGCCTTGGTTAGTTCGGTGACCATATCCGCCAGTTTTTTCTGCTGAAGCTGGAAACCGGCGATCGGTCGGTCAAACTGTACCCGGTGTTGGCCATAGTCCAGAGCCGTCTGGTAACAGTTGTCGGCGGCGCCGAGCACCCCCCAGGCGATCCCGTAGCGGGCTTGCGTCAGACAACTGAGCGGGCCTTTGAGGCCAACCACGCCGGGCAACAGGCTCTGCTCTTCGTCAACCACGACGTTGTCAAGAACCAATTCCGAGGTAACCGAGGCGCGCAGACTCCATTTGTTTTTCATCTGCGGGGCGGAAAATCCCGGCGTCCCCTTTTCCACGAGAAAACCGCGCACGCCTTCGTCGGTCATCGCCCAGACCAGCGCCACATCGGCAATACTGCCGTTGGTGATCCACATCTTGGCCCCATTGATGCGCCACCTGCCGCCCGTTTCCCGCCGGGCCAGAGTCCGCATGCCTCCCGGGTTGGAGCCAAAGTCCGGTTCGGTCAGACCGAAACAGCCAATCGCCTCGCCGGCGGCCATCTTCGG
>CAZUJZ010000060.1:0-15690 GCA_964620665.1 uncultured Desulfofustis sp. | reverse complement strand
CTTTATCGCCCTGCCGGCCATGCCGCGGCCCGGCTAGAGAGCGGTTATCGCCGCATCAGCGGTGATGCGGGCCGCGCTCTTGAGCGGTGGAGCGCGGTGGTCAGGAACCGGTCTGGGCCGGGGTCTCGACGTCCGGTGTGACAAAGAGGGCGGCGTTGAGCAGGTTACGGGTATAGGGTTGGCTCGGGTTGTCGAAGATGTCCCGGGCCGGCCCCTGTTCGACGACGGCGCCGTTATGCATGACGATGATATAGTCGGCCAGCGCCCTGGTGGTTTTCAGGTCGTGGGAGATGAACAGATAGGTCAGCGTATATTTTTGCTGGATGTCTTTGAGCAATTCAATGATCTGGCGCTGGATAGTCATATCCAGAGCGGAGGTCGGTTCATCAAGGATCAGGAGCTTCGGGCGCAGCACGACGGCCCGGGCGATGGCGATCCGCTGGCGTTGACCGCCGGAGAACTCGTGCGGGTAGCGATGGACGATGTCTCCGCTCAGGCCGACGTCGGCCAGCGCTTCACGAACCCGCTCGAGGCGTGCCGCCGGCGACAGGTGTTTGTGATGAACGCGGAGTCCCTCTTCGACGATTTCGCCGATACTCAACCGCGGCGACAGCGAAGAAAACGGATCCTGAAAAACCACCTGCACCTGGCTGCGGATCGGACGCAGTTCGCGCATGCTCAGGGACTGCAGATCTCTGCCTTGGAAGATGATCGAGCCGGTACTGTTGACCAGTCTGAGCAGGGCCAGGGCAAGCGTCGTCTTGCCGGAGCCTGATTCGCCGATAATGCCGCAGGTCGTTCCTTCTTTGACCGACAAGTCGACCGCATCAACCGCTCTGATGATCTTGTAGTGCCGTCTGAACAGCCCCTGGCGGCCGGCAACCAACCGGAATGTGCAACTGAGCGCCTCGGTTTTCAGGACGACCGGTGAGTCGACTTTCTGCTCGATTGCCGGTTGGGGAATGGCCTCGAGCAGGTGACGGGTGTATGGGTGATTCGGGCTGGCAAACAGCGATTCAGGGGAGCCGGACTCGACGATAACGCCGTCTTTCATGATATAGATCTGTTCGGCGATCCGCCGAACCATGGCCAGGTCGTGGGTGATCAGCAGCATCGCCATGCCGAATTCCTGCTGCAAGTCCTTTATCAGCCTCAGGATCTGGGCCTGGATCGAGACATCGAGGGCAGTGGTCGGTTCGTCGGCAATGAGCAGCGCCGGGCGGCCGGCCAGGGCTATCGCGATCATCACCCGCTGTCGCTGCCCGCCGGACAATTGGTGGGGATACACCCCGAGGCGGGATTCCGCGTCCTCGATACCGGTTTTTTCCAGTAATGCGATTGCCTCTTTTCTCCCTTCGTCAGGAGTCATGTCGCGATGGAGAAGCAGCGGTTCGATGAGCTGGTTGCCGATGGTAAATACCGGATTGAGCGAGGTCATCGGCTCCTGGAAAATCATTGCGATCCGATTGCCCCTGATGGACCGCATCGCGTCGAGGGGCAGCTCGAGCAACTCCTGACCGGCAAAGGTGATGGCGCCTTTGGTCCGGATCGGCGTCGTGTTTTCCAGCAGCCGCAGAATCGATAAAGCGGTAATGGTCTTGCCCGAACCCGATTCGCCGACCAGTGCCACGGTCTGCCCGGCATCGACCTGCAGTGACACATCGTGGAGCAGTTGGATATCTGCCTGGTGGGTGGTCGATGCTGCCGAATCGGGCAGCCAGGCGTTGAGATTGCGGACCCTGAGCATCGCCGGTGCTCAGAAAAGAATCTGAAAAGAAGAGGGTGGCGGCTGCGGCGGTTCGGTCTCGTTGTCGATTTCGACCCGCTCGACATGGGCGTGCGGCGGGCCGTGGTGGAGCCAGGTGACAATCTCTTCGACGCCCGTGGACGGGCCGCAGATCAGCGCTTCGACACTCCCGTCGGAGCGGTTTTTGACCCATCCGCCAAGTCCCAATTCTTCAGCTTTTCGCCGGGTATAGTCACGAAAGCAGACACCTTGAACGATGCCGAATACCTGCGCTCTGATCGTTTTTTGTTCCATGGGCAACTCGTGTATCGGTGATCATGCCACGGGGGATGGTTTCAGGCATCTCCCGAAATAGAAGATCAACCGCCGCCGATCACCGGAAAAACGGCGAGGATGTCATTTTCCTGCGGACGGGCATCGAGGCGACAATGCCGTGAATTGAGCATCGTCACCCCGACCTCCTGTTCGTCGATACCGAGATCGGCAATGATCTCGGCGACGGTCGTCTGCTCCGGATAATCTTTAACTTCCGCGACAAACCGATTGTCGCGGAAGTAGGCAAAGAGTTTGACCGTCAGTTTCATTTAGAAGTTCCAGAAGGAATCGATTTCCTCACCGGTGAAGTCGACCACCAGATTGTGCGGCGGCAACGGTTCGTTGTAGAAGAATTCCGGCAACCGGTCGTCGGCATTGTTGAAGCCGGCGGCCTGGTTGAAGGCCCGCTCGGTCTTCAGGATGGTCTTGCCGAGGTTGGTGACGTCGTCGCCGGTCAGGTTGATGCCGAACCGGGCGTTGATCAGATCGATCAAGCGCGGCAGGCAATTCGGATCGTCGAGTGCCGCGAATGCGATGAACAGGCACATACCGGTCGAATCGATGGCGGCGGTGGCGATCTGCAGATTGCGTGACAACTCCACCTGGCCTTCCTTGGACAGCGGGTCGACAGAGCCGCCGACGTTGAGAATATTGGTGGCGACCGCATAGCCGGCGGTGTGATCGGCGCCCATCGGGGTGGTCGCGTAGGTAATCGCCATGCCCTTGACGGTCCGTGGATCATAGGCGGGGATCGCCTGGTTTTTGACTACCGGAACCCGGGTCACGCCGAACGCATGGCCAACCGAACCGGCGCCGTTGCCGATGATTCGGCCGAGCGGGGTCCCTTTGGCCACCTCTTCCCGAAGAATTCGGCAGATACCGGGGCCATCGCCAAAAGAGAGCACGCCGGCCTCCATGGCGACACCCATGGCCACCGACGTCTCGATGGAGTCAATCCCGAGGTCGTCCATCAGGTGATCGGCCTCGGCAATGTCATCGAGGTTTTCAACACAGCAGTCGGCGCCCATGGCCCAGATCGATTCATATTCGAAACCGGAGGTCTTGTATTGTTTGTTCGCGTCGTTGTAGATCTGTGAGCACTGAATGACGCAGCCGGCATGACAATTGTGCTTGATCGCGCCGCCCCGTTCCTCGATCATATCGTGCATCGTCTCGCCGGAAATACTGTTGTGTCCCTCGAATTGTCCGGACGTGAAGTTTCTGGTCGGCAGGGCGCCGGCCTCGTTGATCACGTTGATCAGCACGTTGGTGCCATAGGTGGCGAGCGTCTGGCTGACCGGGTTATCGACGAGAGCCTTGGCAAAAGCCCGGTTGGCAGCTTTGAAGGCCTCCGGATCGGCGATGGCGACTTTGCCGCCCTGCGGGTCGACCGAGATGAATTTGACCCGCTTGGAGCCCATTACCGCGCCGAGACCGCCGCGCCCGTTGGAACGGAGATTACCGTCAGGATCCATCACGGAAATATTGGCCGCTTCCATTTTCATTTCACCGGCCGGGCCGATGGTGATCACGCCGCGTTTGGTTTCAAAGCGACCGCTCAGCGTTCGGGCAACGTCGTAATTGCCTTTGCCGATCAGTTCCTTCTCTTCGCTGATCTCAACGCCGGCGGGGGTCACGGCGAGGCTGTACCAGGCGTCTGCTTTCGGTTGTCCTTCGATGATCAGCGCTTTGCAGCCGCACCGGGCGAGCAGTTGCGCCGATGTACCGCCGGCGTTGGCTTCTTTGATCGTTCCGGTCAACGGGCTTTTGGCGCCGGCCGAGAGCCGCCCGGAGTTGGCCGCGACGGTGCCGGACAGCAGGCCGGGGGCAAATATCAGTTTGTTGTTGGGCCCGAGCGGGTGACAGGTCGGCGGCACTTCGG
This sequence comes from uncultured Desulfofustis sp., assembly GCA_964620665.1. Taxonomy (GTDB): domain Bacteria; phylum Desulfobacterota; class Desulfobulbia; order Desulfobulbales; family Desulfocapsaceae; genus Desulfofustis. Next base: position 11,746 of record CAZUJZ010000060.1, on the reverse strand, counting down.
CAGCGACGATCGTCGAGGTGAGACCTCGCCCGCCGAGGCCGGCCCAGTTTTGCGGCACCTCTTCGACGCTGGTGGTCAACTCCGTCATATTGACCCGAAAGATTTTTTCACTCATGATCGCATCTCCTTTCAGTTCTGGCCGGCGCATTCACGTGCGGGGCAGCGTGACGGGGGCATGCGGCGACCGTTTATTGTTCGTACATGACAACGCCGGTATCCCGGAGATTGTATCCTCCGAGCCCGACAATCTTCTGTTGGAATTCCCGGTCGCCGCCGACCAGCTCCAGTGCGGCGCAGACTCGGCGGTCCCGAGCGAATGCAGCCGGCACGATGACATCGTAACGTTCTTCGGCAACCGGTATGAAATCGAGATCGAGTGCCACCGCGGCAGCCCTGATCCCCATACCGGCATCGGCGCTGCCGCTGGCGATTGCCGCGGCGACGTTCATGTGTGTGTACTCTTCACGATCATAGCCCGCGATCCGTTGCGGGTCAAGACCGGAGTCACGCAGCACCTTGTCCGTGAGCAGCCGGGTTCCGGCGCCTTTCTGGCGATTGATGAAACGCAGGCCGCGGTCGGCGAGATCTGCCAGGCCGGTAATGCCCAGCGGGTTGCCGGCGGCGACCAGCAGCCCCTGCTCGCGATAGCACAAATTGATCAGTTGCAGGGGGAGGTCGGGGAGGAATCGCTTGATAAAACTGATATTGTATTCACCGCTCTGTTCGTCGAGCAGGTGAGAACCGGCCAGATGGGCCTCGCCGCGCCTGATGGCCATGATACCGCCCATCGAACCGACATGGGCGGAAGAGAGTCTGATAGGCGGGCGCAATCGGTGCAGGTGGTTGGCGAGCAGGTCGAGGATATTGTCGTGACTGCCGATCATGACCAGGGTGGCATCGACCTCACCCCGGCTGCGCATCAGTGCGATGGGCACGCGCTCCCCGGCGCCGATGCCTTCGTTGCCGGCGGGGATGGTCAGCATGCCGTCGGCCCGGACCACCGACATCACCGAACCGGCGCCTTTACCGGACGGGGTGGCGATGAGGGTGTCGCCGACGCGGCCAAGCGTTACCCGCACGAACTGGTCGACGCCCATCGGCGAGTGCATCGGCCGGGACATGACGGCCTCGATGGTTTGTGCGGCCGGCAGCGGGGTGCCGAGAAATCCATAGACCAGCTCGCGGGCGAAGAGCTGCAGGGTCAACAGTGCCGACACCGGATAGCCGGGCAGGCCGATCACCGGGGTGTCGCCGATCAGCGCGAGAATCACCGGCTTGCCCGGTTTGATCGCGACGCCGTGGACGATGATCGAACCGAGCTCGGCCAGCGTCGAGGCGGAGTAATCACGGCTGCCGGCCGAGGCGCCGGCGTTGGTCACGACGATGTCTGCGGATGCCGCGGCCCGGGTAATGGCTTGTCGCAGCAGCTGAGGGTCGTCACCGATCGGGTCATGAATCTCGACGTCACCACCCCATTCGGTCAAAGTACCGCCCAGGATTCGGGAATTGAACTCGATGATCTGTCCCGGCTGCACCGGCTGCCCCGCTGCGATTAACTCAGAACCGGTCGGAATCACAATTATTTTTGGAGCAACGCGGACCGTCACCGTGGTGACCCCGGCGGCGAGCATGGCACCGAGGTCGACCGGCCGAATCACATGCCCCTCGGGGATGATCAGCTCGGTGGCAACGATATCTTCGCCGACGGTCCGTACATGCTGCCAGGGCGGGGCAGGGTTGACCAACTCGGCGCTGCCGTCGGCATGGTAGTGGATATCCTCGTTCATCACCACCGCATTGTAGCCTTCGGGAACCGCGTTGCCGGTGTTGACTTTGGCAAACCGGTCTGGGCCAAGCACCACCGGGTTTGTCTCACTGGCCGAGGACAGATCGAGAAAATGGACGGCGATGCCGTCCATCGCCGCGGCGTTATAGGTTGGTGATGAATGGTGGGCGAAGACCGGCTCACCGGTCACCCGGCCGAGGGCTTGATCGACGGGGATGGTCTGCTGCGGCCGGCGTTGAAAAAAACCGGCTGCCTCCACCGCCGCCAGCCACGAGGTCTTGGCCTGGTCGAGCGGTTGATTGGTGACGTAAACGGAATGATCACTCATTGATAGATATATACCTCCACCGGCTCTCCTTCGGCCAGGCCCTGGCTGTCCTCGTCGATCAGGAAGTAACCGTCGGCGCGGGACATGGTTGAGATGGCACCGGAACGACCGAGAATCGGCTGGCAGTGCCATTGATCGTGATCGCGGACGAGCCGCACGCGGATGACGTCGAGCCGGCCGGCAGCCGAGTTGATGCTGCGCATCAATCGTGCCGAAACGCTTGGGGCGGGCGGACAATCGGCGATCCGCTCGCCGGACAGGACACTCAGTGCCGGCCGGACGAAAAAATCGAAACAGACCATGGCCGAAACGGGATGGCCCGGCAGGCCGAATACCGGCGTGCTGTTGCAGAGACCGATGATGATCGGCTTCCCGGGTTTTAACGTGACGCCATGGACCAGGATGCCCGGTGAACCGAGCCGTTCAATGGCCCGCTCGCCGAGATCGCGGACACCGACGGAACTGCCTCCGGAAAAGAAGACCAGGTCGGTCTCCGCGACGGCGCGGGTAACGGTTGCGAAAAAGATCTCCTCGCGGTCGGAAACGATACCGTAATCGGTTACCGTTGCGCCGCTGCGTTTGGCTAATGCGGCCAGGGTCACCGAGTTGATGTTTCTGATCTTGCCGACGGCCGGCGATTGCCGGTGGTCGATAATTTCGTCGCCGGTGGCGATGATACCGACGCGGGGCCGCCGGTAAACACCAACCTCATCGATTCCGAGGCCGGCGAGCAGGCCGAGATCCTGCGGGCGGAGACGGTGACCGGCCGGCAGGGCCTGCTCGCCGGCGCGGATATCGTCGCCCGTTTTGATGACATTGGTGCCGCTGCCGATTCCCTTGACCACTTCGATCATCGTCTCGTCAACCGGAACGGTGTGTTCAAGCATCACCACACTGTCACCGTTGTCGGGGAGCAGTCCGCCGGTCGGAATGCGAAAGCAATTCCCCCGTTCCAGTCGGCCCTCGGGCGCGGCTCCCATCAGGACCTCGCCGACGATGTTCAGGTAGGCGGGCAGAGACTGAGTTGCCCCGAAGGTGTCGGCGGCGATGACGGCAAAGCCGTCCATGGTGGAACGGGGGGCGGGCGGCAGATCTTCGGCGGCAGTGATCGGTTCGGCGGTCACGCGATCGAGTGCTTCGGCGAGCGCCACTCGTTCTACGGTGAGGTTCAGATTGCCAAGCCTCTTGAGAAGGGTCGTGCGTGCTTCGGAAACCCGGGTAAGCGCCCGGCGGCCGAGCATGTCGCGTGACTGGTCGAAAGGAGTCATGATCCGGTGACGTGCATGGTGACGCTTGCCTGTCCAGCCAGTTGGCGCGTCAGTTCATCTATCGAAACGGGGGCGTCGTCGAGCCGGATAACGCGGAGTTTCTTCAGCAGTGAGGGCCGCAGCGACAAAAAGGCGGTCAGATCGGCAGCCTTGATCCGAACACCGGAGCGGAAAAGCGCCGGACCACGATCGATAGCCAGGGTGTTGAACAATTTGACCAGCACGGTGACAGTGGTGCCGGCTGCGGCAGCCGCTGCTCTGCTGTGTGCTTTGCGCAGCGAAGCGGCGGGACTGTTCTTGCGGAGAATGGCCCCGGCCAGGCCCGGCATTGCCGCCGACAGGGCGATGACCGGAGCCGGTCCGGTGAGCGGCAGGGACAGGTCGTCGATCGCATCGCCGTTGTAAAAAACGGTCTGGATCCGGTGTACGATATAGTCGGCGGAAAAGCCGGGCAGCCGCTCAAGCAGCGATGCAATCGATTCTCCGGCCGCGGCTTCGACGAAGAATCCGGCCTGGAGCATGGTCGCGAGGCGTGGCAGGTCTTCTTGAGGGATAGCGCAGCTCAGGGAAGGCGAATTGTTCAATTCTTCTTGCGTTGCGTGTTGCATGGTAATGATATAGAGTTCCGCTAAACGGGTTGTGCATGCCGTGCTGTGCCCATAGTAAAAGAATCGGGTGGCAATGGCAAAGACAATGTCCGAAAAAGACTTAAAAAATGACGTATGGGAGAGATCAGTGATGGAAAACTATCGCCTGCAGCCGGCGGCGTCGGCCGGCGCATCCGCCGGACCGGTTGTTGCCGTGATTCTCGATGGCGTCGGTATCGGCCGCGGTGACGCCAGTGACGGCATCAAGGTTTCCTATACACCGGTTCTCGATGCACTGCTCGATGAACCGTTGATGACCACTCTGAAAGCCCACGGAACCGCCGTCGGCTTGCCGACCGACGATGATATGGGCAATTCCGAGGTCGGCCATAACGCGCTGGGCGCCGGCCGGATATTTGCCCAGGGTGCAAAATTGGTCGGCAAAGCGATCGCTTCCAAAGACATCTTCCGGGGAGAAGCGTGGCAGCAGATCGAAGAGCGTTGTCACAGCGGCGGCACCCTGCATCTGATCGGACTGGTCTCAGATGGTAATGTCCACTCGCATATCGATCATCTCTACGCCCTGCTCGAACACTGCCACCAAACCGGAATCGACAGGATTCGCATCCACGGGCTGCTCGACGGCCGGGATGTCGGGCAGAAAAGTGCGCTGGATTATGTCACCCCGCTGGAACAGCGCTGCACCGAGTTGCAGCAGGACGGGTGCGATTGTCGCATCGCTTCGGGCGGGGGGAGGATGATCACCACGATGGATCGCTACGAAGCCGACTGGAGCGTTGTTGAACGAGGCTGGCAGGCCCACGTGCTCGGCCAGGCGCGGTCTTTTCCGTCGGCGGTTGAGGCGATCGAAACCTATTATCGCGAGGACCCGTCCCAGACCGATCAATACCTGGACAGCTTCGTCGTCACCGACGATGACGGACCGGTCGGCACCATCGAAGACGGTGACGCGGTGGTCTGCTTCAATTTCCGTGGTGATCGGGCCATCGAAATTTCTCGTGCGTTTGAAGAGCCGGAATTCGATTATTTTGACCGGCAGCGGGTGCCCGATGTATTTTATGCCGGGATGATGCAGTATGATGGAGATGCCAAGATACCCGGTCACTTTCTGGTGGAACCGCCGGTTATGCATAGGACGCTGGGAGAGTATCTGTGCGGCAGCGGCGTGACATCGCTGGCGCTTTCCGAGACGCAGAAATTCGGTCATGTCACTTACTTCTGGAACGGCAACAAAACGGGATATATCGACAGCAATCTCGAGCGTTACGTCGAAATCGAATCGGACCGGATCGCTTTTGACCTGCGCCCGTGGATGAAGGCGGCGGAAATCACCGACTCGGCCATCGAAGCGGTGGCTTCCGGACAGTATCGCTTTATCCGTCTCAATTATCCGAACGGCGACATGGTCGGCCATACCGGCGTGGAGGCGGCGGTCCGAATTGCGGTCGAAACGGTCGATCTGAGCCTCGGTCGTCTGCTTGCCGCCGTTGAAAAGGCCGGTGGAATCGCGCTGATTACCGCCGATCACGGGAATGCCGAGTGCATGTGGACCGAAAAGGACGGTGTCAGGTCGCCGATGGTCTCCCACACGCTCAACCCGGTCCCCCTGGTGATCAAGGATTACACCGGAACAAAGCGTTTTGAACTACGCGACCTGCCGCAACGGGGATTGGCCAATGTTGCTGCCACGCTCTGTCTGCTTCTTGGGTTTGAACCGCCGCCGGATTTCGAGCCGCCGCTCATTGCGCCGATTTCCTGACGGCCGGCGGCCGGCATCGGGAGAATGATATGGATCAGGTCAGTCGTTCGGAAAAAAAGCGGCAGTTCAAACAGGTCGAGATGGCGGCCAGAGAATGTGTCGCTCTCAGTGATGCCGAGCTTGGCCGCCTCGGGGTCAGCGACGAGGTGCGCCAAGCGCTGGCCCTGTGTCGGACCACCAAAGGCGGCGCCTTAAAGCGCCAGATCAAGTTTGTCGCCAAATTGCTCAGACATGAGGACGTGGCGGTGGTGCTCCATTTCCTGAAACAGAAAAAAGGTTCGAAGCTCGAGGAAGACCGGTTGTTCCACGATGCCGAGCATTGGCGAGACCAGGTGGTCAACGAAGCGATCGAATCATTGGCCAACCATCGCCGGGATCAGCAGCCCTGGCCGATCACCTGGCAGAGCCCGGTCATCGATCGGTTGCTGATCCGATATCCCGAGCTTGACGAGCACGATCTGCGCCAGGCCGCCCATCAATATGCCAGGAGCAGGAATAAGGCCCATTACCGGGAGCTGTTCAGGATGGTTAAGGCGGCTGCCGAAAAACAGCGTCTCAATGAAACAGCTCTGCCGGAAAGCCGGGCAATGCCGGGGTAAGGCATCGCCCTGCAAGCGGAATCATGATGAATGAAGATCGCCACCGTTGATCACCTGGTACTGACTGTCAAGGACCTCGAGCGGAGCGTGTCGTTTTATACCGAGGTGCTTGGTATGGAAAAACGGGTCAGCTCGACCGGGCGGGTATCGCTGCACTTCGGCAGTCAGAAAATCAACCTCCATGTGGCCGGAGCGGAATTTCTCCCCTGTGCCGGGCAGCCGACACCCGGGTCCGCCGATATCTGCCTGCTTGTAGAACAGTCGATTGCCGCGGTGTGTCGGGAACTTGCCACGCGCAACACGGAGGTGATCGAGGGCCCGGTAACCAGGACGGGCGCCGCCGGAGTGCTGAGTTCGGTGTATATTCGCGATCCCGATGGCAATTTGCTCGAACTGGCCCGCTACGACGAGCAGGATACCCAAAACCCTGCGAACGGCGGATCCTGAGCGCTGGTGTTTTCTTTCTTTTTACCACCGTGCACGACCCAAAAAAACAGACAACGACCATGAACGGTATTTTTTCCGATCGGATGCAGGATGTGCCCCGTTCGTTTATCCGGGAAATCCTGAAGGTTACCATGGACCCCGGGATCATTTCTTTTGCCGGGGGATTGCCGAATCGCGCTTTTTTCCCCATTGATGAGCTGCGCGTTGCCGCCGATCGGGTATTTGCCGAGCAGGGAGCCGATTGCCTGCAATACAGCAATTCCGAAGGGTTGATCGAATTACGGGCGTTTATTGCCCGGCGCTATGAAGAACAGCAGGGCATCAGGCTCGATCCGGACCAGATTCTGATCACCAACGGCAGCCAGCAGGCCCTCGATCTGCTCGCCAAGGTGGTGCTCAACGACGGCGGGCAGGTGGTTATCGAGGAACCCGGCTATCTCGGCGCGATTCAAGCACTTTCGCTCTATCGTCCCCGTTATCTGCCGGTACCGGTCCATGACGACGGCATGGCTGTCGATCTGTTGACCCGTGCGGTCCGGCAGGGGCAGCCGCGCCTGATGTATACCGTGCCCAATTTTCAGAATCCGTCAGGTATTTCGTACAGCAGGGAAAACCGTCGGGCGGTTGCTGAGATCGTGGCCGGCCGCGATCTGTTGCTCATCGAGGATGATCCGTACGGCGCCTTGCGTTTCCGGGGCAGTGCGATCCCGTCGTTTCACCATCTGCTGCCGGAGCAGACGGTGCTGCTCGGCTCGTTCTCCAAGATTGTTGTACCCGGTTTTCGGCTCGGCTGGATCGCCGCTCCTGCCGAACTCTATGAAAAACTGCTCATCGCCAAACAGGCAGCCGATTTGCATACCTGTAATTTTACGCAATATGTCCTGCTGCGTTATCTGCAGGACAATAACCTGGACGAGCATATTTCCCGAATCATCGAGGCCTATGGCCGGCAGTGCCGGGCTATGCTGGCCGCAATCGATCGGAGTTTTCCGGACACGGTAACCTGCACCCGGCCGGACGGCGGGATGTTTCTCTGGGGCAGGCTGCCGGACAACGTGCCGGCCATGGAGCTGTTCGAACGGTCCGTCGCCCGCCGGGTCGTGTTCGTGCCGGGAGAACCGTTTTATACAGCTGCCGGCGCGACGTCGACGTTTCGCCTGAACTTTTCCTGCGTCGACGAGTCGGGCATCACGGACGGTATCGGCCGGATTGCCGAAGCGCTGGGTGAAATGATCCCCTGAAGGGAAGAGGGATGCGGCAGGTACGGTAAGTCGGCAGAGGAGGTCCGTTATCGCAGAAACACCATGAAAGTATTTCGGCCCCGCTCTTTTCTCAACCTGGTCCTGATCGGGTTTGTTATGGTGTCGCTGCCTCTCGGCGTGGGGTTGTGGACGACGCTGACGTTTATCGACCGCGTCAGCGGGGCCGGTCTGGAGATCGTCGGGCATGCACTCAGCGGTACCCGTAACAGTGAGATCCTCTCGGAATATCTGCGCAACGAAGAGCGATCCCTGCGACTCTACGAAATTACCGGTGAAACGCAGCACCTCGGAGCCGCCGAGGAGCACCACGGCAGGATAGATGCACTGCTCTACGACCTGCTCAGCCTGCCGCTCGATCCGCTTGATCGGCAGGAACTCGAGTACCTGCGTCAGCAACGAAACGTATTGCGGACCATGATCATCTCGCTGCGTGACGGCGCGGCTGAGGATCCTGCCGGGCTTATCGACAAAGCCATCGATTCCTTTGCCAATCAGCATCAGCTTGCCCAGAAGGCCCGGACCGGTTTTCAGGAGATGATGCAGCGTGATATCGACAGCCTGCGGGAAACGACCAGAGCGGCCCAGCGGGTTCTCGTCCTGCAGACCGGAGCCTTTATCCTGGCGACGATTCTCCTGATCGCGGTGATGGCTTTTCTGCTCTCCTGGCCGATCCGGCAGCTCAACAAGAGTGTCGAACGATTGGGCTGCGGAGATTTCAAAACTCCGGTGCTGGTCTCCGGTCCGCTGGACATAGAGGTGGCCGGCGAACGGCTCGACTGGCTAAGAAAACGGCTCGATGACCTGGAACAGGAAAAAGCAAAATTTTTGGCCCATGTTTCCCACGAACTGAAGACCCCGCTCGCCTCGATCCGCGAGGGTGCTTCCCTGCTCAGTGACGGGGTGGTCGGTGAGTTGCATGGCAAACAGCTGGAAGTCGCGCGCATTCTGGTCAACAACAGCGTCGTGCTGCAGGGGCTGATCGAAAACATCATCAATTTCAACCTGGCCCGGTTTTCCGAAAAAGCGCGGGCCACGGAGCATATCTCGCTGCCGCAGCTGATCGATACCGTCGTCGACAATCAGCGGGCCCGGGTACTCGGCCGGGATATCACCATCGACGTGTCGGTGGCCGACGTCATGGTAGCCGGTGATCGTAAGGAGTTGGAGACGGTATTTGAAAACCTGTTCTCCAACGCCGTTAAATTCACGCCGCCCGGCGGCAGGGTCGGCTGCCGGGTCAGTGCCGATCGAAAAACGGTCGCCGTCATCGTTTACGACTCAGGGCCGGGCATTCCCCTGGGCGAAGAAGAAAAAATTTTCCAACCCTTTTATCAGGTGGAAATGGAAACCAGGTCGATCATCAAGGGCAGCGGTCTCGGGCTGGCGATTATCCGGGAATATGTCAAGCGAAACGGCGGCGCCATCAGGGTGCTCAACCCCGGAGAGCCGGGTGCCCGATTTGGCATAACCCTGCCGCGGGCCACTGGTTCTTCGACCGAGAGGCACGATCTATGAATATCACGAAGAAAATCATCATGTTTCCGTTGCTGCTCGCCGCAGCTCTGACGCTTGGTTGTCACCTGGAGTCGGGGCAGCGGCTGCTGGCCGAAATGGGACTCGATACCCGGTTGGCTGCATTGCCGCCGCCGGAGCGAACCCTGGCCTGCGTTGCCGAGGCTGACGGCAATACCCTGGCCTCGTTTCGCGATGAACATGGTAGAGCATTGGCAACGCTTCGGCGTGATCCCGCCGGCGGAGACTGGAGCGGGCTGGTTTGCCTGGCCCTGTCCAGTCAAGCACAAGCGGAGCAGATTAAAGAGACGATCGATGTTATCGAGAAAGCGCTGGCCGCCCGCGGTGACCGGCGTTACGACCCGCTGCTCGGTTTTTACACGATTCTCAAACAGCGCTATGACGGCCTCGCCTGGCAAGCCGAGGAAAACAGGCATTGGCAGGCACAGCTTGCGGCGCAGCAGGCCCAGGCGGAGCAGGTGCGCGGCGACTATGAAAAACAACTGGCCGAAGCCCGGCGCCTGGCGGCAGAAAAAGAGAGCCAGGTCGAAGCGCTTGAGCAACAGGTACGAAAATTGAAAGAAGTCGAACTGATGCTGCAGCCGCAATCAATTGAATCACGGTGAACCATGGATAAGCCTACCATTTTGTTGGTCGATGACGAGGAAGATCTGCTCAGCCTCTGGACCCTGCGTCTGGAGAACGCCGGTTACCGTGTTGTTACCGCCCGCAGTGGTGAAGAGGCCATGGCGGTGTTCAGCGCTTCGCCGCCCCAGCTGATCATTACCGACCTGCGCATGGAAAAGATGAACGGCCTGAATCTCTACGAGGCTGTTCGCAAGATCAACACATCGATTCCGGTGCTGATCATCACCGCCCACGGTTCGATCCCGGAGGCGGTCGATGCCACGCAAAAAGGGGTCTTTGCTTTTCTGACCAAACCGATCGACGGCAAAATACTGCTTGCCGAGATCGAACGGGCGTTGCGGGCCGCTTCCGCCGGCGGGTCGGCAGCGACCGCCACGTGGCGCAAGGGGATTATTTCGCGCAGCACGATCATGGAGCAGTTGCTCGACAAGGTCAGGCTGGTGGCACGGAGCAATGCCTCGGTGCTGATCCGCGGTCAGAGCGGCACCGGCAAAGAATTGCTGGCCAAGGCCCTGCACCGTGCCGGCGATCGTGCCGAAAAGCCCTTTGTGCCGGTCAACTGCAGCGCCATTCCCGAGGCCTTGCTGGAATCCGAATTGTTCGGTCACGCCAAGGGGTCATTTTCCGGTGCCGATCGCGCCTACGAAGGGCTTTTCCGGGCCGCCGACAACGGCACCCTGTTTCTCGACGAGATCGGCGACATGCCGCTGCCTCTGCAGGTCAAGCTCCTCCGGGTCCTGCAGGAAAAGCAGGTACGGCCGGTTGGCGACACCGCCTCGATCGACGTCGATGTCCGCATCATTTCCGCCACCCACCACAATCTCGAACAGCGGGTCGCTGAAAACCGATTCCGGGAGGATCTCTATTACCGCCTCAACGTGGTGACCCTGGAAGTTCCCCGTCTGCAGGATCGCAGGGAGGACATACCGATGCTGGTCGAGCATTTTCTCGCCCTCTTCAACCGGCAGAACGATCGTACCATCATCGGCTTTTCACCCGAGGCGATGGACGCGCTGCTCGAGGCACCGTGGCCGGGCAATATCCGTCAACTGCAAAATGTCGTCGAGCAGGCGGCCGCGCTGTCGACGACGGATCTGATTCCGGTCAATCTGATCTCCTCGGCATTACACGAAGAAACCGTGAAGATTCCCAGCTTCGACGAAGCCCGGTTCGAGTTTGGTCAGCGCTACCTGGTGCGCCTGCTGCAGATGACCGGTGGCAATGTCGCTCGAGCGGCCCGCATCGCCGAGCGCAATCGCACCGACTTCTACAAGATTCTCAATCGCCATCACATCTCGCCCCACCTGTTTAAAAACGAATCCTGAGTCGACGCCGATCAACCCCGCAGTCGCCGGACGGCGACTGCGGGCAAACGGTTGACGGGCCGGTGAATAGCGCACAATCCACAACGGCGACGCGCAACGGTGTCGCCACGCACCGACGCCGGCCGCACCTCAGTCAACGGCAGCGCAGGTTGTAACCCGCCCTCCGCTCATCGAGCTGTCGCTGACGTCCTGTCCGTCCCCTTC
>CAZUJZ010000059.1:0-15940 GCA_964620665.1 uncultured Desulfofustis sp. | reverse complement strand
CCGGGGTATCCGGACTGGTTGTCGGCCCGGTCGAAGAGTCTGAAAATGGTCTGATGCTGGGCGGGGTCGATGCCGATGCCGTTGTCTTGTATCCTGAACCGCCAGGCTCCGGGCTGCTGTTCGGCGCTGATATGGATGTGCGGCCGGTCGTCCCGGCAGAATTTCAGGCCGTTGCCGATCAGGTTTTGCAGCAGCTGGGTGAGCTGCATTTTGTCTGCCCGCAACCGGGGCAACGGCCGGTCATGGGTGATGGTGGCGCCCGCATCGGCAATGGCGATTTCCAGGTTGGCACAGGCCAGTGCAACAGCCTCGGCTGCATCGAATAGTTCCGGCTTCAGGGATTCCCTGCCGATGCGGGAATAGGTCAAGACTCCGCTGATCATGGCCTGCAGTCGATCGGCGCTGGCATGCATGAAGGAGATGAATTCCCGGGAGGTGGCATCGAGTTGCTCCCCGGAGCGTTTTTCAAGCAGTTGAAGGTAGCGGCTGATGACCAGCAGCGGTTCCCGCAGGTCATGGGAGATGGTCGAGGCGAAATGCTGCAATTCCTCGTTTGAGCGCTCGGCCTCCAGGCGGCGACGGTCCGCTTCGGCGGTTCGCTCGGCAACTTCCTGCTCGAGGCCCTGGCTGATCTGGCGAAGGTGCGCCAGCAGGTCACGCATCTGGTACTGCCGCTTCCTGGCCTGGCGGCCGGCATGAAGATGGGAGATCAGCGATAACGAGGATATCGGCCGTTCCAGCAGGGTGATGTTGCGGAAATGCGCTACCAGGTTACTTTCGGCGGTCTGGTGGCGTCTGCCGGTGAGCAGGATCACCGGCGGCGCCGACCATGGCGGCAGGCTGTCGAGAAAAGCCATCAGTTCCCGGTGGTCTGGCCGCAGCCGCTCCTCCTCGAGCAGCAGCACGCCCACGCCGGCCGCGGCCGTCTCAAGCAGCTGGTCCAGATCGGTGCAGATGGTGTAGTCCAGGCCGTGCTTGTCCAGCAGCAGCGAGGCCACCGCGGTGTTGGCCGGATTGGCCAGGAACAGCAGGATGCGCAGGGTGTCGGCCATGACCGTTTCAGTCCATCAGGTCGTCATCGTTGCCCAGGTAGCGCGGGTGGCCGGTCAAAACGGCCTCGAACTGGTGGAGCGGGTCGCCGATGATAATACCATCGGAGCCGATCTGCAGTTCGCGGATACTTTTTTCGTGGTCGCCGACACGCTTTTTGATCGCCGAGATCGCCAGCCGGATCCGGCCCCGCGCCTCGAAGCGGCGCAGCAGGACGACCGAATCGGAGATATAACTTACATCGATGTCGCTCTTGTTGTCAAACAGGCCATGTTCCGTCAAAACCATCAGGGTGAGCACCTCGTGCTGACCGAGGTACGACAACATTTCATGCAGGTAGTTCAGCAGCTGTGTTTCCTCCGGCATGGCATTGCGGTAGCCCGAAATAGAGTCGATGATCACAATTCTGGTGGAGCACTGTTCAACGGTCCGTCGCATCATGGCGGCCAGCTCACCGGCTGACAGATCCCCGGTGTTGACCTGCCGGAGGCTGATGAGTCCTTTGCCGATCAGCGGGGCCAGGTCCATGCCCAGGCACCGGGAACGCTGCAGAAAGGTATTGGCTCGCTCGTCGAAGACGAACAGGGCGACATGTTCGCCCCGCTGTGCCGCCGACCAGGCATAGAGCGTTGCTATGGAGCTCTTGCCGGTGCCGGAGACCCCGACCAGCAGGCAGGCGGTGCCGCGCTGCAGGCCCCCGCCGAGCATGGTGTCCAGTTCCGCGTTGCCGCTGGGAATTTTTTCATAGGAGCTGGCGGAGATGTCATGCGGCGCAATCGGCAGTGGAGGGAATACTTCCAGACCGCCGCGGCGGATGCGGTAGGAATAGCGTCCTTCCGCAAAGCTGACGCAGCGCATTTTCTGGATCCTGAGATAGCGGCGCAGATGTACGCACGCGGCCGAGTCTGCTTCCAGGCTGATTACGCCGTGGGCGAGCGTCCTGAAGCCGGTCTTCACATCTGAGGTATGGACGAACAGCGATGTGGCCTGATACTGGTCGAACAGGCGCAGCAGCGCCAGGATCTTCTGCTGATAGAGGACCGGGTCGGCGGCGATCAGCCGGAACTGTTCGATGGAGTCGAACACCACCAGGGCCGGCTGTATGCGATCGACGGCCTGCTTGACGGCATCCACGACTTCGTTGAGTTGTACTTCCGAGCTCGGCAGCAGGGTCTGCTGGCGAAAGTGCGCTTCGGCAAGGGCCTCCGTCGTCAGTATTTCAAGCTCGATGCCCGAGATATCCCAGCCGTGCGACTCGGCCATCTCCTCGATTTCCTGCTTTGATTGCAGGATCGAGATATACAACACGCGCTCTCCCCGGCGCGCCCCGGCCAGCAGAAACTGAAAGGCAAAGGTGGTCTTGCCGGTGCCCGCTTCTCCCTGGACCAGATAGGCATGGTTTTTAGGCAGCCCCCCGCCAACGATTTCATCGAGTCCGGCGATGCCGGTGGCCACGAATTCCTGAGGCATGATTTCCTCCGTCAAGAAGTTTTGTGCCGTCAGCCTGTCGGTACCTGAAAAAAGGACACTTTTTTCAATCAGTCATTCCAGACAGAAATTTATCGGAACAATCGAGAAAATGGAAGAAAAAACGATGGAATCCCCCGAGCGCATGGGCGGTTTCGGGCGGCTCGTGCCAATCAACCAGCGAGGTGTGCCTAAGGTGTCACCTGTTTGTTCTGCGGCCGGGAAAGAGCGTGTGGCCGGGGGTGGTTACGAGCCGGCGGCTGCCAGACAATCCTCGATTGTCGACAAAATCACCTCCGAGGCCGAATCCTTGGTTAGGTATTCGGCGGCGCCCGCCTCGCGCATGGCCTTTTCCATATCCTCCCGTTCGTGCATCGACAGACCGATCACCACGGTCCGGTCGAACTCCGCCTTGATCATCCTGGTCGCTTCGACGCCGCTCAGGCCGGGCATGCTCACATCCATCAGAACCAGCTGCGGCTGATACTGCCGCACCATGTCAACCGCCTGTTCGGCCCGTTCCGCTTCCAAAAACAGATACTTTGAGGAGAGGTCCTCGAGCATCAGGCGCAGGGTGTAGCGCAGGTCTTCCTGGTCATCGACGATCAGGATGGCGGGTTTGCCGGTATTGTTGTCCATCTGCTCGCCATCCTGGATCAGGTCGGGCTGCTGCCGGGTGCCGGGCAGGCTTGGGACAGGGGGGGGCGGGGCGAGAGCTGCCGGAGGCAGGCTGATTGAGATTTTCGTGCCGGAGCCGCTGCCGGAATCGATGCTGATGCACCCCTTGATCGCTTCGACCTGTTCGATAAGACTGAGTAGGCCGAAATGCTTATCTACCGGTTTTTTAAGGGTCTGCGGGTCAAAACCGGTGCCCCGGTCGGCTACTGAAAATCGCAGGGTGCCATCGTTTTCAAATACCGCCGAAAGCAGGGCCTCTTTCACGCCGGCATGTTTGTAGATATTGAACAGCAGCTCCCTGAGGCAGCGGTAGAGCAGATAGCCGGTCTCCTCGCTGATCGCCCGGTCCCGGCCCTGCAGGCTCACGGTCACCTGCAGCTGGCATTTGGCCTGGGCCCAGCGTTCGAGCCAGTTCAGGCAGGCCGAGATGCCGGTGTCGAAAAACAGCGGCGGACTCAGGTCCATGGTGATCGAGCGAGTGTGGCCGATGGCTTCATTGAGCAGCCGCAAACTCTCACTCAGCGGCGGCAGGGTTTTCTCCTGGTCGGCGCTGAGCTGGGCCTGCTCGATCAGTAATTTCGCCGCCGCCAGCGTCTGCTGAATTTCATCGTGGAGAAATTGGGAGAATTTTCTGCGCTCCGTTTGCTCGAAACCGAGGAAACGGGCGGTCAGATTGCGCAGCTGCTCGGTGCGCTCGGTCACCCGGGTTTCCAGGTGCTCGTTCATTTCGGCCAGATTCTGTTCGGCGACGATCCGGTCGGTGATATCGTGGGCAACCGCCGAGATGCCGAGTATTTCACCGGTGGCGATCCTGATCGGCGAGAGGCTCATCAGGATGTTTTTGGTGGAGCCGTCCTTGGTACACCGCATCGTTTCAAACGGGGCCACATATTCACCCCGGCCGGTTCGCTCGTAGAGCGCAGCTGTCTCCCGGTGCAACGCCTGTGGCACGATCAGGGAGAAGTGGGCGCCGACGGCTTCGTCGGAGCGGTAACCGTAGAGATCTTCGGCGCCCTTGTTCCAAGCGGTGATGATGCCCTCGTGGCTGATGCCGGTGATGACGTGGTGCGAGGAGTCGACGATGGCCGCCAGGCGGGCCATGGTCTTCTCCCGTTCCACCCGGTCGGTCTGGTCCTGGACAAAAGCGATAAAGCCGGCCACGGCGCCGTCCTCGCTCAGATGCGGTTCATACTGGACGGTGACGCATTTCTCCGGGCCGTAGCGATAGGGCAGGCAGGCGGAAAATTCCACCCGCTCCCCGGCCAGAACCTTGTTGACCTGCGGCTCGATGGTGCGCCAGGCGCTCTCGCCGACCACCTCCCTGAGCTGTTGACCGATCACCTGGTCCTTGGTCAGGCCGAACCAGTCTTCGTAGAGCGCATTGCAGTAGCAAAAGGTCTGCTCGGCGTCGATATAGGAGATCAGGACCGGGACCGAATCGGTCACCAGGCGCAGCATGCTGTCCCGGCCCGTGCTTGCGAGTTTCTTGTTAAACATCTGCGGCTCGTCGGCTGCCATTTCTTGTTTCGGCTGTATCACGTTGCTCCTGCATAACCTATTTTACCTGAGAAGACAATGGCTGCCTGGCCGGATCTGGGCTCGGATCTGTAGCGGGCGGGCGGCCTTCAGGGCGAAGGCGATTTTTTTTTGGTTTGCCAGATGTACCTGGCGATGTTAGGCTGGAAACACCTCATTTTTTTGAGGCGCTGTAACAAAGATTCGCCATTATCGGCCGGCTGGCCCGGTGAGTCGTCACCGTCTCCGCGACTGCCGAGCATCCGGAACTACGTTTGCAGACGAGATTTTGCCTGACAGAACAGACAGCCTGAACCAGAAACAATCAGTCGAGCCTTTGCAATCAACGGCCTCTGAACAGATGTCCCGCGAGCAGCTTATCCGTGAGCTGGAAGAAACTCGGGAGGCCCTTGAGCGCTCGAACCGGGAGCTGCAGGAGTTCACTTCGGTGGTTTCGCACGACCTCCAGGAACCGCTGCGGGCCATCACCGGCTTCCTGCAGCTGCTGAAAAGCCGCTACAGCGACCGGCTCGATGAAAAGGGCAGGGACTTCATCGAGCGCTGCGAGAAGGCAGGGCAGCGGATGCAGCAGCAGATAGCGGATCTGCTCATGCTGTCGCGGGTAACCACCGCCGGCGCTCCGTTTGTGATGACCGATATCAATACGGTCGTTGCCGAGGTCTTGGAACACTGCCAGCTGGCCGTGCGACAGCCACCGCCCCGGGTTACCTGCGGAGCGCTGCCTGAATTGCCGGTCGATCAGGTCCAGATTCGCCGGCTGTTCCAGCACCTCGTCAGCAATGGCCTCACCTACAACACCAGCGCCGAACCGCGACTCGAGATCGACTGCAGGCGGCAGGGTGAGGAGTATCTGTTTTGGGTGAAAGACAACGGCATCGGCATAGCTTCGGAATTCCACTCCAGGATTTTCGTTGTTTTCCAGCGACTGCATTCAACGCGTGAATACGAGGGAAGCGGCCTGGGCCTGGCGCTGTGCAAAAAAATCGTCCGGCGACACGGCGGGGAGCTGTGGGTCGAATCCCAGCCGCAGCAGGGGGCCTGCTTCTATTTTACTTTGCCCGGAAGCGACAGCGGCCTGAAGGCTTCCTGAAGCACTTGATCCGGCCCGATCGGGTGCGTCTGTTCCGCGACGACAAACCTTAGACGGGTATGAGGTCATGAAAGAGCACTGTGCCGTTCTGATTATCGAAGACAATCAAGACGATCTGTTTTTTCTGCGAGAAGTTCTCACTTCGACCGAAGAGCTGTCCGCAGATATCATGCACGCCCAACGCCTTGACAGCGGCATCGCGATGGCCCGGACCAACCATCTCGATGTGGCGATCATCGACCTGTCTCTGCCGGACAGTGTCGGGCTCGATACGTTCCTCTCGTTTCACAAGGCGTATCCGACGATCCCGAAGATCATCATGACCGGCGCCAGAGACCGCGACATGGCCTACACAGCCCTCAGAAACGGGGCCCAGGACTATCTTTTCAAGGGTGAGCCGTCGGCTAACGCCGTGGTCAGGACCATCCGCTTCGCCATCGAGCGCCAGCGCCTGATGACCGAACTGCAGCAGGCCCTCGAGCATGTCAAGCAACTCCAGGGACTGCTGCCGATCTGCTCGATCTGCAAGGATATCCGGGATGACCAGGGCTATTGGGGGCAGATTGAGAATTACATCTCCAGACATTCGGAGATCCGCTTCAGTCATGGCCTCTGCCCCCGCTGCGCCAGAAAACACTATCCCGATATTTTCCCTCAGACTGAATAGCCGTCGCTCCTATACCTTTTTCGCCCAATGGTCACCTGCCGCCGTATCTGACTCAAAATCGAGTCTCATCCCGGCGCTTCGGTGGCTGGCGGATCCTATCTTTCAGGAAACTGTCCACCTTCATCGGACACTCTGAGGTGCCAGTCTTGGCAGGACGAGCTGATTTACAAGGCGCCGTGAGAAAAAAATGAAGGATCGGTGCGGTGAAACATTTCCATGAGCCGGTCATCCGGGTACTG
The DNA here is from genome assembly GCA_964620665.1 of uncultured Desulfofustis sp. Lineage (GTDB taxonomy): Bacteria > Desulfobacterota > Desulfobulbia > Desulfobulbales > Desulfocapsaceae > Desulfofustis. The sequence goes on along the minus strand of CAZUJZ010000059.1, from coordinate 9,213 downwards.
CCACCACGACTCATCCTTCCGGCAGAGCGATCAGCTCCTGCAGGAGGTGATCTCCTTGGCTTCAAACAGGCCTCAAGGATCGAGATTTGCATTTCTATGAGCAACTGACCGGATGCCACCCTATCAACGATATTCGGTGAAAAAGCGACCAAAGGAGTGAGACCATGGATGCCGATCTCAGGACAGCTGCAGCTGCACGGATAATGCGGGAATTTGCCAGCAATACCGGACTTACAGGTTCAGCAAAGGCACGGCGCTACCTGTGGACCGATGCCTTTGCGGTTTGTAATTTTCTGGAACTCTGCCGCCGCACCGGGGATACCAGCTTCCAGGAGCTGGCGGTCAGACTCGCCGATCAAGTGCACTGGATACTCGGCCGTCATCGCGACGACGATGTGCGCACCGGATGGTTGGGAGGACAAAGCGAGGAAGAGGGGCGGGAGCACCCCACCGGCGGCGGATTGCGGATCGGCAAGAGTCTTCCTGAAAGGAGCATTGCGGAAGATTTTGACCAGCGGCTGGAATGGGAGCGGGACGGGCAGTATTTCCATTATCTCACCAAGTGGATGACGGCGCTCCACCGTCTTGCTCAACATACCGGAAACACCGATTATGCCAGATATGGGGTGGAGCTGGCCCGCGCTGCCCACAAGGGTTTTACCTACCGTACCGAAGGCGCTGCGGGTCTTGGAATGTTCTGGAAAATGAGCATAGACCTGAGCCGGCCGCTGATTCCGTCAATGGGGCATCACGACCCTCTGGATGGATATCTCACTTATATCGAGTTGCAGGAATCATGTGCGCCGGGTGTTTTGCAGGGCGAAATCGAAGATATGAAGATGATGTGCCGGGGGCGCGACTGGACGACCGACGATCCGCTCGGGCTGGGAGGAATTCTCTGCGATTGCCTGCGGGCCGCGAGACTTGGGCAAAACCAGGGAGAACTCGGCTTTCTGCTGCAGCACTTGCTTGAAGCCGCGGTCAGCGGACTTGGCCATTACGCCCGTCAGGAACCCTTCCGAGAATCTCCCGAGTATCGTCTGGCCTTTCGCGAACTCGGACTGTCAATCGGCCTTCAGGGTATCGTCTCGATACCGGATTACCTGAATGGCTGGAAAGCGGGTGAGCCGAGCTTGGGAGAAATGTACCGCCTGGTAGAGGTACTAAAGCGGTTCACAGATATGGGAAGCGATATCGAAAGCCAGTGGCTCCTGCCTGAAAACCAGCGGCTTTCGAGCTGGACGGAGCATCGAGACATTAATCAGGTGATGCTCGCCACCAGCTTGATTCCTCGTACCTTTCTCGGTGGCTGAAAGCATTGCATTCATCGTTTGGTACGAAAAACAGGAGGCCACGATACTGCTCGTTGAGCGACGTATCCTCACTGATTTTCATATAAAAAAAGATCGGGCGGGATCGGTTCGGGGAGTCGGGGGAGGCGGGGCAACCGGCATGAAAATTGAAAGATTGATACCTATCGGGAACAACAAAATTGATGATGCGGGCGGTGTCCGGCATCGCTCCACTTTAAAAAGGTACAATTATGGAAAATTCGACAGAATATGAAAAGGCCAGGAAGCTTATGGTCGAGAGACAGTTGGCCGGCCGGGGCATCCGGGACCGCAGGGTGCTCGAGGCCATGGCCAAGGTCCCCAGACATCTCTTCATACCCGAGGAATTGCGGGAGCTGGCCTATGCGGACCAGCCGCTGCCCATAGACCAAAAGCAAACCATCTCGCAACCCTATATCGTCGCCCTGATGACGGAGGCCCTTGACCTTTCGGAGGATGATATCGTCCTCGAGATAGGAACCGGCAGCGGCTATCAAGCGGCCATTCTGGCGGAAATCAGCAAGACGGTATATACGGTGGAAAAATATCCGGAGTTATTGGAGAAAGCATCAAAGATACTGCGAGCCGGCGGATACAACAATATTGTATCCAAAGTGGATGACGGCACCATGGGCTGGCCCGAATACAAGCCATACGATGCCATTATCGTCACTGCCGGCGCCCCCCATGTTCCCCAGCCGCTTTTGAATCAATTGGCCGAGCGAGGCAGGTTGCTCGTTCCGGTCGGCGACAGCGTCAGCCAGGAACTGCTGAAGCTGACTCGCAGCGAAAACAACTATAGCCAGCAGAGACTGGGCGGCTGTCGTTTCGTCCCGTTGCGAGGTGAGCACGGCTGGCAAAGGTAGCGTCTGGCTCCAGCCGTAAATCGTTTTGGTCGTCAGCGTGTCGCGATGATTGAATAACTATACCTCCTTATCGAAGTGTTCTCCGCCTCCGGTTTTCAGGAGGTTCTAGACAAGTACTCGTTTCCGCCCAGCTGCTGCTGCGAAGAAACGATCAGACAGTGGAGAGATCCCATGAAAAAGAACATTTTCGTTTGTGGTCTGGATGAGCTTAACCTGGGTGAATTGAACACCATCAGAAACGCCGAAGACTATAATTTCAGAAGTCTGCTTGACCTGGGCCGGGTCAAGAGCACGGATATCTATGAAATCGAGGAACTGATCGAATTTGCAGAAAAGGAGCTCGATGAATTCGAGGGAGCGATCGATTCGATCATCGGGTTTTGGGATTTTCCGGTGACCCTGTTAACCACCCTGTTGCAGCAACGTTTCAAAACCGTGGGGCCGTCGCTGGAGAGCGTCCTGAAATGCGAGCACAAATATTGGAGCCGCCTGATTCAGGATCAGTGTATCCAACCCCATATACCGCGTTTCAATGCGATCGATCCATTCAGCGATGACCCGTATTCGATGGTAAGTCTGCACTTCCCGTTTTGGTTGAAGCCGATCAAGGCCCACAGTTCCCAGCTCGGATTCATCGTGAACAGCCGGCAGGAATTCGACCATGCCATCGAAAAGATCCGGACGGGGATTTCCCGTTTCGGCACCCCTTTCAATTACTTTCTCAGGCAGATCGATCTTCCCGAGGAGGTGGCCCGGGTTGACGGTAATTGGTGTATCGCCGAAGAGATCATCGGGGGAGATCAATTCACCATATCCGGCTATGTCTTCGAGGGAAACATTCATACCTATGGGTTGATCGATTCCTTGAATTACGAAAATGCGAGTTCCTTTTTCAGGTATCGTTACCCATCTCACTTCCCGGAGGAGCTGAGACTTCGCATGGCTGAAATCAGTGTCAACATCATCTCACGGATCGGCCTGGACAATACCCCGTTCAACATCGAGTTCTTTTACAACAGCGGCAACGATCACCTGGCTCTTCTGGAAATCAACCCCAGGATCTCGCAATCTCACGCCGATCTCTACGCCAAGGTGGACGGGGCCTCAAACCACCAGGTATTGGTTGATATCAGCCTGGGACGGAGGCCCCGCATGCCGAAGAGAGAGGGGCGGTACAATTGTGCTTCAAAGTTCCACTACCGCGTCTTCAAAGACGGTGTCGTCACCCGTGCTCCCAGTGATGAAGATCTCGCTCGGATCCGGGAAAAATTCCCCGGAGCAGTCATTTTGCCGGAAGCCAAAGAAGGGATGCGCCTGTCCGAGATGAAAAACCAGGATTCGTACAGTTATCGCCTGGCCGTGATTTACATGGGAGCGGAGAACGACCAGGAGTTGATGGATAAGTACCGACAATGCAAAGAGCTGTTGAATTATCAAATTGAAGAGGGTCAAGCATGAAGTTCATCGACACCTTTTCCGAGAAAGTGAGAGTTATTGAAAACCAGTGGATACCGATGAAAGACGGGGTGCGCCTTGCCGCTCGGATCTGGCTGCCAAAAGAGGCGGAATCAAGTCCCGTGCCCACCATCCTCGAATATATACCCTATCGTAAACGCGATCACACCCGCAACCGGGATACGATAAACAATGTCTATTTCGCCGGTCACGGTTATGCCTGCATCCGGGTCGATATCAGAGGCACGGGAGATTCGGGAGGTGTTCTCGAAGATGAATATCTGTCCAGCGAACAGGACGATGGTCTGCAGATACTCAAGTGGATCGCCGCCCAACCCTGGAGTGATGGCAAGGTAGGCATGATCGGCATCTCCTGGGGAGGATTCAACGGCCTGCAGATCGCCGCACTGGGCCCACCCGAGTTGAAAGCAGTGATCAGTGTCTGCTCCACCGATGACCGATACGCCGATGACGTGCACTATATGGGTGGTTGTCTTCTCGGTGACAACCTTTCCTGGGCGTCGATCATGTTTTCCCGCACCTCCTTGCCTCCAGACCCGGAAATTGTCGGGGAGAAATGGCGCGATATGTGGCTGCAGCGCCTTGATGGAAGCGGTTTGTGGCTGGATACCTGGCTGCGCCACCAGAGGCGCGATGAATTCTGGAAACACGGTTCCATCTGCGAGGATTTTGGTGCTGTCACGTGCCCGATTCTTGCCGTCAGCGGCTGGGCCGACGGTTACTCCAATGCGGTATTCAGAATGGTGGAGGGGCTTCCATCGCGGTGCAAGGGTCTGATCGGCCCCTGGAGCCACAAATACCCCCATCAGGGCATACCGGGACCGGCCATCGGCTTCCTGCAGGAATGCCTGCGCTGGTGGGATCGCTGGCTGAAGGATGAAGACACGGGGGTGGAACAAGACCCCGACCTTCGTGTCTGGATGCTGGACAGCATAGAGCCACGCGCCAGATACCGCACCAGGCCGGGGCGCTGGGCGGCCGAGCAGACCTGGCCCGCCGCTCATATCGAGAAACGACCTTTCTCTCTGGCGCCCGGCCGTCTCTTGCCCGGCAATATCGAGGTCGAGCCCGCCGCCTTGTCGATGCAATCACCGCTGACACTGGGGCTTTATGCAGGGAAATGGTGCTCTTATGCCGCCCCGCCCGATATGCCCGGAGACCAGCGTTCAGAAGACGGCGGTGCTCTGGTTTTCGAAAGCGAGCCCCTTGAACAGGACATGGAAATACTGGGAGCGGCGGAGGCCGAGTTGGAGCTTTCAGTGGATAAACCGGTGGCCATGATAGCGCTCAGGCTGTCGGACGTGGCCCCTGAAGGTCCTGCCACCCGGGTGAGCTATGGCATTTTGAACCTGACGCATCGGGAAAGCCATGAGTTTCCCGAATATCTTGAACCCGGCAAACGCTATCAAATCCGGGTGAGGATGAACGAAATTGCCCAGCGCTTTCCGAAAGGCAACCGGATCCGGCTGTCAATTTCGACTTCCTACTGGCCTCTGGCCTGGACGCCGCCGGAACTGGTTCAGATGACTCTTTACAGTGAAGGCTGTTCCTTCTTCCTGCCGGTGCGCCCGAAACAGACATCCGATGAGAATATGAGCCCGTTTGAGGAGCCCGAAGCCGCCGCTCCCATAGAAGAGACACTGGTCAGACCGCCGGAATATCGCTGGCGGGTTATCCGCGATCTGGATTCGGATGTGTCCACCCTCGAAGTTATCAACGACAGGGGCGAATATTGCATCGAGGAGATCGATCTCAAGGTGCGCAACCTGATAACGGAACACTACTCCATCTGGGGAGACGATACCGAATCGCCCGAGGGCAGAGCGTATTGCGAGCACCGGTTCAAACGCGGCGACTGGGAGACGACCACGATTACCAAGACGACACTGACCAGTAGCGTGGATACATTTTATATCCATGCAACCCTTGATGCCTATGAAAAAGAAAAGAGGATTTTCTCAAAGAACTGGAATCTTGCGATAGATCGAGATTTTGTCTGAGGAAGCCGAGAAGTTATGAAGTTATCCGTTCGTGGCATTTCGATCCTGCCTGGTCTCGCCACATCCTGAAGCGAAGGGGAAGAGCAGTAACGTGCAAGAGTGCTCCATCACCACTATTTCCATAGAGGTGCTTTAATGGATAAAAAAACGAAGGAAAAATGTGAAGCCAGACTCAGGGCTCAACGAGATGAGTTTATAAAGAAGCGGCGCAATCTGAACGAAGCCTGGCAGGAATTAAATGCCAATCAGATCGAATTCGAAGAGCAGGCGACCAACGAGTTTCTGGCGACCGCTCTCGACCAGCTCGATAGCCTGGAAAAACAACAGCTCGAGGCAATTTTCCATGCCCTGGGGCGGTTGCAGTCGGATGTTTACGATGTGTGCGAAAGGTGTGGCGGCACCATTTCCGAAAAGCGGCTCGAGGCCATGCCGTGGACAAATCTTTGTATCGCCTGTGCACAGAATCAGGAAGATGAGCAACGGGGATGAGCACCGGCAGGAATCGAAGAACAGGAAGCTGTTTTGTCCCGGCAAATTGCCGGGGCTGAGCGATGTCAAGGCGGAGGAGGCGGCAGTTGACGCCATACCCCGGGACAACACTCTGGCGGGTGGAGTGGGCTGTGCTGATTTGCTCCTGTCGCAGCGACGCCCTGAAATCCGGGAAGCGGTCGTCATGCACCCCTGCCGGTGAACGGCCTCGGACGGCTTCAGCCGGTTTAATCGGCAGATTCGACAGCTGAGTCGATTTCCTTTTCTGACTCTTTCCAGCTTTTGGTAAAAGCCTGATAGGCGTCGCCGAAGCCTTGTTTGATCTGCTCCCAGGCAACGACCGAACTGGTTTTGAGACTGCCGAACCACTCGGCTGCTTTGAGCCGCTGCTGGCGGAGTTCCTTCAAGGACTGGCGTGATTTCTTCCGCGCCTCCTCGCTCATGGTTTCCCAATTCCGGTCGATTTCCGCTTCCAGTGTCTCGATCCGTCGGTCGATCTTATCCAGCACATCTTTCGCCCGCTCAACCGCCTTGTCCTGTTCGTTGGCGCTGTAATTCTTCAAGGTGGCCAACAGATCGTCCATTTCTTTCTGGACATCCTCAAAGCTTGTCGGTTTCTTTTCGCTTTCGTTTGAATCCTGGCCCTGGACTGCGGCGGCTGTCCAGGTGATCGTAAGAATCAGCGTAATCAGAAACACTGCTTTTCGGATACTCATCATGCACCTCCATCATTTTTAAAAACAGTTCCATTTTCTTCGGAACCGGAGTTCGGCTTATGGCTTCTTGCCTACTGAAACCCTCTTTCAAGATTTGGACCAGAAAGCGGAAAACCACTGCAGCATGAAAAACCGTTGGCCGAAGAAATCGAATCGGCGGTGGCTGCTGAAACGCATATTCGTTCCGCCAAAGAGGTCCAAGGCTATCGGTTTTCGACTATTACAAATTTCCCTATTACTGGTAGCCGTTTGCCCGTATTTTGCCGAAGCCGGCCACCGGCGACTGTCCTTGAGGAGCAATCATAAAAACAAGAAGAGTGGTGTTTCCGGTGGCCGGCCTCGAAAACTCGGCAGGATCACGGTCGATTGGCCGGGTGCGCTGAATCTACTGCTCAGAGAGGATCGCCTTGCAGTCGGGGCAGAGGCGTTCTTCTGTTCTGCCGGGAATGTCTTCATACATGTATTCTTCGAAGATATGCCAGTGGCCGTCTTTTCCCAGAATCTTTTTGCAGCCAATACACAGGGGCAGGAGACTCTCCAGTTGAGCTATTCTCTTCAGGGCGTGATTGAGATCGTGGAGCAGATCCTCCTTGTCCTGAAGACTTTTTTTCCTTTCAAGCGAGTGCCTGATCGACTTGCCCAGGGCGGAGGGGGAGAGGTGACGTTTCTCAAGATAATCCTGGGCTCCATAACGTACGGATTGCAGGGCGGTATCTTCGTCCTCCAGCCCGGAAAGAACGATAACGGCCGTTTCCGGCACCTCGCCAATGATTCTGCGAACCGTGTCCACCCCGGCGGAGTCCGGCAATTGCAAATCGAGCAAGATGACATCGAAGTCAAAATGAGGGAGCAGATCGAAAGCTGCTTGCAGGGATTCGGCTTCCTGGATGTCTACGGCTTTCCACTTTTGCTCGGCGAGATACTCTTTGATCAGCAGTCTGTCGGCGGCATTGTCTTCGACTATCAAAATGGTAAGTTGAAACATAGACGTCTGTTGAGGGCTCATTGGTTGAAGATTCAAAGTTGGACTTTACTTTCAATCTAAGTCCATGCAAAATGTATACTCAAAAAACGAAAACAATCAGCGCGTGGGACGGCGCTCCGTTGTCCTGTCTGTCTGCCGAAGCCTGAAATAATACGGTCGGGGGAGACGAGGAGCCAGGCGTTGGACTGAATTTTCAAGCTCCCCTCAAGAATAATTTAAATTGGCTGTTTTCAAAGTTTTTTCTGATGCAATCTTTTTTTTGGGCTATCGCAGCTGTTAGCTGTTTGTTATTCTATATAAAATTTTCAGCTCGTCCTGCTATATTTTTTGGGGCGGTACGCCTGCTTTCAGCGATGGTGTTGACCGGGTACATGCCAGCTGCCGGAAAAGTGCGTGGGACGACCCACCGGATACAATGTATAAAATTCTTGTCATAGACGAGCAAAAACACTGCGTCGACGGTCTGGCGGCAAAAACCGCAGATCTCAAAATCGAGATGCACTCTGTCTCTTCTCTGAATGAAGGGCAGCGTGTTTCTCGGGAGGGCGGTTTCGATATCATCCTGATGCGTGATATTGTCAACGACCAGGCCTCCTGTAAGATCATCCAGGAGCTGAAGAACGTCTCGTCGATGCCGGAAATTCTCGTCTATACATCAGGCGGCAATCCAGAGCATGCGGAATTTGCTCTTGAAGGCGGCGCCTGGGACTATATTATCGACTCCGAACCGGAAAAGATCCTCCCCGATATGATCAGGCGGGTGGTCCGTTACCGGCGCAGCAAGAGCTGCAGCGCCGAGCACGAGCAGAGGCAGGTACGGGACCAGCTGCACGAACACGGAATCGTCGGCAGCAGCGCCGCCATTCAGAACTGCCTCAGCATGGTTGTCCGGGTCGGACAATCCGATGCCAGTGTGCTCATTACCGGTGAAACGGGTACCGGCAAGGAGCTTTTTGCCACAGCGATTCACAATATCAGCGCTCGCAGTGCCGGGAACCTGACCATAATCGATTGTGCAGCGCTTCCCTCCACCCTGGTGGAGAGTATCCTCTTCGGACATGCCAAGGGTTCTTTCACCGGAGCCGACAGGTCGCAGAAGGGGTTGGTCAAGCAGGCCGACGGCGGCACTCTTTTTCTCGACGAGATAGGGGAAATGCCCCTTGAAATACAGAAGAAATTTTTGCGGGTTCTGCAGGAGCGGAAATACCTGCCGGTTGGCAGCAGTACCCCCGAAACAAGTAATTTCAGATTGATAGCCGCCACCAACAAGGATCTCGAAGAAATGGTCGCCCAGGGTGAGTTCAGAGAAGACCTTCTCTTCCGCCTGAAAACCTTTCAACTCGAGTTGCC
>CAZUJZ010000058.1:0-16082 GCA_964620665.1 uncultured Desulfofustis sp. | reverse complement strand
GGCAAGTATCGGTGCTGACATCCGCCCCGTCTCCCCCTCTGATTAACTGCAGGGACTACTCAAGCTGGCAGGATCGATTCAATGATGACTCATGGGCAAAGCAGAAAAAGGTTGACCATGGGTTGACCAAATCGGCCAAAAACAAAAAAGCGGCTACAGGGCTAAGTCTGTAAACGCTTGATTTGACTGGCGCGCCCGGCAGGATTCGAACCTGCGACCTACGGATTAGAAGTCCGTTGCTCTATCCAGCTGAGCTACGGGCGCTGGTGGTGAGATTATAGGAACAGCGTGCGCGAAACGCAATTGGCGGTTTCGGGCGGCGATATATTACTTGACAGCGGATAAAACGCAACCTGATTCTGATTGATGCCGGCGTTGGTCAGTCCTCTTCCGTGTCGGTTACCCGTTTCCAGACCGGGCCGTTGGCCGTGTCGATCACGGCGATGCCACGTCCGGCCAGTTCGTTGCGGGCTCGGTCGGCCACCTGCCAGTCTTTCTCCACCCGGGCTTTCTCTCGGAGCTGGATCAGCGCGTCGATCTCCGGTTCGAGCGGGCAGCCCTTGAGCTTGAAGATCTTGAGGACCTGGTTGAGCCGGTCGAGCTTTTCGATAATGTAGGTTTTCTGATCCCGATCGAGGTGGTTGATCTGCAGGATCGGGTTGACTTTTTTGATGAAATTGTAAATCGCCGCCATGGCCAGCGAGACGTTGAGGTCATCGTCCATGGCCGCGAAGAACTGCTCTTCCATCGCCGACACGTAGGCGGTCACCTCCGGGTGCGGACGGCCCGGCGGCAGGCAGAGCAACTTGCAGGTAAAATCGTCGAGCCGTTTCAACGCGGTGCGCACGTTTTCCAGACGCTTCAGGGAAAAGTGGATCGGCTTGCGGTAGTGCACCGAGATCAGCATGAAGCGGACTTCCCGGCCGGTGAAGCCACGGGCGAGCAGGTCCTTGAGCGTGACCACATTGTGGTTTTCCGACGACATCTTCTTGCCGTCCACCAGCAGCAGTTCCGAATGCAGCCAATAGCGGGCCAGCGGTTTGCCGGTCAGGGCCTCGGCGATGGCGATCTCGTTCTCGTGGTGCGGGAACATCAGGTCGCGACTCGAGGTGTGGATATCGAGGGTCTCGCCGAGATAGCCGGTGGACATGGCCGAACACTCGATGTGCCAGCTCGGCCGGACATTGCCCCAATCGGTCTCGAAGAAGATGCCCTTTTTCAGCTCGGACAGGGTCGAGCGCTTGAGGAGCGTGAAGTCCCGGGGATTGTCTTTCTCGTAATTGTCCAGATCGACGGTGCGCCCGACCTGGATCTTGGACAGATCGATACCGGAGAGCCGGCCGTACCGGGGAAACTTGGAGATATCGAAATAGATCGATCCGTGTTTCTCGTACGCAAAGCCTTTGTGAATCAGCTTATGGCTGATCTCAATCATGTCTTGGACATGTTCCGAAGCCTTCGGGTACCCGGTGGCTCGATGGACACCGAGGGTGTCGATATCGGAGAGAAACCCGTCGATATACTGGCCGGTAAACTCCTTGAGCGGCAGGCCGGCTTTTTCCGCCCCGGCAATGGTATTGTCGTCGAGATCGGTGAAGTTCATGAACGACGACACCTGGTGACCACGGGCCTCGAGATAGCGTACGATCAGATCGCTGACCACAAAGCGGCGGCACAGAGACAAGCTGGCCGGCTCATAAGCGGTCGGACCGCAGGAGTAAAAGGTGACCCGGTCCTTGTTTGCCGGCAGAAACGGCTCCTTTTTCTTGCTTATCGTGTTGAAAAAGCGCAGCCTCGGCTTCTTGCCTTCGACCGCCGACTCTTTCGGGGTGAACAGCGGCGTACTGAGATAGCGCTCACCGCCGTCCGGCAGCAAAACGACGATCAATCCCTGCTGCAGGCTCGCCGCCAGCTCCAGGGCCGCATGCATGGCCGCGCCGCTGCTCATGCCGACAAACATCCCTTCCTGTCGGGCCAGCTTGCGGGCCATGGTGAAGGCATCGTCATCGTCGATGGCGACGATCTCGCTGGGCACTGATTTATCGAAGATACCGGGCCGATACGACTCTTTCATATTTTTCAGGCCCTGAATCTTGTGGCCCAGATGCGGCTCGACAGCGACGACCCGTACCTGGGGCTGAAATTCGCCAAACCAGGCGCACAACCCCATGACCGTACCCGAGGTGCCGAGCGTGGCCACCAGGTGGGTGACCGCGCCGTCGGTCTGTTGCCAGATCTCCGGGGCGGTGCGCTCGTAATGGGAGCGCCAGTTCGCCTCATTGTTGAACTGATCGGTCAGGAAATAGCGCTGGGGGAACTCGCGGGCCAGCGCGTACGCCTTCTCGATGGCGCCGTCGGTGGCCCGGGCGGCCGGGGTGAGCAGGATCTCCGCGCCGTAGGCCTGCATGATCCGACGGCGCTCCATGGAGGCCGACTCGGGCATCACCAGCATACAACGATACCCCTTTGCGGCGCAGACCATGGCCAGGCCGATGCCGGTATTGCCGCTGGTGGCCTCGAGGACGATCTTGTCCCTGGTCAAATCACCACTGCGCTCGCCCGCCTCGATCATCGACAGTGAGATCCGTTCTTTAATCGATCCCCCGGGATTGCGCGATTCAAGCTTGGCAGCAACGGTGACCGCCGCATTCGTGTTGAGCCGGTTAATCCTGATCAACGGCGTGTTACCGATTGAATCGAGAATGGAATCGTAAATCATCTCTGTACCGTGTTGCCAGTCATCATCTGCAAAATCGGTCGGACATGCCGCCGATTACGCCACGAGCAGAGGTTACTTCCTTTTGCCGGCCGGTCAAGCACTTTCTCGGCAGGGCCGGCCGGCGGCTCCATCTCATTCGCGCCGACAGGCGTGAGAGAGATACCAGAAACGCAGCAGTGATTCCCGGACCGCCTCGTCTTCGATGATCTCGATCTGCTTTTTGAAGGCCGCTATCTGGTCGGCAGGCGGCGGCTCGAAACGGACCGAGGCGGCCGGACGGCTCTGCGGCTCCGGTTCCTTGCCGCGCAGGGTGAAACGGATATCGCTGAAGCGGGCGATGCGCAACCGGCCGTTGAGCAATTCGAGCAGCTGCAGTTTCTGGAACCGCAGCTGCTGCATCCAGGCCGAGTTATCGACCTCCAGGACGAGGACATCCTTGACCACCTTGAGCGGCCGTGCATGGGCGGCGACCTCAGGATCGACAAGGGTGGACCAGTCGGAAAAAATCCGGTGCTGATCAAACTTATAGTCCCATTGGTGGTCCCGGATGATGCCGGAGAGCGTTCCACCCAGCTGTTCCGATCCTTGATAGCTGCTCTTCCTGCTCATGATCTCCCCGATCGCCCGTGTCTTTGTGTCGCCACGTGTCGCCTTCCTTTTACCGTGTCGCTCCGGCTTGATCAAGCACCAATGAAAAAGGCCCGTACGCCGCGAACGGCATACGGGCCTTTTCGCCGTGAAAGCTCGGCGTGGCAGTGACGGGATCAGTAGACGCGGAGGTAGTTATCAAGCTCCCATTCGGAGATGGAGCAGCGGTATTCGTCCCACTCCTTTTCCTTGGCCTCGATATACTTCTCGAAGATATGCGGTCCGAGAGTCTCCTTGGCGATCGGGTTGTTTTTCAACTCGACGACGGCCTCTTCGAGACTGCCGGGCAGCACGGTAATACCGTCTTGTTCCATTTCGGCCCGGGTCATCTCGAAGATGTCCTTGTTGACCGGAGGGGGCGGCTCGATATTGTTCTTAATGCCGTCGAGACCGGAGTTGAGCATCATCGCCAGGGCCAGGTAAGGGTTGGTGCTCGGATCCGGACAGCGCACCTCGGTCCTGGTCGACATCCCGCGAGCCGCCGGGATCCTGACCATCGCCGACCGGTTGGAGGCGGACCAGGCGGCATAGACCGGCGCTTCATAACCCGGCACCAACCGTTTATAGGAGTTGACCAGCGGGTTGGTGACACCGACGAAACCGCGGGCATTTTTCAGGATGCCGGCGATGTACTGATAGGCAACCGCGGAAAGCTGCAGTTTATCCTTCTCGTCGAAGAAGGCGTTGGTGCCGTCCAGGTTGAACAGGGACTGGTTGGTGTGCATGCCCGAGCCGTTGATGCCGAAAATCGGCTTCGGCATAAAGGTGGCATGCAGGCCATACCTGGAAGCGATGGTCTTGACCACCCATTTGAAGGTGATGGTATTGTCGGCGCAGGTCAGCGCATCGGCATACTTGAAGTTGATCTCGTGCTGCCCCTCGGCCACCTCGTGGTGGGACGCCTCGATCTCAAAGCCCATTTTTTCCAGCACTTCGATGATCTCCCGGCGGCAGTCGTTGGCCTTGTCCTCCGGATCGAGCGAGAAGTAGCCGGCGACATCCTGGCTGACCGTGGTCGGCATGCCGTCCTCGTCATACTCGAACAGGAAGAACTCGCACTCGGTACCGACGTTCATCGTAAAGCCGAGTTCACGCGCTTCGGCCAGCACGCGTTTCAAATTCACCCGTGGGCAGCCTTCAAAGGGGGTGGCCCCGTCCGACATGTAGACATCGCAGATGACCCGGGCCGCGGCCCTCCCTTCTTTGTTGCGCCAGGGCAACACGACGAAGGTATCGTAATCGGGCTTGAGGTACATATCAGACTCGTTGATGCGCACGAACCCGTCTATCGACGAGCCGTCGAACATCATCTTGCCATCCAGCGCCTTCTCGATCTGGCTGCGCGGGATAGCCACGTTCTTCATAAAGCCGAAAATGTCTACGAACTGAAGGCGAAAAAAATGGATATTCTTTTCCTCGATTATCCTCATTATTTCATCTCGTGTCATCGCTAAGGTCTCCTATCGTATTCAGGGTGGAATGGTGAGCTGATGCCGTTGCAATCAGTCACCCGTCGTTTACCAATTTGTTACAATATGCGCAACTAAAAAATGGCAAAATAAATATTTATTACAATATTGTGAAAAATGGCGCCGATCAGGGCCGGCCAAGGGCCTGCAACACCATGTTAGTCAACGCCTCACGGAGCATCGGCTCTTCGATCCGTCGGCCACGCTTGTCGAGCACATAAAAAACGTCGATCAGCTGACCCACTTCGGTGGCAATGAACGCTTTGTGGATATTGATGCCCAAGTCGGCGAGCACCTGGGTAATCCGGTAGAGCTGTCCGGGCAGGTCGGCGGCATGGACTTCGATGATGGTAAAGTCATCGGAACTCTCGTTTTCCACTTCGATCCGGTACTCATGACTCCCGGCCAGATCGAGTCGTCGGCCGGTGGCTCTGCTGAGTTTTTTGGAAAGAAGACCGCTCAGGCCAAGTCGATGATTGACTGCGAGATCAAGCTGCCGGTTGATGTCCTGCCAATCGCATTCGGCAAAGGTGAAATCATCGGCCGGCCGGACATCGATCATATCGACCACCGTACCATCGGGCCAGGTAAAGATCTGAGCATTGACCACACTGAGGTTGTTCAGGGTCATCACCCCGCAGATCTTGGCCAGAAGCCCCGGCTGATCAAACGTCATGACCAGTACCGACCAATGATCCCCCGCCTCCTCGGCAAGCAGCAGGGACTTCTGCCTGATGACCTGATAAGAGTCACGATGCAACCGGAGATGGGACAACACGGTGCCCGGCGTAAAGCTGCACAGGTAGTCGGCCGCCAGGTCGTCGACGGCCATCTGCAGCCCCTGCTCTCCGGCGGCCAGTTCGTCAACCTGTTGCCGCAGCCACACCACACCTTCCTCGTACTGCTGGTCGACCATCGTCGTTACGTCGATCTCCTCGTCGCTATGGGCCAGGTAGGTCGCCACCTTGCGATACAGATCGTGCATCAGCGTCGCCTTCCAATCGCTCCAGGCCGACGGACCGGTGGCCCGCGAGTCGGCCACCGACAGCAGGTACAACATGGCCAGTCGCTCGGCATCACCGATGGCCTCGGCACACCGTTTGATAAAATTGCGATCCTCGAGATCCCGACGAAGCGCATTTTCCGGGATGAACAGGTGATGACGGATAAGAAATACGAGCAGATCGATCTCTTGGTCGGACAGGCAGAGCCGCCCGCCGATCACCGCTGCCAGTTCGGCCCCATATTCTGAATGATCCCGCCCGCTGTTCTTGCCGATATCATGGAGCAGCGCGGCCAGATGGAAGGGGGTGCGGTGAACAATCAGAGCGGCGATGCCCGGCTCCTCCCCGACCACTCGGTGCAGCTCGTCCAGCGCCTGCAGGGAGTGGTGGTCAACGGTATAAATGTGATAGACATCGTGCTGGGCGAGAGAATCGATCCGGGCGAATTCAGGGAGATACATGCCGAGCAGGCCGGTGTCGAGCATCACCTCCAGAACCGGCAGCGCACCCGAAGTAGCCAACACCGTGAGAAACGGTCTGGCCATACGGGGCGAACTGCGCAGCTTCGGGGTGATCAGACCGAGATGCCGGGTGACCATCATCTTTGAACGATGGTGCAACGGCACACCAAAACGCGCCACCGCGAGAAAGACACGCATCAGCAGGTGCGGTTTGCCGGCCAGCTCGGTATCGCGGGCCACCAGATGGACCCGGCTGCCGCGAATCTCGATACCTTTTTCCACCACTCGGTCGCTCGGCCCGTCATGCCGGCCGTCAAGACCGAGCACCTCATTGACATGGTCGAAAAAGCGGTCGCTGAAGACGGTGACGATACGCAGGTGGCCGTAGACATCGCGCATGAACCGCTCAACGCTGAGTTTCACCTGTTCCGCCTCGTAGCCGAAAGCGTCGGCCATCGCCTCCTGCTGCTCGAAATAGAGCTGGTCATTCTTGCGCCCGCTGAGATAATGCAGCCGGTTCCTGATCTGCACCAGCATGTCATAAGCCGCCAGGAAACGTTCCGCTTCCGATTGCAGCATAAATCCGGCGTCGACGATGCCGGCAAACGAGGTGATGCCGAAAACCACCTTGGCCGCCCAGAGCACGGACTGGACGTCGCGCAGACCGCCCCTGCTCTCCTTGATGTTTGGCTCGAGCAGATAGCCATGACTGCCGAAACGTCCCCGCCGCTCCTCGTTGAAGCGACTGAGGTTGCTTACAAAATCGTGCCGCCGGCCGTCAACGAAATCGCGCTGGTACGCCTCCGTCAACTCGGCGAACACCTGCTCGCTGCCGGCCAGCAGGCGAGCGTCGAGTAACGCCACCCGGAAGATGAAGTCATCGGCGGCCTGCTGCAGCGACTCTTCGACGGTCCTGACGCCGTGGCCGATTTCATACCCGGTATCCCAGAGCGGATACAAAACAGCGTCGGCGAGCCGGGAAATATTCTCGCGCACGGCCGGGCGAAACAGGATCATCAGATCGATGTCGGAAAACGGGAACAACTCCTCCCTTCCATACCCGCCCAGGGCCACCACCGCCACCTGGGAAGTTGCTCGCTCGTCGTCAATGCCGGCGAAGCATTCGACGATTAACCGATCGGCAAGCCGGCTGTGCTGACGCAGCAGCGACGCCCCCCTCAGCCCTTTTGCCCAGAGTTCATCCAATGCCTGACGTTGTCTGTTGAGCCGCTGCTCCATGAAACTCAGACCGCGTCGCGGTTTTCTTCACCGGTGCGCACCCTGACGACCCGCTCAACCGGTATGACAAAAATCTTGCCGTCGCCGATCTTGCCGCTATTGGCAGCTTCCCGGATCTTCTCGACCACCTGGTCGGCAATGTCCGCGGGCACCACCACCTCGAGCTTGATCTTGGGTATGAAATCGACAACATACTCGGCGCCCCGATAAATCTCGGTATGTCCCTTCTGACGACCGTACCCCTTGACTTCGGTAATTGTCATTCCCTTGATCCCGATTTCATTCAAGGCGTCCTTGACATCATCGAGCTTGAACGGTTTGACTATCGCTTCTATTTTTTTCATGGCATTCCCCTCTCAGGCAGTAAACGATACCGATCACCGCACCGGGCGACAGCACGAGCCCCGGCAGACCCGGCCCCGCTCTATACCGGCAGCGCCCCGGGCCGATCGACGATCATCAACTATTATAGGCAGTCTCCGAGTGCTCGGTGGAATCCAGACCGGCCACCTCCGCTTCATCGGTCAGACGGAGACCGATGGTCGCGTCGAGCACTTTGAATATAACCCAACTGATGCCAAAGGCATACCCACTTACCACGACGGCACCAAACACCTGCCGGAAAAATTGACCCGGGTTGCCGGCCAGCAGGCCGTCCACCCCGCCCGGATTGACCGCGGTGCTGGCAAAAATTCCAAGGCACAGGGTGCCGAGCAGACCGCCGACACCGTGGATACCGACCACATCAAGCGAATCGTCCAGGTTCAACCGGACCTTGAGGTTCACCGCGGCAAAACAGAGCGCGCCACCGAGGAAACCAATGAGGATGGCGCTGTTCGGCCCGACAAAACCTGCCGCCGGGGTCACCGTGGCCAACCCGGCGATGGCCCCCGAAGCGGCCCCGAGGGTGGTCGGGTTACCCCGCGTCAGCCACTCCGCGGCAACCCACATGGCCATACCGGCCATGCCGGCCAGATGGGTGGCGACAAACGCTGTCCCCGCCACCTCGTCGGCGGCCAGGGCCGAACCACCGTTGAAGCCGAACCAGCCGAACCAGAGCAAGGCTGTACCAATGACGGTCATCGGCAGACTGTGCGGCATGAAACTGGTTCTTCCATAGCCCTTGCGCGGGCCGATCACCAATACCCCGGCCAGTGCCGCCATGCCGCAGGTGGCGTGGACCACCAGACCGCCCGCAAAATCCATCACCCCCATTGCTCCGAGCCAGCCGCCCTTGCCCCAGATCCAGTGGCAGACCGGATTATAGACAAGCACGGCCCAGAGCAGGGAAAACGCGATAAACGGAACGAACCTGACCCGCTCGGCAAAGGCGCCGGTGATCAGCGCCGGGGTAATGATGGCGAACATGCATTGATAGATCATGAAGACGATCTGCGGAATCGTGGTGGCATAATCGGGACTTGGCGCAGAAGAAACCCCCCGCAGACCGAACCAGGACAAATCACCGATAATGCCGCCGATGGTCGGACCAAAAGACATGGAATAGCCGAGGTAGATCCACTCGATAGTGATGAGTGAAATCATGAACAGGCTCTGCATGATCGTTCCCAACACGTTTTTTCCCCGGACCATGCCCCCGTAAAACAGGGCAAGCCCCGGCGTCATCAAAAAAACCAGTCCAGCAGCGGCCAGGATAAAGGCGGTATCCGCATTGTTCATGGAAGTCCTCCGTTGGGTGTCGTTCGTTTGGTTGTATTTTTACATTTTTGTTATATTTTTGTATTTCTCAGACACTTGGATAACATGTTTGGCATAATATTCAAATTAAAAAATGGGTTTCCCTGAACTCTTCCGGCCAGAGGCACCACGCATCACAGTCCGTCCCCGCCCTTATCGCCGACGCTGAGGCCGATCCTTCTCCGGACGGGCGACCTCAGCGCCGTTCATGGACCACCCTTGTGGATCACCCGTGTTGACGAACGATGTTCATCCGGCTACCATGGCACGTCGACGCAGACCGGCCTGCACGCCGGGTACGGCTCCCGCTTCTCACCTCTTCCCTTCATTGATTATGAACATCAACGGCATTCACTACCGAACCATCTGGCCCGATCCCGACAACCGGCGATTGATCAAGATTATCGATCAGCGGGACCTGCCGCACCAATTCGTCATCCGGACACTGTCTTCTCCGGACGATGCGTACCGGGCCATCAACCGGATGCTCGTCCGGGGTGCCGGACTGATCGGGGCAACGGCCGGATACGGCATGTATCTGGCAGCCTTGGGAGCTGATACAGACCGGGCTCGAGACGACATGCTGGCCGCCGCCGAGATGCTCATCTCGGCCCGACCCACCGCCGTCAACCTGGCCTGGGCGGTACGGCGGGTGCTCGCCGCCACCGACGGTCTCGACGCGGCTGCCGCCATCAGGGCTGCCGCCTGGACCGCCGCCGAGGAAATCGCCGACGAAGATGCCCGCTTTTGCCAACAGATCGGTCAGCACGGCAAGCAGGTGATCAGTGAGATCTGGCAACAGAAGGGAGAAAAACGCGTGAATATCCTGACGCATTGCAACGCCGGTTGGCTCGCCTTTGTCGACTACGGCAGCGCCACCGCGCCGATCTACGCGGCCCGGGACGACGGCATCGATCTCCATGTCTGGGTCGACGAGACCCGGCCCTGGAACCAGGGCGCCCGGCTCACCTGCTGGGAGTTGGAGCAGGAGGGAATCGCCCACACCCTGATCACCGACAATGCCGGCGGTCACCTGATGCAATGCGGTGAAGTGGACCTGGTCCTGGTCGGATCAGACCGAACCACCCATACCGGTGATGTGGCCAACAAAATCGGCACCTACCTGAAGGCCCTGGCCGCTCGGGACAACTCCATACCCTTTTATGTCGCGCTACCGAGTTCCACGTTTGACTGGACACTTGACAAAGGTACTGAAATTTCGATAGAACAGAGATCAGGGGAGGAAATCACCCAGATTTCCGGACTAACGAAAGACGGCAGACGCGAAACAGTCAGCATAACATCGGCATCCACCAGGGCGAAAAATTACGGTTTCGACATCACCCCGGCACGGCTGGTGACCGGCCTGATAACCGAACGCGGCGTGGTCCCGGCGGAACGGTCCGCCATCCATGCTTTGTTTCCCGACCTCTGTTCGTTCCCAGGACACTCCAACAGGTGAGGAGTTTGCATGGCACACGGTGAAAAACGGAAGTTCATCAGATTGGATTCTCTGCATCTGCTTGATTATACCGTCCTGGACAAAGACCGCAACAAGGGACGTTATTCGATGGGCAGAACGCTCGACGTCAGCGTCAACGGCATCAAGATGGAGACGACGGAACCGCTGTCCACCGAAGACACGCTGGAGATCACCATCGGTATCGAAGAAGATCTGATCGATATGGAAGGCCGGGTCACCTATTCGAACCCGGAGGGCAAGCGCTTTGTTTCCGGCATCGAATTCGTCAAGATGTCAGGCGAGGGGCGCCGGGTATTCCGCCGCTATACCGAAGCATTTAAAAAGATGCAGAAGACCGGTCGACCGGACCACTGACAGCCGCCGGCCTCACCCGATCGGTTGATCCACCCGGGCTTGATCGCGGCTGTCAGAACTGCTGCGGGCGGTGTTCAGGAGTCGTGGCGCCCATAGATGTCATCGAATCGAACGATATCGTCCTCGCCGAGGTAGCTGCCGATCTGCACCTCAATCAACTCCAGCGGTATCACGCCCGGGTTTTCCAGCCGATGCCGGTTGCCGGCCGGGATATAAACCGACTGATTTTCGTAGAGCAGGATCTCCGCATCGCCGTTGACCACCCTGGCCGTTCCCTTGACCACCACCCAATGCTCATAACGGTGATGATGCATCTGCAATGACAGCTTCTCGCCGGGATTGACCGTTATCCGCTTGATCTGGTAGCGTTGATCGATCTCCAAAACCGAATAACTCCCCCAGGGGCGGTGAACGGTCTGGTGGGTCTTGAACTCGTGACGTCGTTCTTTTTTCAATCGAGCAACAATTTTCTTCACATCCTGGGAACGGGACAGTGGCGCGACCAGCACCGCGTCGGCGGTCTCAACCACCAGGGTATCCTCCAGACCGACGGCGGCCACCATCACATCCTCGGCCCGGATCAGCGAATTTTTCGTGTCTTCGAGCAATACGTCGCCCTGGCTGACGTTGCCCTGCTCATCCTTGTCCAACACGTCATAGAGCGCCTGCCAGCTGCCGATATCGCTCCAACCCATTTCGGCGGTGACGACCACCGCCCGGTCGGTCTTTTCCATCAGCGCGTAATCGATGGAATCGTCACGGCACTGCTCCATGTCGGCCAGGTTGAGCCGGAAAAATCGACCGTCGCTGGCTCCGTCGGCCACCGCTCTGTCCATGCAGGCCAGGATCTCCGGGGCATGAACGTCCATTTGCTGGCGAAATGTGGCGACGGAAAAGGCGAACATACCGCTGTTCCAGTAATAATTACCCGCGGCCAGGTAGTGCTCGGCCACGCTTCGCGCCGGTTTTTCCTTGAAGGAAACGACGGTATCGTCTGCACCACGCTCAATATAGCCATAGCCGGTTTCCGGACGCTGCGGAGGAATGCCGAAGGTGACGATGGCGCCGCTCGCCGCCCGCCTGGCCGCCTCTTCCACCACAGCACCAAAGGCCGCCTCGTCCCGGATCAGGTGATCGGCCGGGAGCACCAGGATAATGACATCTTCGGCCGCACCATGACTGCGCACAAACTCGACGGCACCACCGATCGCCGGAGCGGTATTGCGGCCGACCGGTTCCAACAGGATCGCATAGTCTTCGTTAATGCCGACTTCCTCTGCCTGGCTGCGGGTAACGAAGCGATGTTCCTCGCCGACCACGATCACCGGCGCCAACACACCGACCAGGGCCTGCACACGCTTCAGGGTGGTCTGCAGCAACGAATGGTGCCCGGTCAAACAGAGTAATTGTTTCGGGTATATTTCCCGGGACAGCGGCCAGAGTCGGGACCCGGTCCCGCCCGCCAGAATTACCGGCTGGATTGCGAGCATGGTTTCTCCTGTTGTGCTGAAAAATCAATCGCGGCACACCATCGTCCCATCAACCGCGGATCAGGGTCAGCAGTTCGTTTGTCTTCTCCTCGAGCAGGGCGCGATCGCCGCGTGTCTCGACGTTGAGCCTGAGCAACGGCTCGGTATTGGACTTTCTCACATTAAAACGAAAATCGCCAAAGGCAACACTCAATCCGTCGGTCGTGTCCACCTCGCCGCCGGGAAAATGTTTTCTGATCCGCTCGATAGCCAGATCGGCATCATCGACCGGTGAATTGATTTCCCCGGAAATCGGGTATTTCTCCAGACGCTCGCCGATCAACTCGGACAACGGCTTTCCGGTTCTGCCGAGCAGTGTGCAGACAAGCAGCCAGGGGATCATGCCGGAGTCACAGCAGCCAAACGAGCGGAAATAGTGGTGCGCCGACATCTCGCCGCCGTAAATGCTGCCCTCCCGCCACATCCGCTCTTTGATCAGGGCGTGCCCCGTCTCGGTGATAATCGGCCGCCCCCCCGCCTCTTCCACCAACTCCCGCGTGTTCCAGACCAATCGGGGATCGTGCAGGATGGTGCCGCCGGGCTCAAGGCGCAGCATCTCCAGGGCCAGGAGGCCGACCAGGTAATAGCCGTCGACAAAGCGGCCCTGCTCGTCCCAGAAAAAGCAGCGGTCGAAATCACCGTCCCAGGCAATCCCAAGATCGGCCCGATGTTCGCGCACCGCCGCCGCCGTCTCCTCTCTGTTGTCCGGCAGCAGCGGGTTGGGCACTCCATGGGGAAAGCTGCCATCCGGCTGGTGATGGAGACGGATGAAGGAAAAAGGCAGATGCGGCTCGAGCAGGTCGATAATCGGGCCGGCGCAGCCGTTACCACTGTTCACCACCAGTTTCAGCGGCCGCAACCGAGCCCCGGCGATATAACCGAGCAGATGGTCCCGATAGACCGTCTTGTCCAGCTGTCGCCGCTGGCCGCCACGTCGGCCGGCCGGTTCGGGGACCCGGTCGCTGCCGATCAGCTCGCCCATCCGGAACAATCCGTTGGCACCGGTCACCGGGCGGGCACCTCGGGTCACGAACTTCATGCCGTTATAGTCGGCCGGATTGTGACTGGCGGTCACCATAATACCGCCGTCAATCCCCTGATCGACCATGCTGAAGGCGGCATGGTACACCTCTTCAGTACCACAGAGCCCGAGATGCAGGACGTCGACCCCCATCTCGCAGAGCCCCCGTGCCACCGCAAAGGTCAGTTCCGGGCTGGACAGCCGGATATCATGACCGAGGGCCACCGCCGCCGGCCGGTAGGTTTGAGCGAAGACCCTGCCGATTTTCAGCGCCAGGTCGGCGGACAACTGGTCGGGAACCTTGCCCCGAATATCGTATGCTTTGAAGCAGGGGGGGATCGTCACGGCGGCCATTTTTCGTTTTCTTTTTCGTCCAGGCTGTTATATTCGTTTGCAATACGCTTCCCGCGGGGCCTAATGTACCCCTATCAAGACCGATCAGTAAAGCTTTTCCGACAGGTTATCTCTCATCATGAAAGGAATCATCCTCGCCGGCGGCTCCGGTACCCGCCTCTATCCGCTGACCAAAGTGATCAGCAAGCAACTCATTCCGGTCTACGACAAACCGATGATCTATTATCCGTTATCGGTGCTGATGCTGGCCGGCATCAGGGACATTCTGATCATTTCCACACCGCACGATCTGCCCATTTTCCGTGAGCTCTTCGGCGACGGTTCCTATCTCGGCCTGTCGATCAGTTACGAGATGCAGCCCAGTCCGGACGGACTGGCCCAGGCCTTTCTGATCGGCAAGCCCTTTATCGGCAACGATTCGGTCTGCCTGATCCTGGGCGACAATATCTTCTTCGGGCCCGGCTTTACCGGCATCGTAAAGGAAGCGGCGCAATTGAAAAGCGGCGGGCTGATCTTCGGCTATCTGGTCAAGGACCCGGAACGCTACGGGGTGGTCGAGTTCGACGAGCAAAAGCGGGTGGTCAGCATCGAGGAAAAACCGGCCCGACCGAAATCGAAATACGCGGTGCCCGGTCTTTATTTCTATGATAACGATGTCGTCGCCATCGCCGAGCAGGTCAAGCCCTCGCCGCGAGGCGAGCTGGAAATCACCGATGTCAATCTCGCCTACCTGCGTCGCGGCGACCTGAGTGTGCAGCCACTCGGCAGGGGCTTTTGCTGGCTGGATACCGGCACGCACGAATCGCTCCAGCAGGCATCGAGCTACGTCCAGGCAGTCCAGGATCGGCAGGGGCTGAAAATCGCCTGCATCGAGGAAATTGCCTACCAGCTCGGCTATATCAGCGTCGACCAGCTGGCGGCCCTGGCCCGGGAAACTATGAAAAACCAGTACGGCCGCTATATCATGGATATTATCGGCGAACGGGACTTTCCCGAAAACAACCACAACCTGAACTGACCATGAACATACTGATTATCGGCAGCGGCGGCCAGCTCGGCACCGACTGCATCTCGGTGCTGGAAGATCGCCACCGGCTGACCGCCGTCGATTACCCGGATGTCGATATCGGCAACCCCGACAGCTTGAAAGAACTCTTTGCGGGCAGCAGGCCGGACATCGCCATCAACTGCGCCGCTTTCACCGCGGTGGACCGCTGCGAGAGCGAATCGCAGGACGCGTGGCGAATCAATGCCGACGGCCCCCGATTTCTCGCCGATTGCGCTGCGCAGGCCGACTGCCGGCTGGTGCACATCTCGACCGATTACGTCTTCGACGGCCGGAAAAAGCCACCGGAGCCTTACCGGGAAAGCGATCCGGTCAACCCCCTGTCCGAGTACGGCCGAAGCAAGCTGGCCGGCGAGCAGGCGGTTTTGGAGCGAGCCTCGGGTGCGCTGGTGCTGCGCACCGCCTGGCTCTATTCAGCCCACGGGCCCAATTTCCTGAAGACCATGCTGCGCCTGGCACTGTCCGACCCGAAGCGGCCCTTTACCATCGTCAACGACCAGTTCGGCTCGCTGACCTGGTCGCACACGCTGGCCCGCCAGATCGGAGTATTGCTCGACACCTCGCTGTCCGGTATCGTTCACGCAACCGCCGACGGGTATTGCTCCTGGTATCAGGGGGCCTGTTATTTCCTAAAAAAGATGGCGGTGCCGCACTCCTTTGAGCCCTGCACCACCGCCGACTACCCGACCCCGGCCCATCGCCCCGCCAACTCAATCCTGCAAAACAGCGTTCTCGACGATCAAGACCTGTCGCTTTTCGGGTCCTGGCAGCGCGACGTGGACCGATACGTGGAACAGTTCAGGGAGTCGCTGATCGCCGAAGCGCACGCTCAATTGGCCCGCTGATCCTCAGGCTGACGTACCGCCGCTGGTGTGGGTCAGGCTGCAGGCCGGGGTTTCCGCCCCGACGGTCTGCAAACTCTCCTCGAGACTGAACTCACTGACCAGCTGTCGCAGATGCTCGCCGAGATCGGCGGGCAGCGCGGCAAACTTGAAGCCGGCGATATAAAAATCCGGATTGGCGTCCTGACGACACCA
>CAZUJZ010000057.1:0-16123 GCA_964620665.1 uncultured Desulfofustis sp. | reverse complement strand
CATGGCGAAGCAAAATACGAATAGCCCCTCCTTGCGCAGCCCATACTTTTGCTTACTATGTTTGTACAGATCGTCATCTCCCCGGCATCACCGGAAAACGACAGGAATAAAAAAACGACATGACCTCCGAAAAAAATGTTTTGGGAATGGTGCTGCAGGTATGCGGCATCGAGCCGCTGACCGGCTTTCACCGTGATGGATCCTGCCGCACCGGACCGGAGGACATCGGGGTGCACGGCGTCTGCGTGGTGGCTACCGAGGAATTTTTGAGCTTTTCCAAAGAAAGCGGCAACGATTTATCCACACCGAGACCGGAATTTCATTTCCCCGGCCTGCTGCCGGGCGATCGCTGGTGTCTCTGCGCGGCCCGTTGGCAGGAGGCCCTCGAGCATGACGCCGCACCGCCGGTGGTGCTGTCCGCCACCAGTGCCAACGTACTGGAAACCATTGCCGGAGCCGACCTGTTCGTCCATGCCGTCGAAGACGGACATGGCTGACGCCATGCCACCGCCGGTACCTCTTCCCAACCATTCAGCCGATAATTATCTTAAAGGAGCGGCCTCCCATGGAATTGTTTGACTATTTCGAAAATACCGGCGGAACCGGCATCCTGGCCACCGCCGACAGCTCCGGCCGCGTCGATGCGGCCATCTATTCGCGACCTCATTTTCTCGATGACGGAACATTGGCATTCGTCATGCGCGACCGCCTGACCCATGCCAATCTGCAATCAAACCCGTATGCCACCTACCTGTTCATCGAACAGGGCCCCGGCTACCACGGTAAACGACTCTTCCTCGAAAAGACCGGGGAAAGCTCCGATCGGGAGCTGATTGAACGCTACAAACGCCGAACACCGACCCAGACCGACGGTGAAGCCCTGTTTCTCGTCTATTTCAAGATCGACCGGCAACTGCCCCTGCTCGGCGGCACCCCGTCCTGATACATGCTGCACTCACGCCGACAATCGAGCCGCCCCTCCGACACGCGCCCATTGCCGTCTCGCAGCTGACCGACCGATGACGGGAACCTGCCCCACGCAGAGAGCTTGACCGGGAACGGAAAACGGGGCATTATACCGCACGTCGCACGACGGTTCGCCCGCCGTGTTTCGCGAGCCGCGGCAGGTGCGGCGCATCGTCAACCAGTCGGGAAACTGCCATGATTTCCATCGTTATACCGGTGTTCAACGAACAGGCCTCGCTGGAGACGCTCCACCGCGAGATAGGAACGGTCATGGGCTCGCTCGGCGAGGACTATGAGATCATTTTCGTCGACGACGGCAGCACCGACGACAGCACCGCCGTGATCCGGGCCCTGGCAACTGCCGACGACCGGACTCACTATGTGGCGCTGCGCCGCAATTCCGGCAAATCGGCGGCCTTGCAGGTCGGCTTCAACAAGGCCCGGGGCGACACCATCATCACCATGGACGGCGATCTGCAGGACGATCCGGCCGAAATACCCCGCTTTCTCGACGAACTCAAGAGCGGCTGCGACCTCGTCTCCGGCTGGAAGATCGACCGCCAGGACTCGCGCGAAAAGACCGTGCCGTCGGCGATCTTCAACCGGGTGGTGTCACTGCTCAGCGGCCTGAAACTCAACGACTATAATTGCGGCTTCAAATGCTACCGCCGGCAGGTAGTCGATGAAATCAGGCTCTACGGGGAACTGCACCGCTTCATTCCACTGCTCGCTCACAAGAAGGGCTTTCGCATCAAAGAACTGGCGATCCATCACCGCAAGCGCCGTTTCGGCATTTCAAAATTCGGTCTGGAGCGCTACGCCCGGGGCTTTTTCGATCTGTTGACGGTGATCTTCATCACCACCTATCTGAACCGGCCGATGCACCTGTTCGGCTGGGTCGCCGCCTTTTTCTTCGTACTGGGAGCCACCCTGTTCGGCTACCTGTTTTTCGGCCGCTGGCTCGGCGGTGAGTCGATCGGCACGAGTCCATTGTTCAGTATTTCGATCTTTCTGATCAGCACCGGTATTCAGGTCTTCGTCATCGGCACGATAGCCGAGTTGATCGTCTACAACCGCGAGCGGGAGCGGCTCGACAGTTATTCGATCAAGGAAGAAGACCGGTGAAGATCGTCAAGTTCTTCGGTAGTTCGATCATCGCCACCAGCGTCGATTTCCTGCTCTATCTGGCGCTGATCACCGTCATCTCGCCGACACCGGCCCACGCGATCAGTGCGGCGACCGGTATGGTTATCAATTTCACCCTGCAGTACACCTTCGTCTTCACACCGACCAATACGCTGCGAAAATCAATCGCCCTGTCGCTCTGTTTTGCCGGCCTCGGCGTCCTGCTCGGCACCGCGATCATCTACCTGCTGACACACCATACCCCGCTGGCCGGTTTTCCTGTAGCGGCCAAAGTGGTGACCGTCGGCCTGATCTTTTTCTACAATTTCGTCACCCGAAAATTCTCTTTCGGCGATACCGACACCGGCCGCTGCCGCCAGGAGAAGCCATGCTGACCAGAACCGGCCGCCTGCTGCTGGAGCACGTTCCGCTGTTCATCATCTGCTATTTTATCCTGCAGGTCATGGTACGCATGATCACCACTCCCGGTGCGGTGATCGACGAGAGCGAGCAATTGCTGTTGACCCAGCATTTTTCCCTCGGTTACAACGCCCAGCCGCCACTCTATACCTGGATCCAGATACTGTTCTTCGCCGTGTTCGGTCCGGGTATCCTGGCGCTGGCAGTGCTAAAAAATCTGCTGCTCGCGCTGGTCTACCTGCTCACCTACCGGATCGGCCGACTGCTCACCGACAATCGGCAGACCGCCGCCCTCGGCGCGCTTTCACTGCTGCTGCTGCCGCAAATCGTCGGCGAGGCCCAGGTCGACCAGATCCACTCCGTGCTGGTGACCACCGCCGCGGCGGCCACGCTCTATCTGCTTATCCGTCTGCTCCAGGGCGGCACCACAGGCCATTTCATTCTTCTCGGGATAACAATCGGTTGCGGTGTTCTGGCCAAATACAATTTCGTGCTCGTACCGCTCGCCCTGCTCCTGGCCGTCGTCTCCATCCCCGAGTACCGGAAAAAGCTCCTGCGGCCGCCGCTCCTGCTCTCCATCCTGGCCGCCACGCTGCTGGTCGCACCGCACGGAGTCTGGTTCCTGAACCATCCGGAACTGGCAACGGCGGAGACCCTGCAGCGGATGCAGCTCGATCAGGGCGGAACGTATCTGGCCAACGTCCTCAAAGGCATGGTCGATCTGGTCGTGGCCGTACTCGCCTTCGTCGGGCCGTTCCTGCTCTGCGCCCTGGTATTGCTGCGACCGCGATGGCCGGCGAGATCGGGCCCGCCGCAGCAACGCCTCCTGGCCCGCTTTATCGGCGCGGCACTGCTGCTGATCGTGATGGTCATCCTGGTTACCGAGACCACCCAGATCAAACAGCGCTGGCTGCAGCCCTTCCTCTTCGTTTTTCCGCTCTTGTTCGTGATGATCGCCCCGCCGGCCGAGCCGCCGGCCCGGCGGACCGCGCTGTTCTCGCTGATCGCGGTGCTGGCCGCGGCTGTCGTCACCGCCCTGATTCCGCTGCGGATCTATCTGGTCGACCTGTCCGACGGCCCGCGCCGGGATAACTACCCATTCCGGGCTCTGGCCCGAACTATCTCTCAAAGCGGCTTTAACGGCGGCACCATCGTCGCCGAGGACAAGTTCATCGGCGGTAATATGCGCCTGTTTTTCCCGGAATCAACGGTTATCACACCGTCGCTGCCGCTTCAGCCATACCGGTTGACACCGCAACTCCTCGTCGTCTGGCAGGTTCATGACCCGGCCGGGATGGTCGGCCGCACGGCAATTGAGCAGTATCGTTGCCGGCCGTTCCGGGCGGAATTGCCGTTTCGCCATTCCCGCAGCTTCACCTTCCGGACCGCCTACCGCATCTGCGAGCGAATCGATGAAACATCAACCGATCCCGCTCGGTATGACGGCGCTGAAACACGCCCCGCCAAGTAACGACGACCTGCCGATGACAATCCGCCCCTGGTGGTGGGAGGCAAAGAGTTTCAGAGACAGCAGGCCGAGGCCGCTGCCGGCCTCCTTGGTGGAAATGAACGGTTCCAGCAAACGCCCGCTCATGTTCTCGTCAACACCGCCTGCTTCCCTAGGAAAGCACCGCCTGCACGAGAAGACCTGCCGCAACGGCGGTGACCAGCACCGAGCCGAGAAACGCCATGAGCAGCGGCAGCCGGAAAATCCCCTTGAGCATGGCCACCTCCGGCAGGCTCGCCCCGGCTCCGCCGATGATCAACGCGATGACCGCGCCGACACTCATTCCCTTGCCGATCAGACTGGCCGCAATCGGCACCATCGTGCTGACCCTGAGATACAGCGGGATACCTGCCACCGCTGCGATCGGCACGGCCAGCGGATTATCGGCACCGGCCAGTCGCGTTACCACGTCCGTCGGCAAAAATCCATGGATTACGGCACCGATCGCCACGCCCAGCACGATAAACGGCAGCAGTTTCCTGAACTGCCCGAGGGCATCGAAAAAGATCCGCGACCACCGGCCTTCACCATCCGGCTCGGCGGCCACGACGGTGATCAGCGCCGTTTCTGCCCCTGATTCCGGGGCTGCGGCGCAGCACGGCGCGGCGGACAACGGCCTGATCATCTGCAGCGGCTGCAGTGCCTGCCGGCCGGTACCGGCACCAGCGTCCGAGGGAGCTGCAGCGCAGCAAGCAGCCGGGGAATCGTTGCCATAAACCATCTCCCGGTTGAGATAACGGGCAAATCCGGCTCGCTCCAGCATAAAACCGATGGCGATGGCCATGGTTACGGAGACAACCACATAGATCACCGTCACCTGGGGGCCGAGCAGGACGAGAAACAGCGGCACGATAATCGGATTGACCAGCGGCGAGGTAAACAGAAAGGTCATCGTCGGACCAAACCCTGCCTGGGCCTTGAGCAACCCGATGGTCATCGGAATCGTCGAACAGCTGCAAAACGGCGTCAGGCTACCGAGCATCGAGCCGATCACATAGCCGCGCCCGCGGCGCCCCGACAGCCAGCGCCGGACCTTTTCCTGGGGAAGAAATTCATTGATCACACCGACGAGAAAGCTGATGCCGACAAAGAGCACCGCCAGCTCCACCATGGTCACCAGGAAAAATTGCACCGATTCTTCGAGGAGCGACAGCAGTTGTTCGCTTTCCATTTTTCTATCCTATATTTCTAGTGTTATCGAATAAATAAGACACACCAGCGCCCTTCCTCTGCTGATCCATCACCCTATCACCCTTCCCCGCGACCCTCCAGCGTACAGCACTCGGCCAGAAGAAATTCGGCAAGCTCCCTGATTTCCTGGTATTGCGGCTCGCAATACAGCGTCCGGCTGTCCCGCCGCTGGCTGACCAGACCGACGTGAACGAGGCGCTGGATATGGTGGGACAACGTCGATCCGGGAATACCCAGGTGTCGCTGGATTTCCCCGACCGACAGTCCACCTCGCCCTGCCTTGACGAGCAGGCGCAGGATGGAAAGCCTGGTGACATTGCCGATCTCGGCACACCGCGCCGCAGCGATATCCATATCCATCATTTTTCCCCCTCCACAAGATTCGCACTAAGCAATGAAAATCATTGCACGACCAGTCCGAAACGACATAAAAAAGTCCACAATTCAGGCTGTTTCCACTTTGAACAACCGACGAGTCCAATGATAATGCAACACCGCTCTCCGGTCAACTATATTTCTAGAAATTTCGAATCATAAACGACCACGCTGCCCTCCCGAAACGCACCATCCTCCGGATACCGATCCACGTATCGTGTCCGGCAGTGGTGTTGGTAATCGTTGTCGAACCCTCCCGGATCGGCTACACTACACCATCCACGAAGGCAGAGCGGTTTCCGCGGCCACGTTGCCGGTTGCCATCCGTCTCTGCAGCTCCAGCATCATCAGCCGGACATACCATCCTATGCGCCCACTACACCACAGCCCTCACGTTGTTTTGTCCTTACTGGCACTGACCGTCTTGCCGGCGGCCGCTTTGGCCCAGACCCAACCCCCTTCCTCACTGGCCCATTGCCACCAGATAGCCGATTCACTCGAACGACTGGCCTGCTATGACCGCGCCAGCGGCCGCGACACAGGCGAACCGGCAGCCGCCACCACCACCGATCGGTTGAACCTTCCCGACCAGGCGACGACACCTGATGAGACGGCGGACAAGAGTGGCGCTCCCGCCTACGAAGAAGCCCGCACGCCATCGATGATCGATACCGTCTGGGCCTTTGACGCCGACAGCAGCAGCACCCTGATCACCACCCACCGACGCAACTATGCACTGCCCGGCCGCTATACCTCAAGCAACAATAAAGCACCTTATTCATCGCTCTTCGATGACTTCGGGGACAACTCCGGCCTGGATTCGGTCGAAGCCAAACTGCAGATCAGTTTCAAAACCCGGTTGTGGGCCAGTAACGACCGGCATCTCGGTCTGTGGCTGGCCTACACCCAGCAGAGTCACTGGCAGGTTTATAATGATGAGCAATCCCGGCCGTTTCGCGAAACCAATTACATGCCGGAATTGTTCTTCAGTTATCGGCCGGGTCTGTCGTTTGCCGGTTTCGACTGGAACCTGCTCAATGCCGGCTACAACCACCAGTCCAACGGTCGATCAGGCATTCTATCGCGCAGCTGGGATCGACTCTTTGTCGAAGTCGGCGTCGAACGGGGCAATCTCGGCCTGTTTGGACGGCTCTGGTATCGCATCCCGGAGGACAACGAAGATGAAAACCCGGACATCACCGATTATTACGGTTACGGCGACCTTACCGCACTGTATCGCATCAATGGCCATGGCCTGTCCCTGCAGGTTGGCGGCAGTCTGACCAGCGGCAAAGGGGCCGTCGAACTCTCCTGGGTGACCCCGCCGATCATCGGGCCACTGCGCGGGTATATCCAACTCTTCAGCGGCTACGGCGAGAGCTTGATTGATTACAATTGGTACCAGAACACCGTCGGCATCGGTGTCGCTCTCAATGACCTCTATTAGCCGGCGATCGTCCCTCTGCCCCGCCATCCTGACCGCTCGGATCAGCTCTTCGTTGACCTGCGCGTAAGCAAAGCGACATTCAGGAGCTAGTCTCAACCAGACTGTAGTGCACTCCATGGGTATCGCAAACCGGAAATCATCTCTTGGCCAGGTACCGTGTCTGGATATCTTTGACGATATCCCAGCTGACATCGAGGTGATCTGCCACGTCTTTGATAGTCATATGACGAGAGAGCTCCAATGCGTAACGTTCAAAAGCTCGCGTGTAGGTGCGGCGATCGTTCGCAAGCCCACGGTTGATTTGCCGAATAATCCCGCAGATCCGGCAAAACACCCGGGGATAATTTCCAAATCGAGGTTATTGGCGGATATCCGCCCGAGAAAGGAGCACACCTGCCAGCATTCGGGTTCTAGGCCATATGCCCTTTCCAGCGAATGTAGAGCAATTTGAAGGTCTTCTTCGGAAAAACTGTGCGCAATGGTCGGTAGCACAGAATCTCCTCGCAGGTCGTTCACTGGTCCGGGTGCTTTCACTCCTGACCACAGGATCATCCAGGCAGCCTCCGGATAGAACGACGGTAACATTGTTTCAGTCTGCGCGGCTGGCCTCACAAGAAAGAGGCTCAGATCCTGAAAGCATTAATCACGTCCTTCAACGCCGCCGCGGCCGCGCCCAGCGGAGAACTCTTTCCACCCATTACGGTGATGTCCCCCATGGTATCGGTCCGATAGGTGATGGCCTTTTCTGAATAGTTCACCGAGGCCAGTGGATGGTCGGCAGCCAGCCACACCGGAGCAACCTGGATCTCCCATTCACCTTCAGACGGTCGGGCGGTTCCCAGCAGTTTTATAACCTTGCCCTCTGCTGCTGCGGCATCAATGAGTTCACCGGTTACCTGAGTCATTCCGACAACAGAGATATCAGCCAGGGTGTATGTCTTGGAAAACAGGCGATTGACGATCAGAACCATCTTGTTGGCCGTATCCTTTCCTTCCACATCGTAGGCAGGGTTGGTTTCGGCAATACCCAGTCTCTGTGCTTCGGTGAGCGCAGCTTGGTAGCTTACCGCCTCGAGTCGCATCTTGGTGAGGATATAGTTACTCGTCCCATTGAGAATTCCTTCTATTGACTCAACCCGAGCCCCGGAGAGACAGATCGTACCGACATCAAGTGTTGGCAGGGCTGCCGCCGCTGCCGCACTGATATGAAACCTGCAGCCATGCAGCCGTGCTGTCTCCAGCATCTTCCCATAGAAGAGTACAAACGGCCCTTTATTGGCACTGACGACTTCACGTTTGCGGCCAAGCGCCGTGAGGACATGGCCCGTGCCCGGCTCGCCGTCGACGAGATTGGTCGGGGTCATTTCTACAAGAACATCCGCGTCCACCGAGCGTATCACCTCAACGCCGGTCATCCCCGGTTTGCCGTTCTTTTTACATTCCTGCACTTCCTTGCCGCTCTGCAGTTCTGCCAGCACATACCCCGGGTCAAGGCTCTGCCCAGCCTCAGCCACGGCAGCGCCGTTGAGATCAATGGCTGCCTGCAATACAGGTTTGATACCATATTCCCGTTCAATGTCCCCGGCTTTCTCTGCCAATAACCCAAGAAATGCTTTTCCGACTCCACCACAGCCGCAGAGTATGATCCTGACTGGTTTCATTATTTGTTGCCTCTCAAGACAAGTTCGTCGTATTCATTCGTATCGACATGCGCTTCGACAACCACAGGGCCAGCAGCAGCAAAAGCGCTCTGCAGAGCCAGCCGGTAATCAGCCGTGTTGTTGGCACTGACAACGGGGACACCGAATATGCGGTTCGACCAGGGGCCGCTGCCGTTTGAACCCACCAGATCTGTACCATACCGATGGTAGCCCTTTTTTTCCTGTTTTATACGAATAAGCGATAAATACGAGTCGATGATCTGGATAAAAACGCAATTGAGTCCAAGTCGTCTGGCCGTGACCATTTCTCCGGCCATCATGGAGAAGCCGCCGTCTCCCGTCACGCAGCAGACCGTGCGCTCGGGCATAACCAGTTTAGCGGCAATGGCGGCAGGAACCGCAAATCCCATGGAGGAACAACCGTTCGTCATCAATTGGCATTCGGGTGACCAGGTCTTCCACTGTTGTCCGATAAGGTGGAGATGGGCACCCACATCACACGTCATGATACTGTCTTTCGGTAGACAGGCCTGCAGTTCATCAAGAACCTTCCTGGCTCCAAACACACCTGCCGGCGGCTTAAGCAGGTGCTTTATCCGGTCCCTGTTCTGAGCCAGTTCCCTGGGATCCCATTTTTTTCGGGGAAAGTTCTTTGCCAGGAGAAATTGCAGAGACGTCTTAATATCTCCAACAACATCGCAGCACAGCGTAAACCTCTGCCGGTCGAGATCGGCCGGCCGCGTATCCAGATGGACAACCGGAACATCTGGAATCCACTCTTCATAGTTGATCTCAACCGGATCATAGCCGACTCCCAGCACCAGATCAGCCTGCTGGTGGATAGAGCCCACGAGATCACCGAGGGCGTGGGCGAGAACACCAGCGAAGAGCGGGTTATCGTCTGGTACCAGACCCTTCGCCATTGGTGTGAGAACAGCTGGAATTCCGCAGGTGTGCATCAGTTCAAGAATCGCCTCCCTCACACCGGCCCGCAGCGCTGTGATGCCAAGGGCAATAATCGGTTTTCGCGAAGATGCGAAGAGTCCTGCCATCTCTTCCAGCGCTGCCCGAGCAGGTGGCTCAATGACAGCGGCAGCGGCAACAACAGAGGTTTCTGGCAGTGCCTCCCTGTTACCCATGCCGGCAGGAAGCCCGATATGAACAGGCCCCGGAACTTCCGATACTGCAGTGCTGAAGGCCCGGTTCAGGGTAGAGGCGATAGTGGAGTCGGCAATTCTGGTTGTCCATTTGGTGATCGGTTTGAAAAGGGCCTGGTGGTCTATGTTCATCTGACAGATGCGGGGCCGCATCGTCTCGGCCATCTCATCGGTGAAAACGAGCATCGGCGACCGGTCCAGATAAGCGCCGCAGACACCGGTGGAAAGATTGCAGGCGCCGGGGCCGAAGGTGCCGAAACAGGCGGCCACCTGTCCTGTCAGCCTCCAGCAGACATCGGCCATAAACCCGGCCGCGCCTTCGTGGCTGACAAGGGTGAATTCCAGCCCTTCAGTCTCTCGGATAGCTTCCATGTAATCAACCCAGTTTCCGCTGGGGATTCCGAAAATGTAGCGTATTCCAAGTTTTTTCAGCTCCTGGGCAAAGGTCGCGGCAATTGTTGTCATCTGTGTTTTTTATTTGATTTTCGCGTATTACGTCTACGTCTCAGGCGCATCCCGAGATATGCATTTCCCTGCAGATCTGAAACGCACCAGACACGTTCATGTGGAACTCCCCGTCGTACATGCAGCTTTGTTTGTTGATGCAGTTTTGATGGTCCTGGCCAGACAAGACGGCAAGCAGGTTGTCGATGGTGCACTGAGCCATTGCCCGACGCGTTTCATGAGTTGCCGAACCAATCTCCCGCAGCGTAAACACAATGTTCATAACACATTGTTCATCCCTCGTGGCGGAAAATCGTGTCGGAGCAGCCCCGCCCACATGCATCGAGCCCGGCGCCGCGGATGATGCCGTTCTGCAAAGCCACTATCAACGCCTGCTCGCCGGCAAACGATCAGCGTTTGCCGTTTATCAGAAACGCATCCTGTTTCTATGAGCGAAAGGCTCTTACTGGAGTATACATCATGCCGCGGACAAGCCGGTGAGAAACAACGGGACCCGCTCAGGAATAGTCTCAACCAGACGAATCTACAAATCTCTGTGTATTGGCCTTGCAAGTCCTAAACCTGAGATTGCATGGTACTCGCGTGGTATCTGGAACTGGGGACCGTGGCTGCTTCCAATGACCTACCTGATTTATTTGTATAAAAACGTATAAATGCCTTGGCTGGGATGCCCGATTGCCAGGGAGTGAAGGTCCTGACCAAGCACCGGTACGGCTACCGGCTACGGGTCGGTCATTCCCAGGTACTATTCGACTATGACGGCGAGGTGCGCATCGTCGAAATCCAGGAGGTTAAGAAACGCGATGAACATACATACTGATATCGCCCAGGATCATGAGCGCGCATTTTGCGTCTGCCTGAATCCGTTTGATGTCCGTATGTTGTTGATTACCCAGGAGTTCGCAGCGGCGGCGCGCTCATGATCCTGGGCGATGTTCCCGCACAGCGGGGACATCCAGATCATCCACGACCACAACGGTGCACCCGCCTTCGTGGTGCTTCCTTATGCCGACTGGCTGGCCAGTCGCGACCGCCAGGAAAACCTTGTCCCCAACGAAGTCGTCAATCTCACCTTCGATCACGAATGGTCACCGATGCGCGCCTGGCGAGAACACCTCGGACTCACCCAGGCCGAGGTTGCGGCAAGGGCGAACATGACCCAGGGGGCCTCCCAGATGGAGAACAGCGCCAAACCGCGCCTCGCAAGCCTTAAAAAGATAGCCAAGGCCATGGAGCTGACTGTCGAACAGCTCGATTTTTAAAACTGCAGCCAATATCTCCTGACGACTTCCGGAGGAAAAACTGTCCTGCTCCATTCCCGCAGTACCGTTTGACCGATACTGCTTTCTTGATATCCCGGGTTATAGAAGGCACCAGAACTGAATACCGATTTCGTTTTGTGGCCTGCTTGTTGTTCTTCGCCGGGGAAAGCAAAAATTCGAGAACCTCTTCCTGAGATATGCTGGCCAAGTCGCGTTTGCCGAATCGGGCAGTGAAACGGGTGAGAACAAACTCACAGGTTTTGACGGTAATTTTTTTTGGGAGGTGACTCTGTGATACTGCAGATGGTAATCGACTGCTTGTGAAACTTCCATGGCGCACCTCCTGTGATTTGGGTTGTAGGACTATGTGCAACAAAAAAAATCGGTGGTCGAGTTCGACTGGCACCGGGAGTTATCGATGGAAGGGATGCGTCGAGAAAACTACAGTTTGCATCACGGCCTATGTTCCTTCAACCAGTCGCGGAGGGCGGCATTCATGCGGCTCTGCCAACCTTTGCCGGTGGATTTGAAGGCATCGAGAATGTCGTTGTCGAACCTGACGGTAGTCGATTTCTTCTGCCCCGTTCCTTGCGGTCGGCCGCGCTTGGCCTTTTTGATCGCTTCTTGTGCTTCTTCACGAGAAACGACTTTATCGCCGACCGCCCATACGCCGCGGCCAAAATCCTCGTCGGTCAGCTCCGGTGCATCGTCTAGATCAATCCAGGTGCTTGGAGTATCTTTCTTTTTCGCGCTCATTGGCGTACCTCATCGAAATAATGCGGCGGGCTTTGCCGCGTGGCGTCCAGACTAGAATCACCGCCCGAAGATCAAGCATTCCGACGGAAATGTATCTCGTCTCGCCATAATTCCTGCGGATATCCTCTATGGTGACGGTGACCGAAGCAAAGACTTCGCCCGCTCTGGCAAAGTCAAGGCCACGTTCCTGCAACGTTTTGTCGCGCTTGTCCTGATCGAATTCTATTTCCATGAATTATTGTAGTAACAAAAAACATGGAAGTCAACGACGGTAGTGGATGTTAAGAACACCAAGAAATTTTAAAGGGTCGACAGGCTCAGGAAATACCTTGAAAAGCACAAAATTGCTTGAAAGGACGGATGGAAAAAGATAGGTTCCTTGATGTTGACGGCAGACGGGGATGGATTTATGGCTAGGTTAGGCCTGCCTTAAAAAGCGGCTACTAATCACCTATCACCTTCATTTCCCCAGGGCTACATGCTGACCTGGAGAGGGGAATACGGCGACTCCTCCGAGTCCCAGGAAAACCTCACCTCTACCATACCCTACGGACCCCTGGCCATGGTGCTGGTGGTTATCATTCTGTTTCGGAGCCTCAGGCAGCCGTTGATTATCTGGATGGTGGTCCCCCCTCGCCCTTGCCGGTGTCACCGCCGGCCTTCTGCTGACCGGCATACCGCTCGACTTCATGTGGATTCTCGGCATTCTGTCACTTTCCGGACTATTGATCAACAATGCCATTGTGCTTGTGGACCAGATGGACATCGAGGCCAGCCAGGCTGTCCAGCAGAGGGCCGAGGCCTTGATTTCAGCGGCTCCATCCCGCTTCCGTCCGGTTATGCTGGGAACACTGACAACGGTTCTCGGGGTTTTGCCACTGTTCTTCGACGCTTTTTTTCAGGCAATGGCGGTCATCCTGGTTTTTGGGCTTCTGTTTGCGACCTTGTTGGCGCTCATCATACTGCCCCTGCTTTATTCGCTCTTTTTCCGGATCAATCCAGGGAATTCGTAGGATCAAACCTTCCACCAGCATTCACGCCATGACCAGCATACCCGCACACCATCTCTTGGAACTCATAAGAGTTGCCGTGAAAAGAGGCCCCTGCGTCCTGCTCCTGCTGCTTTTCCTGCAGCCCGGACAGGCCCTGTCGACGACGATCGGACAATCGCAATTCCTCCAGTGGAGCGAAAACGTCAAATATGCCGAACGGTTGCTGGAGAGGCAAGAAGCCTCTATACAGGACCTGGAGACGCTGCGGCAAAAGCTGGCGCACCAGCGGGAACAGGCGCTGACGATCGTTGGAAACGGCAGTGTACGCGTGCGCACCCTGCAGGCGCAGCTGGAGGCCCTCGGGCCGGCACCGGCGGAAGGAGCAGCGGAGCCCGAGCAGATCGCCGCACGCCGCAAGGAACTGCAAAAGGATATAGCTCAGGCAAGTGAGCCTCTTATCAAGGCTGAACAGGTGGTCCAGCAGTCGGATGTTTTGATCAAAGAACTCGACTCGGCCATTCGCCAGAGAACCACCACGGCACTGCTCGAACGGGATCCGTCGCCGCTCATCGTCACACGATGGCCGGCAGCGGCGAGAGAACTCGGAGAAGCGCTCGCCCAGGAAAAGAGAGCGCTGCAAATGGTTATCGAAGATCCCTATACCAAAACTGTTCTTAAAGACCGGCTGCCGCTGTCACTTTTCCTCTTTCTCCTGGGTCTTCTCACTATTACCATCGTCCGTATGGTCGTCCTGCGCTCTCTTCTCAGGGTATATGCAAAAAGCGAACAGGGAAAACTGATAAACTGGCCTGCAATTCTTATCAACTGTACCCACCTTGGACTCCCGGGCATCAGTGCTGGACTTTTTGTTGCCGGTTTTTACCTGCTTCATCTCGATGCTTATATCCTCAAAAAAACGATTTCCTACCTGCCCCTTATTGCCGTAGTATTTGTTGTCGGCCACTGGCTGGGTCAATCACTCTTTGCTCCGAAACAGAAAAAGCTCCGCCCCACGGAGCTGGAAGATGTTCAGGCCGCCACCGGTTACCGAAGCCTGCTTCTGCTGGCGCTTACCCTTTCACTGCACATTATCCTCGAACTGCTGAAGGTCGATTACCAGTTCTCCAGGGCTTCGGAAGCGGTTCTGACTCTACCCTTCATCATTCTTGGAGCCGTCGCTCTCTGGCTCCTCTGCTCGGTTCTCCAGCAAGCACGCCATAATCTTCTCGAAACATCTGCAGACGAAGATACCGAATCGACCATCGCGGGCTCCCTCCTCCTCACCGTCTCGATATTTCTCAAAACGGCCGCTCTGCTATCGACGCTGTTTATCATCTTGGGTTTCACCTCGCTGGCACGAGAAATCCTTGCTCCGATGATTGTTACGGTGGCCCTGCTGGGCCTGTCGTTCTTCATCTTCCAGATCCTCACCTCACTGCTTGAACCTCTTTTCAGCCGTGACGCAGAGACGAACGAATCCGGCCCCACTCTGCTACCCATCCTCATAATTGTCGGCATTATCATAGCGGTACTGCCCCTCCTGGCACTGACCTGGGGCATGCGCTGGACGACCATCGTCGAAATCTGGTGGACTCTCAACGAAGGCATAAAGCTGGGCAACACAACGATATCCTTAGAAATAATACTACTTCTCGCAGTCGTCTTCGCTTTTGGCGTTGGACTGACACGATGGCTGCAAAAGGTTTTCAGGGTCGCCATTCTGCCGCGTACAAAACTCGATATCGGCGGCCAGAATGCCCTTATAACCGGCATCGGCTACACGGGCATCACTCTCTCGGCTCTTATCGCAATTTCCTCGGCGGGACTTGATCTCTCCAGCCTGGCAATTCTTGCGGGCGCCCTCTCCGTCGGTATCGGTTTCGGGCTCCAGACCATCGCCTCCAATTTCGTCTCCGGTATCATCCTGCTGGTGGAAAGGCCAATTAAAGAAGGTGATTGGATTGAGGTATCGGGATACTCCGGCTATGTACGCAAAATTTCGGTCCGCTCCACCCGGATTGAAACCTTCGACCGACATGATGTCATTGTTCCCAATGCCAACCTGGTTGCCGAAGTGGTAAAGAACATGACACTCACCGGGCTGACCGGCCGCATCATCCTCGCCGTCGGCGTGGCCTATGGCACGGACGCCGAGGAGGTGAGACAATTACTTCTCGAAATCGCCGCAGGTCACCCGATGATACTGAAATACCCTGCTCCGACCGTCCTCTTTATCGGCCTGGGAGCAAGCTCCATCGATTTCGAACTCCGCTGTTTCGTGCGAGACGTCAATAACATGCTTACCGTTCGATCAGATCTTTACTTCTCCATTTATAGCAGCCTGAATGAAGCGGGCATTGAAATTCCGTTCCCGCAACGGGTTGTAACCATGAAGAAAAGTGAATAAAACGGCCGTTGTCGTCTCGTTGGCTGGACAGCGCCTTGATTTTCCACGATTATCCGGAAGGAGGGTAGAGATAACCAAAGAACACCTCTCCCAAGTGCATCAGCACGCCAAGTTGAGGTGTCTACGATTACTATAAAATCCTGATCCTCCTGGTTAAGCGTAAATAATGCTAATCTGATGACCCCTTTTAACTGATCCCCTTTACGAGGGTGGTCCTTCGACAACAGCCGCGACGGCATGACTGGTGATACGCCCCGTCGCTCCCGGTATATTCATCGTTTTCTGACAGGTAGACATGCCCGTCAATCCACCGATCATCGAGACCGTGATGATCGGTACCCAGTCACAACTGGGCATCTCGTTTACGTCGAGAGGACAGGCACTGCTCGACT
>CAZUJZ010000056.1:0-16161 GCA_964620665.1 uncultured Desulfofustis sp. | reverse complement strand
ACGGGGTCAACCGAAGTTGCAGAAAATCATAGTGGATCGGCAGACTGACCCCTTCGACGGTGCCGCCGACATAAAACAGTTTACTGCCCTCGAGCAGCTGTCTGACGCCGGGGTGAGCGGCCGGTTCGGTGCTGCCGAAGACCTGCTCGGCTTCGCTTTGCCGGTCGGGACGCCAGATATCGTTGACGGTCAGAATCGCCAGCAGGAACCCTTCCTGATCATTGAGAGCGATTTTCCGACCCGGCGACAATTGTCCGGCCGTCTGCTCGTCGACATCGAGACAGACCGGCAACGGCCAGACCGTTCCATCCGGCAGACTGAGCCGGTCAAGCACCGATTCGTAGGCGACCCGGTCCATGAAGCCGGTCAGAGGATAAAAGCCGCGGTTGAGCAGCAGTTCAAGATCGAAGAGCTGACGCTCATTCAGATCGATGGCCATCAGGTCCAGCGCCTGCCGGCGTAGTTCTTCGGCGCGGCGAAAGTGCACCACCAGGGACTCGGAATAGTCTTCAGCTTTCATCACAACATCCGCTCACCAGAAGACATGAAACCGATCCACGCAGCCTGCCAGAGTCATGCCTCTCTCTTTGCTTGCGCCCGGTACCAGGAGTAGGCGTCGCGCAGCCCGTCGGCCAGGGAAAAGGAGGGATGCCAGCCAAGGCTGTGCAAGCGCGTGGTATCGAGCAGTTTTCGGGGTGTTCCCTCAGGTTGGGAGGGGTCGAAACGGGTCTCGCCGTGATAGCCGACCATCTCCCTGATCACCTCGGCGACCTGCCGGATCGTACAATCCTTGCCGACCCCGACATTGACAAAACATGGCCGCGGACCCGGCGAGTCGCCGGCGGCAAGCGCCTGTTGCCAGGTATTCCGGTCGATCTCCATGATGTGATGGCAGGCCGACGCCATGTCATCCACGTGGAGAAACTCCCGGCGAACCTGACCGCTGCCCCAGATGTCGACCCGGACCGCGCCGCCGGCCGACGGTCGCTGTCCAGCCGTTTCGGCCATACCGAGTGCCTGCCTGATTTCACCCGGAATCGGGCCGAAGGTCCGCTCGTCGGCCTCAATCCCCGCCCAGTCCCGCTGACGGGCCAATCTGGCCAGATGGTATTTCCTGATGATCGCTGGAATAACGTGGGAGTTCTGCAGGTGATAATTGTCACCGGGACCGTAGAGATTGGTCGGCATGACCGCCCGGTAATCGGTATCGTACTGCCGGTTGTACGCCTCGCACATCTTGATACCGGCGATCTTGGCCACCGCATAGGGCTCGTTGGTCGCCTCCAGTGGCCCGGTCAGCAATGCTTCTTCACCCATCGGCTGGGGACAGTCTCGAGGATAGATACAGGAACTGCCGAGAAACAGCAGGTGCTTGACCCCTGCCCGCCAGGCCTCGTGAATCACGTTGCTCTGGATCATCAGGTTCTGGTGAATAAATTCGGCCGGGTAGGTGTTATTCGCATAAATCCCGCCGACTCGTGCTGCGGCAAGCACGACCCGATCGATCGGTTCAGCGGCAAAAAAGTGCCGGACCGCCTGTTGATCGGTCAGATCAAGCTCGGCTGAGCGGCGGGTGACGAGGTTTTGGTACCCCTTTTTCTGCAGTACGCGCAGGATCGCCGAACCGACCATGCCCCGGTGGCCGGCAACGAAGATGCGATGCTGCAAAGAAGAGCCCGGTCGTGTCCCTGTCATCGACAGCTCGTGCCCGGTTTCAGTCGGTTGATTGCCATCTCCGGCACCCTTATTCGTGATGATTGAAGGTCTGAAACCCTTCGACCCGGCAGAGCTCGTCACGCCGGGCCTCTTCCAGATCGGCCCGCACCATCTCGGCGACCAGTTCGGAAAAACGGGTGCGCGGCTGCCAGCCAAGCTCTTTTTTGGCCTTGGCCGGATCGCCAAGCAAGGTTTCGACTTCGGTCGGCCGGAAATAGCGGGGATCGACTCGGACGATCACCTGCCCGAGCCGGCAACCGACAAAACCCATCGCCGGATCGATTCGCTCGACGATGCCGACCTCTTCAATTCCCTGCCCGCTCCAGGACAGAGTGATTCCCAATTCGCCGGCGGCCCGTTCGACAAAGTCGCGCACCGAATGCTGCTCGCCGGTGGCAA
Source organism: uncultured Desulfofustis sp. (assembly GCA_964620665.1). Classification (GTDB taxonomy): domain Bacteria; phylum Desulfobacterota; class Desulfobulbia; order Desulfobulbales; family Desulfocapsaceae; genus Desulfofustis. The sequence goes on along the minus strand of CAZUJZ010000056.1, from coordinate 14,046 downwards.
TCACATAATCTTCGGGCCGTTCCTGCTGCAGCATCAGCCACTGCATTTCCACATAATCCCGGGCATGTCCCCAGTCGCGCAGCGCATTGAGATTGCCAAGATAGAGACAATCATGGAGACCGAGCACGATCCTGGCCAGCGCCCGGGTGATCTTGCGGGTGACGAAGGTCTCCCCGCGCCGCGGCGATTCGTGGTTAAACAGAATCCCGTTGCAGGCGTACATCGAATACGCCTCCCGATAATTGACGACGATCCAGTAGGAATAGAGCTTGGCAACCGCATAGGGGGAGCGGGGATAGAACGGAGTTCGTTCGGTCTGTGGGACTTCCTGGACCAGACCGTAGAGTTCCGACGTGGAAGCCTGGTAAAACCTTGTTTTCTCGGTCAAACCAAGAATCCTGATCGCCTCGAGCAGCCTCAGCGTCCCGAGGGCATCGGAATTGGCCGTGTATTCCGGCTCCTCGAAAGAAACGGCAACATGAGACTGGGCGGCCAGATTGTAGAGTTCGTCCGGTTTGACCCCTTCGATGATATGGATCAGGCTTGATGAGTCGGTCAGATCACCGTGATGCAGGATGAATCGGCGGTCGGCTTCATGGGGGCCCTGGTAGATATGATCGATCCGGTCGGTATTGAACAGCGAAGTGCGCCGCTTGATGCCATGCACTTCGTAGCCTTTTTGCAATAAAAACTCCACCAGGTATGAGCCATCCTGGCCGGTCACCCCGGTAATCAGCGCTTTTTTTCTCATATCCCTGACTCGTGTCGGTTAGCTGCCCGGACGGGCCCACCCCGCCGTCGGCGCAGACACCTAACCATAATCGCCCGGCCTTGGCAAACAGATTCTCCCACCCGGCGGTGGCCTGCCCACCCGCCGGCACGCAACGATCGGTCAGGGTGGGCAAGCTCCTCGCTCAACAAAGGGCAACCGTTGCCTTCTGGCCGTTTGCGGCGCGGTTGAGCCCGCTGAGCAAGGCCTTGATTGAGGCGATAATGATATCGGTATCAATGCCCGCCCCCCAAAACCGCTTGCCGTCGCTGCGTTCCACCTGGATATAGGCCACCGCTTTGGCATGGGAGCCGGTATTGAGCGCATGCTCATGGTAGCTGCACAACGACCACTCACCGGTAACCAGGACTTTCAGCGCATTGGAAAAAGCATCGAGCGGACCGTTGCCCTCCCCTTTGACTGATCGTTCGCGACCATCGACTTCCAGGGTCGCCTCAACTTCGGCAAAAGAGCGCTTTTCCTTTTTATCGCTGTGCCGTTTCATCACCTGAAAGGAGATCAGATCAAACGGCCGGTGCAGATCGAGATAGTGTTGTTCAAAGGCCTCATAAATTTCCCGGGCTTGCAGTTCGCGTCCCTCGCGATCGGTCATTTCCTGGACGATCCGGCCAAAATCGGGATGCATCTCTTTGGGCATCTTGATGCCGAATTCGTGGTCCATGATATAGGCCACGCCCCCTTTTCCGGATTGACTGTTGATCCGGATGATCGACTCGTAGGTGCGGCCGACGTCGGAGGGATCGATCGGCAGGTACGGTACCTCCCAGAAGGCGGAAGCCGCCGCCTCGTAGCGGCTCATCCCTTTGTTGATCGCATCCTGGTGAGACCCTGAAAAGGCCGTATAGACCAACTCTCCGGCATAGGGATGACGGATGTGCACCGGAATCCGGTTGACCCGCTCGTACACATCGATCAGGTGGTTGATATCGTGAAGATCGAGCTGAGGATCGACACCATGGGTGAACATATTGAGCGCCAATGTGACGATATCGACATTACCCGTTCGTTCGCCGTTGCCGAACAGGGTTCCCTCGACTCGTTCGGCGCCGGCCATCAACGCCAGTTCGGTGGCGGCCACGGCGCAACCGCGGTCATTGTGGGTATGCACACTGATAATTGCCGCGTCACGCTGTTTCATCTGCGAGCTGAACCATTCGATCTGGTCGGCAAAGACGTTCGGGGTGGCCAGTTCCACGGTCGCCGGCAGGTTGATGATAACCGGGTTCTGGGCGTCGGCCTGCCAGACGTCCATCACCGCTTCGCAGATCTCGAGCGCATAGTCGAGTTCGGTGCCGGTAAAGCTTTCCGGAGAATATTGATAGCGAAACCTGGTCTCGGGATATTTCCGCGCTTCCTGTTGCACCAGCTCGGCGCCGCGCACGGCAAGATCGATAATCTCCCGCCGGCTCATGTTGAAGACCACGTCACGCTGCAGCGTCGATGTCGAGTTATAGAGGTGGACGACCACGTCCCGGGCACCCTTGATCGATTCGAACGTTCGCTTAATCAGATGTTCGCGTGCCTGGGTCAACACCTGGATGGCAGTGCCGGCCGGAATCAGGTCGTTTTCGATGAGGGTTCGGGTAAATTCGAACTCGACCTGCGAGGCCGACGGAAATCCGACCTCGATCTCTTTAAAACCGATATCGAGCAACAACTCCCACATCTCCAGCTTTTTGGCCAGACTCATCGGCTGGATCAGGGCCTGGTTGCCGTCACGCAGATCGACACTGCACCAGGCCGGCGCTTTTTCAATCCGCTTGTCCGGCCAGCTCCGCTGCGGGAACGAAATCGTTGGGTAAGGGCGATATTTGTTTACTGATTCCGGTTTCATGGAGTTCTCCTGCGAGGTTTTCGGCACCGGCGGCGGGCACACTGACATGCCCGGCGCGCTCCCGTCATGGGGCATCCTCAGATCAGCCAGCGGTGCACCAACCGCACCGTAGCTGCATTTTCATGGTTTGTCCTGTTGCTGTCATCGTGCTGCCGGATACCGGCGGGCAAAAAAAAAAGGCCGCGGTTTCTGCAACCGCGGCCGTGTCAACTGGATTCTCAACTATTCTACACGATCCCGTCCCGTACCGCGGTATGACCCGACAGGGTCAGTCGAAGAAGTGCGCGTAGAGCCAGGAGGAGCATATCTGTCATCGGGTAGTTGTGTGCAAACGGTTAAAAGTCTGGAACGTACTGTAAACCCGGCTGCTTCCGGTTGTCAAGACAATTCTGATCACAGCCCGCACCGACGGCCCGACCGGCCCATTCGCTCCCATGGGGGCACCGCCGGGCGAGGACCGGTGGTGCCATTGCTGTTGACATATTCCGGTCAGATTTTTATACTTTAAGATTCGAGCGTTCATCGCCGGACTACCCGACAGAGCGCTTTTCCCAGACGTCTACCCAGAGGTTCACGACTATGACTCACATTACCGGCGCCCAGGCCGTCGTTCAATGTCTTGTGGAAGAGCAGGTTTCCACTATTTTCGGCTATCCCGGCGGCGCCGTAATCGATCTCTACGACACGTTGATACAAAGCACGCAGATCAAACATATCCTCGTTCGGCATGAACAGGCTGCAGTTCATGCCGCCGACGGTTATGCCCGGGTTACCGGCCAGGTCGGTGTTGCCTTGCTCACCTCCGGACCCGGCGCCACCAATGGCGTCACCGGCATTGCCACCGCCTATCTCGATTCGATCCCGCTGGTCATCCTGACCGGCCAGGTACCAACCGCAATGATCGGCAACGACGCCTTTCAGGAAGTCGACATCGTCGGCATCACCCGGCCGTGCACGAAGCACAATTACCTGGTCAAGCACAAAGAAGAACTGATTCCGACACTTCGGGAAGCATTTCATATCGCCCGCACCGGCAGACCGGGGCCGGTCCTCGTCGATCTGCCCAAGGATATCATGCAGGCGTTGGTAACCTGCCGGGAAAAAACCCCGATCAAGATGCCAAACTATCAACCCACCCATGAACCGGAAATGGAACAGATCGCCCAGGCCTGCCGCCTGATCATGGAAGCGCACCGACCGGTTCTCTACGTCGGCGGTGGAGCTGTCCTGGCCGATGCCGATCGGGAGCTCTTCGAGTTGGCCACCAAACTCGACATTCCGGTAACGACGACCTTGATGGCGCTCGGCGCTTTCCCCGGCCGCCATCAATTGTCGATGGGCATGCTCGGCATGCACGGCACCTACACCGCCAACATGGCCGTCGCCGAAGCGGACCTGCTCATTTCCGTCGGGGCGCGCTTTGACGACCGGGTCACCGGCAAACTCGATTCTTTTGCACCGCGCGCCCGCATCATCCATATCGATATCGACCCGACTTCGATCAGCAAAAACGTCAAGGTTGACGTGCCGATCGTCTCCGATTGTCAGAAGGCCTTAACCGCAATGAACACCTGGTTCAACAATGAACAACAGATTTCAGTGGCCAACGAAAAAAACAAGCACCAGGCCTGGTTCGAGCAGATCAGGCAGTGGAACGAGCAACACCCGCTCGCTTACCGCGACGAAGGCGACGACATCATCAAACCGCAATACGTTGTCGAAATGCTCGACGAGTTGACCAACGGCGAAGCCATCATCGCCACCGAGGTCGGTCAACATCAGATGTGGGCCGCGCAGTTCTATCGCTACAGCACACCGCGCCGCTTTCTTACCTCCGGCGGTCTCGGCACCATGGGCTACGGCCTGCCCGCTGCAATCGGGGCTCAGCTGGCCCGTCCCGACGCGGTGGTTATCGACATCGCCGGGGACGCCTCGATCCAGATGAATATCCAGGAGCTGGCAACGGCGCGACAATACGGCTGTCCGGTCAAGGTGGCGATTCTCAACAACAGTTTTCTCGGCATGGTGCGTCAATGGCAGGAACTCTTCTACGATAAACGCTATGCGTCAACGGAGATGGACATCGCCCCGGATTTTGTCGCTCTGGCCGAAGCCTACGGCGCCGTCGGTCTTCGGGCGACGAAAAGGAGCGAGGTCGCCGAGGTGATCAAGCAGGCCCTGGCCGTTGACAACACGGTTTTGATGGACTTCCGCATCGCCCGTGAAGAAGGTGTCTATCCGATGGTTCCGGCAGGCAAGGCAACCACCGAAATGCTGCTCGTATAGCCAACGAACCAAACGGCGGGACAGGTTTTAACCTGTCCTCCACTAACTGCAACGGCGTTTCAACGGCGGGACGGGGTTTAACCTGTCCTCCGCTCACTATAAACGGCGATCACACCAACAAAACAACGGTTACCATGCGCACAGAACGTATTCCCATTGCCCGAGAAGGGGCCCCCTTTATCGGCTACACCGTCTTTCTCACCGTGACCTGCGCCGTGCTCGGCTTCCAGATAGCGACACTGGTGCTGGTGCTGATAAGCACATTCGTGCTGATGTTTTTCCGCGACCCGGATCGCATCACTCCGGCCGACAGCGATGCCGTCATCGCCCCGGCGGACGGGAAAGTGATCGTCGTCGAACAAGTGGTCGACGAGCGTTTCTGCCCCGAACGGGTTTGGAAGATTTCTATCTTCATGAACATCTTCAACGTTCACGTCAATCGCATCCCCATAGCCGGCACGATTGAGCATATCACCCATGTACCCGGCACTTTCATGGCGGCCGACAACAAGGACGCCCACCTGAAAAACGAGTATTGCGCCCTCACCATCGGCGTCAAAGAGAATGTCAGGTTGACGGTTGTACAGATCGCCGGACTGATCGCCAGACGAATCGTCTGCCGAACGGAACCGGGTGAGACGGTGCGCGCCGGAGAGCGCTACGGAATGATTCGTTTCGGTTCGCGCCTGGACCTCTATGTGCCCATCACGGCAACGATAACAACCGAAGTGGGCCAGAAGAGCAGAGCCGGGGAATCCATTCTGGCCCGTCTGAACTAAATTTGTCCTCCTCCAGCGGGCGCTCGCCGGTCGGTTTTCTTGTTTGCCGCACCCCCGCAAAGCCGGACTCTTTTAACCATCGGCCAGGCAGGTTGTTACCCATCCCCTGCGTGCTGACAACCGCCGGGTGTAAACGGTCCTGTACGCCCCCTCTGCGCCCTGGTTCTGAACCCCACTGAGCGTTTATGCGCCACCCCGCGGCACAGCTGACCGGTCCTGGCGACCGTGGCGAGATTTTGATTGGTCGTCATGACCTCCGGTCATAAAGGTCGCATTGCAATTGAATATAGTCGGCAAACCTGGTACGCTTGCAGGTTGACAAACGGACTGCCGGCAACGGCCACCAGACATTTTATCCGCTCTGAGGTTACCCGATGTTCACACGCAAATCAGCCTATCATGTCGCTGTTGTTGGCGCCACCGGAGCCGTCGGTGGTGCGATGCTCGAAACCCTTGCCCGGCGCGGGTTCCCGATCAAGGAACTGCGACTGCTGGCCTCGGAACGATCACGCGGCAAGACCTGCAGGTTTCAAGACCGAGACGTAGCAGTTGAGGTGTTGACCGAAGACTCCTTCGAAGGAATCGATTTTGCTCTCTTTTCAGCCGGAGCCGACCGCTCTCTCGCCTTTGCGCCGGCAGCGGCGGCGGCCGGTGCCATCGTCGTCGACAACTCGAGCGCTTTCAGGATGGACCCCGATGTCCCCCTGGTCGTTCCCGAAGTCAATCCCCAGGCAATCGCCGGTTACACCAAGCGCGGGATTATCGCCAATCCCAATTGTTCCACCATTCAGATGCTGGTTGCCTTGAAGCCGATCTACGATCGCGTCGGTATCAAGCGAATCGTCGTCTCCACCTATCAGGCGGTTTCCGGCACCGGTACGTCAGCTATCGCAGAACTCGAACAGCAGGTACGTGACTTTGCCGCCGGCACCCCGCTTTCCCATCGCGTCTATCCGCACCAGATCGCCTTCAACTGCCTGCCGCATATCGACTCGTTTCTGGATAACGGCTACACCAAGGAAGAGATGAAGATGGTGAACGAGACGAGAAAGATCTTTGCAGACGACTCGATCGGTATCACCGCCACCGCTGTCCGCGTACCGGTCTTCTACGGTCACTCTGAATCGATCAATATAGAGACTCATACAAAAATTTCCGCCGCCGAGGTAAAAGCCGTGCTGGCAGAAGCCCCCGGCGTCACCGTTGTCGATGACCCACTCCAACAGCGGTACCCGCTGGCCACGAACGCCCAGGGCGAATTCGACACCTTCGTCGGCAGGATTCGTGAAGACGAGTCCATCGCCAACGGCATCAACCTCTGGGTTGTTTCAGACAATATCTTAAAAGGTGCGGCGCTGAACACCATCCAGATCGCCGAGCAGTTTTTTACCGACTGATTGGCCGCCGCACGTATCCGCCGAAGCTTCAGGCTCCAGCTGATCCGTGCGGCGGCATTTCCACCCCGGGCATCAAGCGAACAAAACAATCGACACGTGCCGTGGTGGTCTGCGGAGCAGCGAAGAGAGATGAGGATCATCAGCGGCACGGCCCGGGGACGCCGACTGTATACTCCTGGCGGTGGCACACGAGCCATCCGTCCGACGGCTGATCGGGCCCGCGAGGCAGTGTTCAACATCATCGGTTCGACGATCGTCGACAGCCATGTCGTCGACCTCTTCGCCGGCACCGGTGCGTTTGGCTGTGAAGCGCTCAGTCGAGGCGCGGCATCGGTGCTTTTCGTCGACAACAGCAGCCAGGCACTGGCGCTGGTGGCCAAAAATGTCGCGTTGATTGGTGACGGATCCCGGCGTTCGCTGCTCCGCCGGGCAGACCTCAATCGAGGTCTCGGCGCCGTAACCGGCAGCGGCAGTCCGCACGGTCATTACGACCTGATTTTTGCCGATCCTCCTTATGGCACAAACCTGGCAACGACCATACTCCACCTGCTCGACCGCCCCGATCTCTTTTCTGCCAAAGCACTCCTCATCATCGAGGAAAACAAAGAATTTTCGCCGCCCGATACGCTTCATCATCTGGTCAGGGTCGATAACCGGCGTTATGGCGAATCGATGTTTACCTTCTTCCGCCCGACACCACTTATCTGACCATCTTATCAAACCCAGGAACCAACAACCATGACACAGCCAAAGCACCTGCCCACTATCGCCATCTATCCCGGGACCTTCGACCCGATCACCAACGGTCACCTCGACCTGATTACCAGGGGACTGAATCTGTTTGACAGAATCATCGTCACGATTGCCATCAACCCCGGCAAGGCTCCACTGTTCAGCCTGGAAGAACGACGAGAGATGATTCTTCGCTGTTTTCAGGGCAACGACCGGATCGAAGTGGACTATGTCTCCGGCCTGCTTGTCGAATATGCCGCCGGACGGCAGGCCCGAGCCATTATTCGCGGGCTCCGGGCCGTTTCCGATTTCGATTATGAGTTCCAGTTGGCGCTGATGAACCGAAAGCTTGAGCGCTCCGTCGAATCAGTCTTTCTGATGCCCGGTTTTCGCTGGATTTTCATCTCTTCTTCGATCGTCAAAGACGCCGCTCGGCACGGGGGTAATGTCCACGATCTGGTACCGGATCACGTCAATGAAATGCTGATCGAAAAATTCCGGTCTATCGCCGCACCCCCAATCAACGGCAGGTTATGAACAACGGCAACCACCGCCAAGCCGCCAATCCGGCGCGCAGACTGATCCTGCTGCTGGGCTCGCTGCTCCTGCTCTATCCGCTGATCCGTTTTATCCGCTTCAGAGTGCCCCGCAAACCGAAAATCATCGAGGTGAGCGGCACCGTGAAGCAGGACGGACAGCTGCTCAAGCAGGATTTCGCCCTCTTTTCAAGAGAGGACGAACTCTGGGCCGTCTCACGAATCTGTACTCACCTCGGTTGCCGGCTCAATTATAAGGAGCGGGAAGGCTATCTGGAATGCCCCTGCCACCAGAGTCGCTTTTCCATCCATGGCGAGGTGCTCAACGGGCCGGCACAGCAACATCTGCCGCTGTATCACGTCGAACAGAAAGGTGCCCCGCCGGCTCTTTTCGTAACCATCAAATAGGGCAGATGCGCACCGTGGAGCGATTCGGCAGCCTGCTGCAATCGATCAAATGGGGAGAATGGAGTCTGATCTGTCTCTATCTATCCCTACTCTCGGGGGTCCTTGTCGGGCTCCACTACGACCCGCACGAACCCTATTACTCGACCTCCGCCCTTGATATCCTGATCCCCTACGGCGCCTGGTTCCGATCCCTGCATTTCTATTCGAGCCAGCTCTTCTTCCTCTTCGCCGTCGTTCACTATCTGGTGGTATTCGACACGTCAGAGAGCTACGACACCACCTCCTTTGTCGTCCTCATCCTCTGCTTGCCGGTCATTCTGATGCTGTTGTTCACCGGCTATGTGCTGCGTTTCGACAGCACCGGCTTTTCTGCAGGGATGATCGCCGAGCATATTGTCGAGGCTATCCCGCTGTTAGGCCCCACGTTGAACCGTCTGCTTTTTGCCATCTCCGATGACGGGCTGCAACGCGTCTACCTGCACCATGTCTGCTCGTTTAATATCCTCTTCCTGCTGCTCGCCTGGAACCATCTGCGTCGCTATTACCGGTTCAAGCTGACAACCCATGTGCCGCTTGTCGCGGCAGTCATGCTCATCGGAGTAGTTGTCGCGGCCCCGCTCGACCCGGAACAACTTGGAGTTTCCTATATTACCGGTCCCTGGTTCTTTCTCGGCCTCCAGGAACTGTTGCGCTATCTGCCGCCGCTCGTTGCCGGCGTTTTGTTTCCCGTCGCCCTGATCTGGGCACTGGCGCTGCTGCGCCGGAAAAGCCGCTGGTACCCGCAGCTGCTCGCCTTTGTCGGCTGCTGGCTGCTGGTCTACCTGCTTTTATCGATTATCGCCCTCATCCTGCACGACTGAGCGACAAGGACGCCCGTATTTGGACGATCAGGTCTGGGGGATCAGGCGCGGATCGCTGAGGACTGGTACTGAGGCGGCAGCGTTGCCGGCGGAAAAGAAGACCGATTTGTCTTTCCGGCAGTGGTAGGGAGTCTTGAACGTCAACTCATCGGGGGCCAGGCGAAAACCTGTCCCCCGATGAGTTGACCTAGTCTTTGCTTTCCAGGCGCTTGCGCAGTTCCTCAATCTCGGCCCGCAGGGAGGTGCGCAGCGCTGCCAATTCCTTTTTCACATATTCGGTCACCGGATCGCCCTCGGCTGCTTCAGGCTCGTCCTGTGACGGTGCCTCGACATCGTCGATTGCCGGTCCCTTGGTATCATCGAGCGATAATGGCGGTTCGCCGGGAACCGTTTCACCCTCAGTCTCTTCGGGCTCTTCGTCAAAAGACAAAAACACCGAATCGTCCGCTTCGTCGTCAGCCGCTGCATCGAGCGAGAAATGGTCTTCCTCGTCCGGGACCGGTGAGTCATCGGGGAATCCACGCTGCTCCGGTTGCTCATCATCGGCCAGACCGAAAATGTCGTCATCTTCACCGTGCTCACCGGCAGAGATGGTACCGGATTGCTCGTCTTCGTCTTCGACCGGTTTAAAAACCGCCTGAAATTCTTCCGCGGCAAACTGCTCTTCTGCTAAGGGTGTACGTGCTTCCGAGACATCATCAGCCGGTTCATCGTTATCCATCTCCACCTGATCGGAGCGAACGGGACTGAGAAAGGTCAATTCGTCGCCCTTGCGGATAGCTTGCCGGTCAAGCATCGTCTGTTGCCAGAGCAACACCTTGGAGGTCTCGGCAAGCAGGATCTCGTGAGTCTGCTCCACCGGTAATTCCGGGTTCTTGATGAGTTCCAGCTTGTCGAAGACAGAGAGGAGCAACCCATGGGCCTCGGCACTTGCTTCATACCGGTACTGGCCGATGTGCTGAACGATGGTCGAAATCAACTGGAGGAAGGTTTTTTCGACCGGCCGATTGGCATAATGGTGCCTCAGCCTGTTCACCGCCGACAGAATCCCCTGAACAATCGTATCACTGATTTCCACGCCGAGGGAGGCAATGGCCCCCCGGAGATCGCCAAGATCATCGTCACTGGCGAAGACGAAGGTGTCTTCCTCGTCTTCTTCTTCCTCAGGTTCGCCCATGAAGGCAGAAGCCGGAGCCTCCTCGCCGGGCCGATCGATACTCTCGATTCCCGGCTGGCTCAAAGAGGCCACATCCCGGGTATCGAGGTCGTCGGTTTCATCGAGCAGTTCCATTTGGAACTCACCGGGCTCATCAACCCGGTCATCGATCGCCGCAAAGAATTCCGCCTCATCCGACTCACTGGCAAACGTCGCATAGCCGTCTTCATCGCCACTATCATCGATAACGCCTTCGGCGATCTCACCACCAATCTCCTCCTCATCTTCAACGGGGGTAAAAACGACACGATCAGTTTCTTCAATATCGCCAATGGAGCCGCCCGGCGACTCGACCGGCACCAGATCGGCCGGTTCAAAAAAGGCGGGTACCTGATCTTCGACCCCAGCGGTCTCGGTCAGATCTGCAGTATCGGCTCGATCGTCTTGAGCGTCGCTGTCACCGAAGAAAGAGTCGAGCTGGTCCTCAAGTTCGATAGATTCTTCGGATTCAAGGCGAGCCGGAGATTCATCCTCAGACGATGCGGCGGGTTGCCGGGCAGGACCGGCATCGTGCTCGGCGTCGAGTTCAACTCCCTCAAGCGCCGACGACACAACGGCGTCGTCTTCGGCAAAAAGCGTTTCGAGACGGTCCTCGATATCACTGCCGACCTTCTCCTCTTCGTCAGGCCATTCGTCACCACGTTCTTCGCCTTCCATAAACAGGGCCGGCGCCAAGTCTTCATCTTCGGCAAACGGCAACGCCTTTTCCTCGGTATCATCGTCGGCTTCACTCTCAACATCAACGCCCCTGAGTGCGGAATCGGCTGCTACCTGGGAAACCAATCCTTCTTCAGCTTCCTGGTCGAAAAAGCCGCCGAGCCGTTTTTCAACCTCGTGCACCGAATCGTCATCACTCCAGGCAATCGCTTCCCCTGATGAATCACCAAACATCTGCGCCGGTTCCCCTTCCATATCGGCCAGAGCCGGTGCGAGGTTGCCGTCGGACTCCATCGGCAAGGCCTCTTGATCGGAATCGTCATCGGCGTCGGTCTCGACATCGACACCGCGCAGGGCATCTTCTGGATTGACGGACATATAGGAAGAACCGGCCCGGCTCTCTTCGGTATCAAAAAACGAGGCAACCCGCTGTGCCGCCTCCTGGGTGAAACTATCTTCCGGCCCGGCGCTGACCGGCGTATCTTCGGCGGCTGGCTGTTCTTTAGCGCCGGCTTCGGTGAAAAACTGTTCGAGTCGGTCTTCGACATCAATCGGCACATCATCGCCAAGCTGCGCCGCCTCTTCATCGGCCTGGAATCCGTGCACTTCATCGGGTACATCGGCAAACGCCGGCGCGATACCTGCTTCGTCTCCGGCCTCGTAGGCGTCGACTGCCCCCGCAGTTTCTTCGTCAATCGGTACCGCTCCGGTCAGTGACGGCAGGACGATTTTCTTGAACTGCTCAAACTTTTCAACTTCCGGAAACAAAATCGCCTTCTGCTCTTCGATACTCATATCGTTGACGACGATTTTTTCCAGTCCCTCATAAAAAGAATAGAGGAGCTTGAATGCATCGGCATGGGCATTGCTCTTTTTCAATCTGATATAGCCGCCCAAGGCCTCAATCCCCTGGAGGAACAGCAGGCGCGGCTTATCTCCGGCAAACTCAACCTCGAGACGCCTGATTTCCTTGCTCAGATCACTGAGTTCTCGCTCGGTGATCTCCCAATCCATGCCGAGGATGCAGGCCTTGAGGTTAAACAGTATCGGGTGAGCAGCACCATGCTCCGACAGAGAAAGAGAGGCGACGCCGGCCGGGGCCGCCACCGGCTTTTTACTTTTGGCAGTCTCCGCCTCGATCTGTCGCTTGAGTTGCTCAAATTTTTTGACATCCGAACGGAGAATCTCTTTTTTCTCGGCTTCGGAGGAATCGGTACCGAGGACAATCTTCTCCAGATTATAATAGAAGGTCAAGAGCAGCTTAATGGCACTGGGATGAGAGTCCGACTTCTGCTGGAAAATGTATTTGCCGATCTTCTGCAATGCCTGGACATAGACCAGTTTCACCGGGTCATCGGCCCAGATATCCTGCAGGTCGGTCAATTCGTCGTTGAACTGGGTCAGGACTTCGTCGGTGATCTCCCAATCAATCGACAGCACTATCGTCTTCAACCGAGCGATAGGAGACTCTTCTTCTCCGGAATACTCGAACAGATCCACGTATCCGGCATCGATGGACTCGTCGTCATAGTCCGCGATTCCGACGGTCAGGTCGTCATCATACTGGCTGTCTGTTTGTCGTTCCACCGTGCCTTCTCTCTAGAGTAATTTTTTCTGTATCGAAATGACGGTCGAGGAAATGATCTTCTTCAATGTTGCTGCTACATTGTATCCTGTTATTGCACTCGCTTCGAAATACGGGACCTTAAGTCTGCTGTTCAGATCTTTCTGCAATACCTCCGTGGGTAAAATGGGGATACCGTGCTCTTTGAGGTCCACCTTGTTGTATTGCATGACCAGCGGAATCTTGAAAATACTCTCCTTGTAGGATAGGAGGTTCTCATGTAACTGATTGAGTGATCGTATATTTTTTTCACGCTGCTTGGCCATGGCATCGGCCACGAAGACGATCCCGTCGACTCCTCGCAAAACGAGTTTTCGCGTCGCGTTGTACTTGACCTGGCCGGGTACGGTATACAATTGGATCTTGATATCGTATCCCTTGATCTTTCCCATATCAAACGGAAGAAAATCAAAAAACAGCGTCCGATCGCCGTGCGTTTTCAAACTCACCATCTCGGAGACTATCTGGCTGCGATAGGTCTTGTTGATATATTCGAGATTGGTCGTTTTGCCGCATCGTCCCGGCCCGTAATAGACGATCTTTACCTGAACAACCTTATCCTTCAAGTTGATGAAGCTCAACTCAATACCCTCCTCTGCTCCGGATAATCGATCCTGATGAGGCGCACGTGGTCATCGTACCCTGACGCCTATTTTCGTTTCCAAAGCTGGCGGATTTTTTCAATGACATCAACGACATTCAATCGGAGAAAGCCAAGCGATATATCCTTTCCGAACATGGAGATCAGCAACAATTCATCGTCGATCTTGGAAAAATGAATATTTGATTCCTGTCCCTTGTGGAACAATAAAGAGAACTCCTGCTCCCCAACCAGTTTGGCCATGGCGTCCACCGTCGCAAAATTCCCGGCCGCGAGCGCAGCAAAAGAGTAAACGTCATATTTACTTTCACCATTGTCTTTGGCGG
>CAZUJZ010000055.1:0-16176 GCA_964620665.1 uncultured Desulfofustis sp. | reverse complement strand
GACCTCGAACAGGCGCTGGAACTTGCCAAGGAACTCACCATCGAGAACAAGGCCGAGATCATCGCCTCGATAACCACCAGACTCGCCGAAATAGCCGTTGCCACGGCTCGCGAACAGGGGAGCATCGCCTTTGCCGAAGAGCGATGGCAGGCTGCTCTTGAACATTATCGAACGGCCTATGACGCCGCGATAACATCAGCCAGACCCGGCGATCCTCGGACGGATGAGATCAGGAACCTGATGGTCAAAGCCGAACTGTACGAAACGATCAACAGCGGCAAAAAGGCCTTTACCGAGTCGCAATGGGACCAGGCGATCAGCAATTACGAGCGGGCCATCACCATCCTGGAGAATAACAGCGACCTGCTCAAACAAGGCAACAGCGAAGAAAACAAGAAGAAACTGGCGAGAACCATGCTGCAGGCCTCGGTCATTAGAGACAAGCAAGAGGCCGCTCGATTTTTAAAAGAAGAGCGCTTCCAAACGGCCATCGAGAAACTTCGCTCTATCATAACCACGATCAAAGACAGTGAATTCAGCCAAGATCCCGAGTTCACCGCTATCCTCAAGGAAACTGAGCAGGCGGTGGCGCAGGCCCAGACCGACCTGCTCTTGGCCGACAAGATCTCTTACCTGGAAGACAACTTCAAGGACCTCTTCACCAGGCACTATACCGCGTCACCGGCGGAATCGCTGATCGATCCCCGCGTTATCTATGAGAAACGACTGGGAGACAGGCTGCTTTTTCGACTGGAGTGCACCGAAATCGGCCGTGGCCGACCACTGAAACTCGTGATGAAATACACCCACAATCTTACGACCGGTGAGTGGCAATTCTACAGCGGCAACGAATAGTTTGCAACACTTCGGTTTTACAACAGAAACCTGAACTCCCCTTTGCCAAGCAGATCGTGGAGATGGAGGATTCCGAGCAAAGCGCCGTCCTCGCCGGTTACCGGTAACACGGTAATTTCATGTCGCTGCATAATGCTCAGCGCATCAACCGCCTGCTTGTCGTTGCTGATCGTCACCGGATCGGCAGTCATCACCCGCCGCACCGGCGTTGACTGAAAATCAACATCGGCAGCGACCAGTCTTCGAACATCACCATCGGTAACGATCCCGTCGACTCGTCCCTCGTTGCCGACAACGGCCACAGCTCCAAGGTTTTTCCGGTTCAATTCGGTCACCGCCGCACTGACCGAACCGCCATTGCTGACGGCAGGAACGGCGTCTCCGGTCAACATCACCTCGTCGACCCTGACTTGTAGACGCGCGCCCAGACTCCCGGCCGGATGGTTCTTACGAAAATCGGCGGCCTGAAAATTATTGCGCTTCATCAGTACGATGGCCAGCGCATCCCCCAGCGCCAGCGTCGCCGTCGTCGACGCCGTCGGTGCCAGACCGAGCCGGCACGCTTCACGGGGGACGGAGATGTCGAGCACCACATCGGCAACTGACGACAGGCTTGAATTCACCCCCCCGGTCATCGCAATAACCGCTGAGCAACGACGCTTCAGACTGCTGAGCAAGAGATTGAGTTCAGCGGTCTCACCGGAATAGGAAATGGCCATGACCACGTCCGTCGCCTGGACTATGCCCAGGTCTCCATGCATGGCCTCCACCGGATGGAGGAAGAAAGCGGGAGTACCCGTACTGTTCATTGTCGCTGTTATTTTCTGGCCGATAATCCCCGACTTGCCGATGCCGGTAACAATCAAGCGACTTGGACAATCAAGGATCAACTCAACGGCCTGCAGAAACTCCTGACCCAGGCGCTGACGTACAACAGCCAGTCCTTGTTCCTCGATCAGCAATACTTCCCGTGCTTCTTCTAACGACATATCTCTTCCCACATAGGTTCACGATACCGATCCACTCTCCCCCAGCTACCGGCACCAGCGCCACGCCGGCGGCGGTTTGCCACTTACGCGTGCCAAGATCGTTGCCAAGAGTAACCATCCGTCGCCGATGGTCAAGTTGGCTCCCCGTCATTCTACTCCCTTTTCTCCCCGGTCGGCAGCATTTTTCCGCATCTTTCCGGCCCCACCCTGTTTGTTCTTGACAAATGAACCGTTACATCTTCAATATGCGTGGTTAGTGACACGATCAGACGCGTTCACCCTGATCCGTACCGACACCTCGTCTTCCCGCTGCCACTAAAATATTTTTTATATATAATCAATGGAGTTATCATGACCAACTACCTCTTCACTTCAGAATCGGTGGCCGAAGGCCATCCCGACAAGGTCGCCGACCAGATCAGCGACGCCATCCTCGATGCCATCATCGCTAAAGATAAAAACGCCCGGGTCGCCTGCGAAACCATGGTCACCACCGGTATGATCCTGATCGCCGGTGAAATCACCACCATTTCCTGGGTCGACATGCCCGATGTCGCCCGGCAGACGGTCCGGGAGATCGGCTATAACTCTTCAGATATGGGTTTCGACTGGCAATCCTGCGCAGTACTGACCTCCATCGACAAGCAATCGCCCGACATCGCCCAGGGAGTCAACGAAGGGAGCGGCCTCGATCTCGACCAGGGTGCCGGCGACCAGGGCTTGATGTTCGGCTATGCCTGTGATGACACCGACGTATTTATGCCGATGCCGATCCATTTTGCCCATCGGCTGACCAGACGTCAGGCCGAAGTCCGCAAATCAGGGCTTTTGCCATGGCTGCGCCCCGACGCGAAGAGTCAGGTCACGGTCGAATACGTCGACGGCTCTCCGACCCGTATCGATGCGGTCGTCCTTTCCACCCAGCACGCCCCCTCCATCGACTACGAAGACCTTAAGGAAGGGGTCATGGAAGAGATCGTCAAACCGGTCCTGCCGACAAACATGCTCGATAGTAAAACAAAATATTTTATCAATCCGACCGGACGGTTTGTTATCGGCGGACCCGTTGGCGATTGTGGTGTCACCGGCCGGAAGATCATTGTCGACACCTACGGCGGCAAAGGATCTCATGGCGGCGGCGCCTTTTCCGGCAAGGACCCGTCCAAGGTCGATCGATCATCGTCCTATATGGGCAGATATATCGCCAAAAATCTGGTGGCAGCAGGCATCGCCAAGGAAATCGAAGTACAGGTCGCCTATGCCATCGGTATCTCACAGCCGGTGTCTGTCAATATCAATAGCTTCCACACCGGCCGTATCAGCGACGACCGTATCAGGCAATTGGTCCTCGACCATTTCGACCTGCGTCCCAAAGCGATCATTCAGCATCTCGATCTGCTCCGCCCAATCTACAAAGCCACTGCGGCCTACGGTCATTTTGGCCGGCGTCGTGATGACTTCACCTGGGAACGCGTCGACAAGGCAGCCGACCTGAGAACCGCTGCCGGACTGTCATAGTATCCCATCGCCGTAGTGAAAAATCGATCAACCAAGAGGAATCTCAGCAATGTCCACACCGACCCAAGATTTCAAAGTAGCCGACCTGACCCTGGCCGATTGGGGCAGAAAAGAGATTGGTATCGCCGAAACGGAGATGCCCGGTTTAATGAGCCTGCGCGAGGAATACAGCGTTTCGCAGCCACTGAAGGGAGCCAGGATCGCCGGCTGCCTGCACATGACTATTCAGACCGCGGTTCTGATGGAAACCTTGATCCATTTGGGAGCCGAGGTCCGCTGGTCATCGTGTAATATCTTTTCTACTCAGGATCATGCCGCAGCGGCGATGGCCGCTGCCGGCATCCCCGTCTTTGCCTGGAAAGGCGAAAACGAGGAAGAGTTCTGGTGGTGCATCGATCGTACCATCTTCGGACCTGACGGCTGGCGGCCCAATATGATCCTTGACGACGGCGGTGATCTGACCCTGGTCATGCACCAGAAATACCGCGACGAGTTGCAACACATCAGAGGGATCACCGAAGAAACAACCACCGGCGTTCACCGGCTTAATGAAATGGCCAAAGATGGAACACTGGGATCCCCGGCATTCAACGTCAACGATTCGGTAACCAAATCAAAATTCGACAATCTCTACGGTTGCCGGGAATCACTGATCGACGGTATCAAGCGTGGCACCGATGTGATGATCGCCGGGAAAACTGCCGTGGTCGCCGGTTATGGAGACGTCGGCAAAGGCTGCGCGCAGGCACTCGCCGGCATGGGCGCAACCGTACTGGTCACCGAAATTGATCCGATCTGTGCGCTGCAGGCGGCAATGGAGGGGTTTCGGGTCGTCACGATGGAAGAGGCGGCCGCTGTCGGCTCGATTTTCGTCACGTGTACCGGTAACATCAACGTCATTACCCGATTGCACATGGAGCGCATGCCTGACCAGGCAATCGTGTGCAATATCGGCCATTTCGACTCGGAAATCGATATCGCATCGATCAGAGAGCTGACTTGGGAGAATATCAAGCCCCAGGTTGATCACGTGATCTTCCCGGACGGCAAGAAAATTATCGTGCTCGCCGAAGGACGGCTGGTCAACCTCGGTTGTGCCACCGGACATCCCAGCTTTGTGATGAGCAATTCATTTACCAACCAGGTGCTGGCTCAAATCGAGTTGTGGAACCACCCGGAACGATATGAAAAGAAGGTCTATTTCCTGCCCAAACACCTCGATGAGACGGTCGCCCGGTTGCACCTGAAGAAAATCGGGGTACATTTGAGCACCTTGAACGAGGAGCAGGCGCGCTATATCGGGGTGCCTATCGACGGGCCGTACAAACCCGATTATTATCGCTACTAATCCACTTTCGAGATCGGCCGGCAGACAGGGCTGTCAGTCGGCCGATCCGCCCTGCGCGGTCTTCCCGCCTCGTTCATCCTTTCCGGCCATGCTGATGTCGCCTGAAATAACACTATGAACGTTTCCCTGATCATCCTTGATTCGTAACAAACCCTGCTCATCAGGTCCGAGACTGAGCCCCGATACCACCTCGCCCGTTTGGGTCACCCATGTCGTCCGTTTTCCCGACAGGACATCGAAACGGCGCCAACGAGCCAGCACGGCCTGAAATCCTTCCATCTCAAAGGCGGCCGCGCCGGCGAGCAGTTCGTCTCGCAGCGCGATAAACATGATCGCAGGATCGACGGGCGGCACTCCTTCAATAGCAAGCGATGTGGCGATCGATCGCAGCTCTTCCGGCAATTCATCGCTCGTCACGTTCAGATTGATGCCGATGCCGACAATAACGAAATTATTACGGCCATCGGCGTGATCCACCGACGACTCACAGAGAATGCCGCCACACTTTTTCCCACCGATAATCAGATCGTTCGGCCATTTCAAACCGACTCTGGCACCACCGGCAGAGCAACGGCTGAGCACGTCTGCCGCCGCAAGTCCGGCAACCATGGTCAGGCGGGAATAGGCATCGGGTGACAGGCGGGGGCGAAGGATATACGAACAATAGAGATTGCGTCCGGCCGGGGAGTGCCACCTGCGATTGAGACGCCCCCGCCCGGCGGTCTGCCGGTCCGCCCGGACGCCTGAGCCATGGGGAGCACCCTGGCCTGCGAGCAGCCTGGCGTGCCGATTGGTGGAATCGACGACCGGCAGAAACTCATCGTGATACGACGTTTTCATCTGAATAATAAAAAAAGCGCACAGCCCTTAACGGACAATGCGCTCACAGCTAACGGAAAATCTGCGAACAATCAGATTCCGCCGTCCTTGTCATCGTTCTTGACCCGACCTGGTGTTGCATACATGGTTGTCGAGCCGGAAGACCAGAACATCAATTTGCCTTCCCGGACCAGTTCATTGGCAATATTTTTGATCACCCGCGGTTTCGAATCCGGATCACAGGCGTAGAAATCCTTAACATACAATGCAGGTTTCGGCGATTTCTCCGCTTTCTCCACCATAGCAGCTTTCAATTCATCAGCACTTAAAGCCATAGCATTCTCCTTTTCTTGAATTGCCCGGAATCAATCAAGGCATAAAAGCCCACTCCGCAGAGCGGAGTGGGCCATTCTCGTCAAGATCCAGTCAATTACTTAACATGGCTGGTGAACTTGAATTGCGTGGTCGTCCGCCAGGTGTTGTATGCCAGGCGATAATCGTCGATGCTTTTCTCGGTAAAGGGGATGTCGCATTTCTCGAAGAAACTCTCCCAGCCGATCCGCTCGGCCCATTCACCGACGCGCTCGTATTTCTTCGCGTCTTTGGCGTAGGCCTCAAGAATATTCTTGACTGCTCCAACGGTTTCCGGCCACCGGGGCGGTGTGTTCGGCAGGAACGGGATGACCAGTTTGGAGAATTTCGGCTCTGAAATCCGGTTGGAGATCTTACCGCCAACCAAAATGGCAATACCATCACCGTCCGGATCGGACAGTGGCATCGCGGGGCACATCGTGTAGCAGTTACCGCAGAACATGCAGCGCTCAACGGTGACCTTGACGGTCTTGATCTCCTTGCCTTCAACCTCTGCTTTAGCCGGTTTGACCGCACCGGTCGGGCAGGAAGCGATGGCCAGCGGCAACTCGCAGACACCGGTAATCCGCTTGTGATCGATCATCGGTGGCTTACGATGGACGCCGAGAATGGCGATATCGGAGGCATGAACGGCGCCACACATATTGAGACAGCAGGCCAGGGCGATGCGCACCTGGGCCGGCAGCGTCATCGACGTAAAATAATCGAACAGCTCGTCCATGACCGCCTTGACCGGGCCTGAGGCGTCGGTAGCCGGCGTATGGCAGTGGATCCAGCCCTGGGTGTGAACGATATTGGTCACACCGGCGCCGGTGCCGCCAACCGGGAAGCGATTGCCGCGGCTGGCCAACTCATCGAGCAGCGGCTGAACCTTGTCCTTGCTATCGACCATGAACTCGATATTGTTCCGGGTCGTGAAACGCAACTTGCCGTCGCAATGCTTATCGGCAATCTCACATACCTCGCGGATGAACTGGCAGGTAACCAGGCGAGCGGAACCGACGCGGATCGTATACACCTCGTCGCCGGTCTCCGATTTATGCATCAGGACGCCGGGTTGAATGATCTCGTGCCACAGCCATTTGCCTTTATTGTCTTTGATGACCTGGGGCATGAACTGCTCGTAGTGTGGCGGACCGAGATCGGTGAGACGACCTTCCATCGGTTTATCTGGATTATAACCCATGATGCTACTCCTTCTATCTGAATTTTTCTGCTCTAAAAATGACAATAACCGCTTGCCTTACGCTTTATGGCGAGCACGGAATTCATCGATATCACGCTCGAAACCACCCGGCACCTCTTCTTCATTCCAGAAGACGTAGGGGTTGGAACGCGGCTCTTTGATCATCTGCGGAATCGGGTCGATCTCCATGACCTTGATAAAGGTCGGCAGGCCGACGCGCTGCATGGTCTCACCGACACGCTCGCGATTCTTCCCGACTTCCATCCACCAATCCCAGACCTTCTCGATCAGCTCGATCAAATCCTCGTATTCGTCATCCTTGGAGATTTTCATGAACGGGATGATCAGGGTCGACATCTGTGCGCCTTCCAGAATCGGGGCCTTGGCTCCGATCAGGATCGAGGCTCCCTGGTCAGCACCGGGGCGCAGGGCGCGCGGCATGACATTGATGCAATGCATGCAGCGGGTGCACTCCTTGTCGTCGATCTTCAGTTCATCACCTTCCAGCCACATGCATTCGGTCGGGCAGAGGTCGATAACTTCTTTTTGCAGGTCGAATTTACCCCAGTCACGGCCGCTGTGTGAACCGCCGTTGGGCGGATAGTTGCCGGCAACGTACTCTTTGACCGCCGCCTGGTCGATGCGGATCTTGTCGCGCCAGGTACCGATAACGGATATATCGGAGCGGGCAATGGCCGCAACACAGTCGTTCGGGCAACCGGAGAACTTGAATTTAAACTTGTACGGAAACGCCGGCCGATGAATCTCGTCCTGGTATTTCAGGGTCAACTGGTAACAAACTTCCTGCGTATCGTAGCAGGACCATTCGCAGCGGGACTGGCCGAGACAACAGGCCGGGTTTCTTAGATTGGAACCGGAGCCACCGAGATCCTGGCCCAGTTCATGGGTCAGATCCCAGAAAAACGGCTCGAGATTTTCCGTCTTGGTACCAAGCAGGATGATATCGCCGGTGGAACCGTGGAAATTGGTAACGCCCGATCCATGTTTCTCCCACAGGGTCATCAGCGCGCGCAGGTTATCGCTGGAATAGTACTTGGAAGCCGGCTGAGCAACACGAAGGGTATGGAAATGCTGGACGCCGGGAAACTTCTCGGGCATATCCGAATAGCGCCCGACGATACCGCCGCCATAGCCGAAGACGCCGACGATACCGCCATGTTTCCAGTGAGTGATCCGATCCTCGTAAGACAGTTCAAGCTGACCGAGGATGTCATACACCTCCGGCTTGGTCTCGGCCTGCTTCTTCAGGTCGGTAACGAAGCTTGGCCAGGGGCCACTCTCCAGTTCGTCTAACAAGGGTGTCTCATGTTTTGCCATGATTTCCTCCTTTAAATTACTGTTTATACTGCTACCCTATCCACTTAATCTCGTACAAAAAAACTATCCGCACAGAAAGTCGAGCCACCCTCCTCAGGCCGTTAACTCCTTTCTGCCTGTGCTTCTTCACGTCAGATTCCAGTCATTGTCAACGGGCACAAACCTGCGTGTCAATGCGAAATATGTAGCAGACGAGGATATAACCCAAGCGTTTTTTTGTCAACAAAAAAGCAGCGGCTTCCAGGTCCAAAAATGAACAGTGATTCAGCGCCTCGGCAAACGCCCGTTCCTTTATTTTTCGAACTCCCGGAGCAGTTCAGCGCCGATTGTAGAACCATCGTCGGCACCACTTTTCAGCAGATCGAGCAGCTCGGTCGCCAGCTGTTTGCCGAGCTGAACGCCCTCCTGGTCAAAGGAATTGATCTGCCAGACGAATCCCTGCATGACGATTTTCGCTTCATAGAGTGCCAGCAGGCTGCCCATGGTCCGCGGATCGAGACGAGTACCGACGATAATCGAACTGGGGCGGTTACCGGCAAACCGGCGGTTGGGATTGTCGTGGTCCCGGCCGGCTGCCAGCGCCACCGCCTGGGCCAGCAGGTTGGCGGTCAGTTTCTGCTGGGAACTCGTGCCGTCAACCGGCTGATCCCGGCCGTACTGATTTTCCCGAAAGCCGATGAACTCCACCGGCACGATTTCAGTCCCCTGGTGGAGCAGCTGATAAAAGGCATGCTGGCCGTTGGTTCCCGGCTCCCCCCAGACGATCGGACCCGTGGCCGCTGTAACCGGCTCCCCGAACCGGGTGATCGATTTGCCGTTGCTCTCCATGTCGCATTGTTGCAGATGGGCAGGAAACCGATGCAGGGCCTGGCTATAGGGAAGAATGGCCAGCGTCGGATAGCCGAGGAAATTACGGTTCCAGATACCGAGCAGGGCCAGCAGCAGCGGCAGATTGTCGCGCACCGCAGGCTGTTCGGCGGCTTCATCCATGTCGGCGGCGCCACGCAGAAAATCAAGCAGTTGCGCCATGCCGAGGGCAAATCCGAGGGTCATACAGCCGACCATCGAGGTGGTCGAATAGCGGCCGCCGATATAATCGAACATCGCAAACGAGCGCAGGTACCGGTGCGGATCTTCCATCGGAGAGCCGACTCCCGTGACTGCCAGAAAATGGCCGGCGGGGTCCAGCCCGGCAGCGCGATAGGCGTTTCGCGCCAGTTCCTCGTTGGTCAAGGTCTCCAGCGTCGTGCCGCTTTTGGAAACAACCGTCACCAGGGTCTCAGACAGGTCGACGGAAGCGAGCACCACCGCAGCGTCGTCGGGATCGACATTGGCGACAAAGCGAACCTGCCGGCCCGGGCGATAATAGGCGCGCAACGCCTCGTTGACGGCGCGGGGCCCGAGATCGGAGCCGCCGATGCCGATATTGACCATGGTGGTAAACGGTTTACCGGTGGACCCGAGCAACTGGTGCTCGTCGATATCCCCGAGAAACCGTTCGAGCCGTGTCAGCTCGCGCTTGGCCTGCGCCGTCGCCTCCGGCGCCAGCGGCTTTTCGGAAAACACATCCCGGCTCGCGGTATGCAACACCTGCCGGTTTTCGCTCGGCCAGCCATCGATACGGTTGAGCACCGCACCGCTGCGCATCGCCCGGAACCGAGCGACCACGCCGCAGTCATCGGCAAGCTCTTGAAAAGCGGCCAGCACCTGCTCGTCTACTCGCTGCGTCGCATAGAGCAGACGAAGACCGGCTGATCGACAGGTCATAGCGCCGATCCGGCCAGCCTTTGACAAGGCGCCCGGAGCGGTCAAATCATAAGGGTGGTTGGCAAGTTGCGCCAGCCGTTGCCAGGCTCCGGTTTCCGTCGGTTTTGTTGCCATGGGAACTCCTTGGATCGCTCACTGCGACTCGTTTCGATCCTGCCGGCCGCGAACGGCCTCAGCCCGCAGTTCGGCGATAACCTCAGCGTACGATGGCGCTTTGTAGATGGCGGAACCGGCGACGAAGACGGTTGCTCCCGCACGGGCGACCCGGTAGATGGTATCCACCCCGACCCCACCGTCCACCTCAATGTCGATCGCCAGGCCGCGGTCATCAATCAGTCGGCGCAGCCGGGAAATTTTCTCCAGGGTCGCCGGGATGAACGATTGCCCGCCAAATCCCGGATTGACGGACATCAGCATGACCAGATCGATATCGTCAAGAATGTGGTCGAGCGTGGTCAGCGACGTTGCCGGATTCAGAACGACGCCGGCTTTCAGGCCATGCTCGCGGATCCGAGCGACTGTCCGCTGCAGATGCGGGCAGGCCTCCACGTGAACGGTGATCCAGTCGGCCCCCGCCGCGGCGAACTGGTCGATATAGCGATCGGCATCACTGATCATCAGGTGGACGTCCAGCGGCCGCTCGGTCACCCGTCGGGCGGCCTCGACAATCAGCGGCCCGATGGTAATATTGGGCACAAAATGGCCATCCATCACATCGACATGGACGATATCGGCCCCCGCCGACACGACGGCGCGAATCTCTTTGCCGAGGTCGGTAAAATCAGCGGACAGGATGGACGGGGCAATCAAAATCTCATTCATCGCATTTCCTTTTTTAGCTGTTTCTCGCTGTCACGTGAGCCGTTGGCCCGCTTTACGAGCGGTCCGTGACGTCGCCGGTTCGCCGCACGCGGTCTCCCGGCAGTATCTCAACACATCCTGCCAGTTCGAGGATCAGCAGGAGTTCGCTGAGCCGTGCGGAACCAAGCCCGGAGCGGCGCAGCAGTTCGTCGCGCAGTACCGGATAGGGGTCAAGCAACGCCAGCACGTCCGCAGCGGCACTATCGACCGCCCCGGTCTCCTGCCGGGGCTCCGGGACCGGAATGGAAGATATCGGCAACCCCAGGCCCAGGACGATATCATCGGCGCACACAACCAGGCCGGCCCCCTGCTGCAGCAACCAATGGCTGCCGGCGCTTTTGGCCGAATCAACCTGGCCGGGAACGGCAAAGACCTCCCGCCCCTCTTCCAGGGCATGCTGCACGGTGATCAGTGTTCCCGACCGCTGTGCCGCCTCGACGACAACCACCCCTCTGCTCAAACCGGCAATAATTCGGTTGCGGGCCGGAAACCTGAAACCGTCCGGTCTGGTACCCAGTGGGTATTCACTGATCAGCAGACCGGTCTCGGCGATCCGGCAATAGAGACGGTTGTTGATCCGGGGATAGACGACATCAAGTCCGCAGCCGAGCACGGCGATGGTAGCGCCGCCGCCGGCAAGACAACCGGCATGTGCTTCAGCGTCAATCCCCTGAGCGAGACCCGATACCACTGTCACTCCCCGGTCGGCCAGATCCCTGGCCAGACGATGGGCCGTACGGCGACCGTAGCTGGTGGCGGAGCGCGATCCGATTATCGCCACGGCCGCCCCGTTGCCCGGCTCAATCCGGCCGCGCAGATAAAGGACCGGCGGCGGACAGGCGATGGTGCGCAACAGGAGTGGATAGTCCGGATCTGGATAACACACGGCCCGCCCGCCGAGTGCGGCAAGGGTCCGCAGCTCCCGATCGACCCGATCGCCGAGCGTGGTCCCTCCCCTCCGGGCCGACACTGCTCCCGAACGAAGCCCCGGAACCGCCTGCCACTGGACGTCTGAGGCCGCCAACGCCGCCCCCGGAGAGCCGAAGTGCGTGACGAGCGCCCAGAAACCGAGCGGCCCGAGCCCATTGACCATGCTCAATTGTATCCAGTCCCTGGTCTGTTTCATCCGTCCGGTATTTCACGCGGGAAAAGACGACACCTGATTCCAGCCAGACAATGGCAAGCGATCCCTGCGGAACAGCGACAAGAGAAAAAAATAGGTGACTCGGGGAAACGACTATTCCGTCATAAAGACCCGTAATTCCTCAATTCGGGAAGGGTGCTTCAGTTTCTGGATGGCCTGGGCTTCGATCTGCCTGATACGTTCGCGGGTCACCGCAAAACATCGTCCCACCTCCTCCAGGGTGTGATCGTAGCTGACGTCGATACCGTAGCGCATGCGCAGTACCTTCGCTTCACGCGGCGTCAGTGTCGACATCACCTGGTTCAGGCATTCCCGCAGACTGGCGGTCATCGAAATGGCATCCGGACCGGGCCGCTCGCTGTCTTCGATGAAGTCCCCCAGAAACGTCTCGCCATCATCACCGATCGGGGTGTCTAGAGAAATCGCATCCTTGGCGATTTTCAGGGCCGTCTTCACTTTGCTCACCTCGGTGCCGAGCTGTTTGGCCATTTCCTCCGGGGTCGGCTCCCGGTGCTCTTCCAATAAAAATTCTTTGGATACCCTGAGCAACCGGTTGATCGTCTCGATCATGTGCACCGGCAAGCGAATGGTTCGCCCCTGATCGGCGATCCCCCGGGTGATTGCCTGCCTGATCCACCACGTGGCATAGGTGCTGAATTTGTATCCGCGATGATAATCGAATTTATCGACGGCCTTCATCAAACCGATATTGCCTTCCTGGATCAGATCGGAAAACTGCAGGCCACGATTGACGAATTTCTTCGATACGGAAATTACCAGTCGGAGATTGGCACGGACGAGCGCTTCCTTGGCATATTTGGTGATATCGCGCCCCGCTTCGATTTCAGCATAGAGTGCGGTGAGCACCTCGGCATCAAGACCCGACTCACCCATGAACTGACGATTGACCTGGGCTTCGATGGCATTGACGAGCGGCCCTTCGGTTGACGGCGCCGAAGGGGACAGACTCGCCTGCTTGACCACCTCAACGAGGACTTGGCGAAATCGTCGGGACAACTCTTCGAGTCCTGCCGCCACCGAATTGATGCATTCCTGGCTGATCAGCCGTTCATTAAACAGCGCGGCACAGTGCTCGCCAATGGCGACAATCCGGCGGCGCACTACGTGATACTGTTGTTCTTCCACCCCCCCTGCCCGCACCTGACCGAGCAGTTCGGCCCGCTTGGCATCCAATTCGGCGGCCTGCCGGCATCGTTGGAGAAACTTTTCGGTCTCACATTTGATGATCTCCGGTTCGTTATCGGGGATACCGTGCAGTACCTGGAATATTTTGCTGCGACCGGACGAGAGATCGGCAGCCAATTGCTGCAGCACCGGGAACGCGAGCTGGGTCGAGAGGGCCGCCGCCTGGATACGGAACTTGCCCTCTTCCATCATCCGGGCCAACTTCAACTCCTCTTCATGACTGAGCAGGGTCAGACTGCCCATCTCACGAAGATAGATATTCATCGGATCGATGGAGTGAGCCCCGTTTTGCAGAGGCGACCTCGAAAGGCGCCGCCGATCCCCCTGACGTCGATCGCCAAAGGGACTCTGTCGCCGGTCCCCGACATTCTTGCGCCGATCCTCCGGCACATCTTCCGGCAAGACAACCGGAACAGCTTTCTCTTCAGCATGAAAAATTCCGGTCAGATCCCAGACAGACGAATCCTCCTCATCGTCATTGACAAAACGGTCACTGTCGTCCGTGGCCTCATATTCGTCCATGCCCGGATCACTATACTCATCTGCCGCCATCAATCCCCCATTACCGTCTCGACCCCCAGACACCCCTGTCGGTTATAAACCGTCACTGCCTATCCAGATTATTTTATTATTAGAGCATAAGTACATGAAAATCAACAATTCGTATCACGAGCCGAAAGATTTCATCGACCCGGCGACTCTTTTTCTTTAGTCGGAACAATAATGAAAAAACAAGGCCTTGCCCTGATCAAAGCGCTTTGAGTTCGGCGTCGATCAACATCTTTTGTCGCATCAAACTAGTTATCTCTTTATAATCATGGTTTTTCTGGGCCTCACCAAGGTCCTTCATCAAGGTGTCGGAACGTTTTTGCAAGACGTTACGGCGCACCCAGGTGATGATATCCTGCACACCATCCTCCTCCTGGTCGGGATCAGCGGCAAAGCGGCCCGACAGCGTCGGGTCAAGCAGCACCGATGCGACCAGCGACCGCTCCTCTCCTTCCGGCAGGCTCGACAACAACTCCTCCGGCTGCAATGCGGAACCGCGTTCGTCCACCAATCGTTTCAGCTGAAGGACAATGATTTCCCCGATGCTGCCGGAAAGCATATCAATTGCTCCCGCCTGCTCGAGGTCTGCCAAACGATCCGGTCTGAAGATCATAAAGGCGAGCAGTTCCCGCACCCCTTTCGCAACCGGCACCGACCGCTGCCCCGTTTCGCGTGATGACGAAGCCGGCTTTCCCGGCATATCCGAGGGCGAACCGGAAGCAACCTGAGCGAGCAGTGTCTCCGCTGCAACCCCCAGCAAAGAAGAGAAATGGGCCGCCACCAGCGACCGCTGCAACGGCGAATCGGCAGCTGCCAGCAGCGGTTTCAGTTCTTCAACAATTTTCGTCTTGCCGTCCAGGCTCAGCCCGTGCCGCTCAACCATCTGTTTCAGGGCAAACTCGGGAAGGGTTTCCGCCTGCTCGACGATGCTTCTCATCCCCTCCGTCCCATGCTGCCGAATGTAGGTGTCCGGGTCTTCGCCGACCGGCAGCAATGCCACCCGGCCACTGACCCGCTCGGCAAGAAACAGCGGGACGGCACGTTCCGCCGCCTTGATTCCGGCCTCGTCACCGTCGAAAAGCAGGACAACCTCGTCGGCCAGCCCCTTCAACAGACGGACCTGATCTCCGGTCAGCGCCGTCCCCAGCGGGGCAACCACCGACTCGTAACCGTGAGTCACCAGCGACAACAAATCGAAATTTCCTTCCACCAGTGTCGCCCGGCGCTGGCTTCGAATCGCATCGCGTTGCTGGTAAAGGCCGAAGAGCAAGCGACTTTTCGTATAGATGTCACTTTCCGGAGAGTTAAGATATTTCGGGTTGCCGTCGCCGAGGATGCGCCCCCCGAAACCGGCGACACGGCCTTTGCCGTCGAAAATCGGGCAGACAATCCGATCCCGGAAACGATCATAGCTCCCGCCCTGCTCCCGGGCACCGAGCAGGCCGATCGTCAGGGCGGCTTGTTGCTCGTCTTGATTGAGCTGTGCTCCGAGAAAATGCCAGCCCGCCTGTTCGACGGATGGGGCATAACCCAACTGGTAGCGCTCCTGGACCTGCTCGCTGATACCACGCTGCTGTAGATAACGACGAGCCGCCGCACCTCCCGGCAACCGGCACAGATAGTCGCGATAGATATCGGCGGCTCGCCGGTTGACATCAAACAGCAGCTCGCGTTGTCGCTGCCGTTCGGCTTCCCGGGGGGATTGCCGCCGCTGGGGCAGTTCGATAGAGCACCGGTCGGCCAGCATTTTCAGGGCGTCCTTGAACTCGAGATGATGGTAGTTCATCACGAAGTTGAAGACATCTCCGGCCGCACCGCAACCGAAACAATAGTAGAATTGCTGCCCCGGATGGACCGAAAATGACGGTGTCTTCTCCTGATGAAACGGGCAGAGACCGAGATACCTGACCCCGCTGCGTTTTAGATTGACATGCTCGCCGATGACCTGCACGATGTCGGATTGCTGTTTGACCGTCGCTGTAATCTCTTCCCATGTTTCCATAAACCGTTCCGTCATCGACTGTCAAAGGATGGTGATTTGCCCGGACGAATCCACTATAATGTCGATAGTGAAGCACTGCCATGCTTTTGCCGCGCCCGACCATCAGGAGAAGAAAATCATGGAAGACATCGACAAAGTTCTCGCCTACGAAATCAAAAAAGACATAGCCGATCGTTACTTCAACTTCAGGAAAATGATCGAACGGGACAGTGCCGCCTATGA
>CAZUJZ010000054.1:0-16332 GCA_964620665.1 uncultured Desulfofustis sp. | reverse complement strand
GCTCCACAGGCTGAACTCCCCGGGCTGGTTGGTTCTCTCGGAGGCTGCATCGCAAAGGCCCGGCGGGGCGGCAAAATGCAGTTCCGCCGCTGACGATCTTGCCGGCCGTGGTTATTATAGGATCTGGTGTTGTCGCGCTCGGCATGCATAGCACACATCATGCGTGCCGAGCGAACAAAAAAAAGGGGCCTGCATCGCTGCAGGCCCGATATGTAGAGGCTCATAAGAGCCGGTGGGAATGGTACCCAAAAGGATTTTTCGTTACGGCAGGGCAAATATAATGATCGAAATCGAATTTGCAAGCATCTTTTTTCAAAAAATCACCGGGGCGATTCGCTTCTTGCAGGCGACCGGTCCCCGCAACCATCGGGTACACCAATGAAGATCCTGGTCATCCTGGGAAGCCCCCGAAAAAAGGGCAACAGCGAAACCATTGCCGGCATCGTCTCCGAGCAGGTGCAGCAGCACCTCGGCGGATCGGTCGACGTGGTCCGGCTTGCCCGGCACAAAATCGCCCCGTGCATCGGTTGCGGCGGCTGCGCCAAGACCGGCCTCTGTGTCATCAAGGACGACATGGGAGAACTCTACCCGATGATTGATGCGGCCGATATCATCATGCTGGCAAGCCCGACCTATTTCTACGGACTCAGTGCCCAGACCAAAGCGTTTATCGACCGTATTCAGGCCCGCTGGTCGCGAAAATATCTGCTCGGCATCAGGGTTCGCGAGCAGGACCGGCGCCGTGGCTACCTGATCTGTACCGCCGCCACCCAGGGTAAACGATTGTTCGACGGCTCCATCCTGGTGGCCAAATCGTTTTTTGATGCGATCGACGTCGCCTACGGCGGCGAACTGCTGATCAGGGGAGTGGACGAAAAGGGCGCCGCCCTGAACCTCCCGGACGAGGTGGAGCGGGCCGGCGAATTTGCCCGGCAGATCTGCGAGGAGTTTCGCCCATGAAACCATCGCTTTTCTTTCTCTCATGCTGTCTCGTCGCCCTGACCGTGAGCGCCTGCTCATCGGGTAACAGTTGGCGCGAGGCCAGCCGCGAATCGGCGGGTATCGCGCCGGACCCGGCAACCACCGAAGAAGCCGTTCTTCATGTTTACGGCGCCGACGCCTGGGGCTGGCGCGGTTGGTTTGCGATCCATACCTGGATTGCCGCCAAACGCTTCGGCGAGGATACCTACCGGATCTACGAAGTAGTCGGCTGGCGACTCAACCGCGGCCTGCCGGTGGTCAGGATAGGCCCCGATATCCCCGATCGCTATTGGTTCGGGGCACGCCCGAAGTTATTGCTGGAACACCGGGGGGACGGAGTGGACGAATTGATCGACGCGGTCGATGCCGCCGCCCACACCTACCCCTGGAAGTCAACCTACAAGGCGGTTCCTGGACCAAACAGCAACACATTCACCGCCTGGATTGCCAAAAACGTTCCACAACTCGGCCTGCGGCTGCCGTTTTCGGCGATCGGCAGCGGTTATGTCAATTAATGGCCGAGCGATCAAACGAGGCGGCACCGCCTCCCGGTGACGGGAGCGGCGCCGCAGGCCCGGGAAGCGGTATCCTTTTGGTAACGATTTATTGACCGCCGAAGATCGCCTTCGGCCTCGTGGTGTCACCGGTGGCGTTCGGAAAACCGGGATAGACGAACTCTTTCTCGCCGGTTTCGATCAGGTGATTGGCCTCTTTCATGAATGCGTTGAAGCGGTGTTTGCACTCGTAGAAACCGTGCCACCAGGCATAGTCCGGGGCCATCATCGCCGCACCCATCCGGGCCCGGCGCCCCTCATGATGCCATAACTCGTAGTACTCGACCTCGAGGTGCTCATCGAAGAATTTGGTCTTGTCGAGCAGATTCTTCTCGTAGAGCTCGTCAAGTTTGGCCTTGGCCGGTTTGAAATACACTTCGTTATACTCCTCGACGGCCCGGTCAAAATCACTATAGTGTCCATCCACCCATCGCTGGCTGTGGCACTGGATGCACACCGCCTTCATCTTGTTGCGCTCGGTCTGCCAATTGGTGTCGGCCGGAAAAGCCTTGAATTCCGAGGGACGAACCGTCAGCGGCGCCTGGGTCTCCCAGGACAGTCGCTCCGTCACGTCATGGGTGGTCATCACCGACCCCGAACCTGACATATGACAGGACGCGCAGGTCGGCGAACGGTAATCGAGGCCGGGAGTCCAGGTTCCGGGTGCCGCATCCCAGTTGTACTCGTCCTTGTAGGCATGATACATGGTGCCGTGCTTGGACTCGTTATAGATCTCGATCTGCGGGTGATCGGGCCCCAGGTGACATTGATCGCAGGCCTCGGGCATCCGGGCTTCGGCGATTGAGAAGCGATGCCGGGTATGGCAGCTGGTACATGAACCGAGGGAGCCGTCCAGGTTGACCCGGCCGACACCGACATTGGGCCAGGTCTCCGGATCGATCCCCCCGTCTTTCATCTGCAATACCGTCCCGTGACAGGCGAAACAGCCGGTCTTTCGTTCGGTATCGGAATTCATGCCATCGTTGAGCCACGGATCGATCTTCCACATGATCTCGACGGTGTTGGCATGCTTGCTCTTGGCGTATTGCTGGGTCTCGTCGGGATGGCAGCGGGAACAATCCTTCGGGGTAACCACCGCCGCAACCGGCACCAGGTATTGCTTGTCCGCCCAGGGAGAGTCCCCCTTTTCATAGACCTTGTCATGCGCAGTGCTGACATCCAGGTCCACCGCGTCGGCCAGATGACAATCCAGGCAGGTAATGCCGGATCGGGCATGACCACTGGCCGCCCAGTCGGCAAACAAACCCGGATGCTCGGCCTTATGGCACTCGATACAGGCCTGGGCCTCCCTGGGCATGGCGCGGTCGAGCCGAAACTGACGTTCCTGCATATAGTTTTGGAGCGATCCCGATTCCTCCTGCTGTTCATCCTGCGCGAAACAAAATACAGCCAGAGGCCATGTCAGCAGTATTACCGCTCCCGCTATCATCCACTTCCTCATAAGGCACCTCCCTCCCAATCTGTTGGATATTCAACCTCGCCCTTGGAATTGAAAAGAATCCCCGGCGCCCGATACGGCCCACGGGATTCTTTGTGGGCATAATAGGCACGATCGACATGGACCAGGCGATGATGACAATCGACGCATTTGCGCTCATTGCCCTCACGGCCATACAAGGCCGCCCGGTGCGCCAGCATGGCGCCGCGCTTATCCGGGATGTGTAACAAATTACGATGACATTTCTGACAGTGCTCGTTTTTCATATAGCCATACGCGGCCGCTCGATTCTCGGCACGGTCGTATGCTTCGGACCCTTCCAGCACATGGACGACGATATCTTTGATACCGTGCAGGGTCTTGTTGTAAAAAAAATCGATGGTGTTTTCCGGAGGCGGCAGATGGCAGTCCATGCAATTGGCAACGATTCCCTGTGGATTGTTGACATGACTGGACGTCTTCCAGGACTGGTACGCCGGGACGATCTCGTGGCAACTGGAGCAGAACTGCGGTGTGGAAGTCCGCGCCATCGTATAGTAGAGCAGGCTGAACAAAGGAAATGCAATAAGCACACCGACACAGATCAGTAAAAGTGGCTTGAAGGCTCTTTTCATGGTCTTGCCCGTTAGCTGAAGAAGCTGCCGACGCGTTGCCGCTCGGCGTGATTATGTATTATCCCGTCTCGTCAAGGACCTCTTGGTGATCATGAATAATGGCAGGGGAGACAGCGAGGGGGGCCATCGCCCCAAAGCAGTTTCATCATGAGTATAGCTTAAAAACAGATAACATTTCAAGGCTCGCACTGTTTTTCCTGCCCATCATGTGCCGTCACACCCGGCCGTGATGGAGAAACTCCGACTATCACCTCGGTAGTTTTTCAGGCTGTCTTCAATCAACTCCCCATGGCCAAATGCGGCAGAAACAGGGCAATCTGCGGGAAGGTTATAAGCAGGACCGTGGCCAGTGCGAGAATAAGCAGAAACGGCAGTGCGTGACCGATCACCTCGAGATAGGGCCGCCTGAAAATCAGCTGGGCGGTAAAAATATCGCAGCCGAATGGCGGGGTCGCCGAGCCGATTGCCGCCTGCAGCGTAACCAGGGTGCCAAGCAGAATGGGATCGACACCGGCCCCGACCACATAGGGCTGAAAAATCGGGCTGAGAATGAATATCGCCACGATTGGATCGACGAACATGCAGGCAACGAAATAGACCACCACAACGATGGTCATCACCCAGAGCATGGACGGGTCCGGACCAAAGAGCGGCGGCAGCAGTTTTGCCGGAATCTGCAGGAACCCGATCAAAAAGGAAAAGGCCTGGCCGGCGCCCACCAGGATAAAGACCACACCGGTGATCACCCCGGTCTGCAGAAAGGCATCGATAACCCGCTCCCAGGTCAGGCTGCGATAGATAATCAACTCCAGGATCAAGGCGTAGAAAACCGCCGCCGCCGAGGCCTCGGTCGGACTGAGCATCCCGGTATAGATGCCGCCGACGATAATCAGCGGAAAACCCATCACCGGCAGCCCTTCCTTGATCGCAACCACGCGCTCCGGCCAACTTGCCCTGGGCAGGGTGGGGATTTTCTTGATCTTGGAATAGACGTAGCAATAGATCGAGAACATCAGCAGGATCATCAGGCCCGGGAAGATCCCGGCCAGAAAGAGCATGCCGATTGAGGTGCTGGTGGCCACACCGTAGACGATAAAGCCGATGCTCGGTGGAATGAGAAAGGCGATGTCACTGGCGTTGATAATCAGACCGAGCGTAAAGGAGCTCTTATAACCGGCCTCGAGCAGCATCGGCCGCATGGTCCCGCCGATGGCCGCGACGGTGGCCTGGGTCGACCCCGACACCGCGCCGAACAACGTGCAGCTGGCATTGGTGGTGATCGGCAGGCCGCCGGGAAGATGGCCGACGAACACCTTGAGCATGGTGATCAGCCGTTTCGCCGATGTTCCGGACGTGATCAGGCTGGCCGACAGAATAAACATCGGCACGCAGACCAGGGCCGGCGGGATCACGCCGGCGACTACCTGCTGCACCATGGTGATCATCATCCGAGGGGCCACCTCGGGCATATAGACAAACAGGTAGAGCAGCAGCGAGCCGAGCAGGGTTACCATGAACGGAAACCCGAGCAGCAGCATGATCGCCAAAGAGATCGCAAACAGAATCATACCGATTCTCCTCCTATCTCTTCATCTTCATACTCGCTTTCCTGATCGGGCGACTGCCAGGGATCCTTCTCGATGATGTTCTTCAGGATGGTCCGCAGATACTGGATGCTGGCCAGGCCGAAGCCGATCGGAATGATCACGTAAAAAATCCACTTCGGCATGCGCAGGGCCGGAGTCATATGGCTCCTCGACATCGCGTTGATCAGATATTCCCAGGAGGCCCAGGCCATCATCGCCATGACGATGGCACTGACCAGGGAAATGACGATGATAAAGACTTTTTCCATCTTCGGCGGCATCGCATCGAGAAAGGCTCCCATGCGGATGTGACGCGCTTTGCGGACACCGTAGCTGACCCCGGTGAAGGTGATCAGCATCACCAGGAACATGGAAATCTCTTCGGCGAAATAGATGCTCTGGAAAAAAGTCCGGGCCGCAACATTGACCATCAGCAAGACGGCCAGCGCAGCAACGCAGACGACCAACACGGAAACTTCCACCGCATTGACGACTTTGCCGATAGCCCGATTAATTCTTCGCAGGGTACCGATTTTTACAGGACGATCACGATCTGTTTTCACGGTTGTGCCCTCAATCTGCCGGTGCATTCCGGTCTCCCGCCGCGGACTGATCCGCGGCGGGAGATAACGCTCAATTACTCGATATTAAGCGCTTTCTTTGCTTCATCAATGTCTTTGAGCAGGGCCTGCAGGACTGCCTCGGCCCCGTCACCACCGACTTGCGGATAGAGTGGGTAAACGGTTTTGGCCTGGGCCTTGAATGCCTCGATAGCGTCATCGTCGATATAATGGAACTTCAGTGAGGGCTTCTCCTCCTTCATCTTCTCCATATCAGACGCGTTTCGCTCGGTGATCCACTGGCCGGCCGGAATAATGGCGTCGATCCAGTAACGGCGCATTTCATCCTGCACCTCTTTGGGCAGACCGTCGAAAAAGGCCTGATTGACCGTTGGGATACCGATAAACGGCTCGCTCTTCAATTGCGTCACATAGTCCTGAACCTCGAAGAACTTCATGCTGTAGATGGCAAAGAGCGGATTGACCTGGGCATCGATCAGCCCCATCTGCAAAGCGCTGTAAACCTCACCGTAACTCATCGGTGTCGGGCTGGCGCCATACGCTTTATAACCCTCGACGAGCAGCTTCGAGGACATCAGGCGCAGCTTGAGCCCTTTCATGTCGTCGATCGTCTTGATTTCCTTGTTGGACGTAACCCACTGCCAGCCTTCGAACATGACGGCCATCGGCACGAGATCGTTTTTCCGGAAGGCGTCTTCCAGCAGCGGCAGGAATTCGCCGTTTCGCGCCATCCAATCAAGAACTTCCGGCACCTGCTCGGTCGGGAAGATATAGTTCAATGCCAGGGCCTGGGCCTGGGGAACGAAGGAACTGATCCAGGCATGGTCGGAAAAGACAAACTGAACCACGCCCATCTGCGCCAGCTCATTGATGTCACCGGTCGTTCCCAGGGTACCGTACGGATAGACTTCGATGTTGATTTTGCCGTCGGACCAGGTCTTCATATGGTCAGAGAAATTGTTGGCCCATACGGTCATGAAGTCTCCTTCAATCTCTTCCGATGCCAGTTTGGCGGAAATCGGCGGACCGTCGTAATTGGCGGCAAAGGCAGTGGCAAAACAAAAAAGTGCCACGATTGTCAGTGAAGCTGTCAAAAACTTTTTCATTGTTCTTCTCCTTTCCTTGAATGATCATGGGGAGTGGATCGAGGCTGACAAAGAAGTGTTTTCCGATCCGGAGTCCAATTGAGCACATCACCTCCTTGACTCTTATGTCACCCTGTTAAAAAAGTTCAGCGCGCCCTGCACATGCATGGCAACGCCCTGTATCAGCACATCTTCATCGATATTGAAACGAGGGTTGTGGTGCGGATAATCGGTTTCTTTCTCCGGATTTCCCGCACCGAGAAACATGAAGACACCGGGAACCCGAATGCTGAATTCGGAAAAGTCCTCGCTGGCGATCGAGATATTGTCGATAATATAACGCTCATCGGGAAACACCTGATACGCCGCCTCCCGGGCCAGCGTCACCATGGCCGGATCATTGATGAGTGGAATATTCTCATGGGTTATCTCGATGTTCACCGTGCAGCGATGGGTCGTACAGACCTGCTCGGCAATCCTGATGAAACGCTCGGTGGGCTGCTCGATGGAGTCCGGTCCGCCGCGATAGAGAAACCTGATCGAGCCCTCCAGTTCCACGGTGTCGGCAATGATGTTGCTCTTGATGCCGCCATTGATCCTGCCGAACATAATGGTCGTCGACTTCAGGTTACTGATCTCCCGGGTCTGGATCATCTGCACGGTCTGAATCAGGTTGGCGGCGGCCAAAACCGGGTCGATCGCCTCTTGCGGCAGGCCGGTATGCCCCGCCTTGCCCTTGATGGTCAGGGAAAAAACGTCGAGCCCGCCCATCACCGCGCCGGCGGTGATGCCGATATAGCCGGAGGCGATCGGGGTCCAGACATGGATTCCCATCACCGCATCGACCTGCGGATCTTCCAGAACCCCTGCCAAGATCATCGGCACGGCACCGGCGCTCTCTTCATTGGGTTGAAAAACAAATTTGATTGTCCCCTTGATGGCCGCCCGCTGGCCCACCAGTATTTTCGCGGCAACGAGCAGCATGGCCAGGTGCGCGTCGTGACCGCAGGCGTGCATCACCCCGGGTTTGGTGGAGACGTAGTCCACCTCGTTTTCTTCCTGGATCGGCAGAGCGTCCATATCGGCCCGAAGCATCAATACCGGACCGGGTTCCCCGCCCTCGAGAAGAGCCACGACGCCGGTTTCGACGACCCGCTGCGTCTGCAGTCCGAGCGCCTGCAGGTATGTTTCGACCACCGCCGCGGTCCGGTGTTCGGCGAACCCCAGCTCCGGATACTGGTGAAA
Organism: uncultured Desulfofustis sp.; assembly: GCA_964620665.1. Taxonomy (GTDB): domain Bacteria; phylum Desulfobacterota; class Desulfobulbia; order Desulfobulbales; family Desulfocapsaceae; genus Desulfofustis. The sequence goes on along the minus strand of CAZUJZ010000054.1, from coordinate 8,227 downwards.
ATCCCGACGCAGGGCGATTACTTCATCCCGGCATTGTTCTATCTGTTTTGCAAGCGTCATGGTTTCTCCGGCAGCTGTCATAGGATGCCTGGTGCTCTCAGATAAAGCCGTGGTAGCGTTTTTTGACGACGGCGGAAAAAACGTAATTGATCATCGTAATGTAATCAAACACCGGCAGCTGCAGCTCCTCCTGCAGCGCAGCACCATAGGGCGGCATCAGACTGCACTCCAGCAGGAGCGCCCCGACCTGGCGATCTCGCTCGACGACCCTGATGCCGGCCGCAACGACTTCCTGCCTGACCGCATCAACATCGATCTCGCCGCTCTCCGCCAGCGCGAAATGGTGAAACGCCGGCTGCTCTTCCAAACCCTCAATGATCAGCCGACTCGTCTCGCCGACGCCGACCACGGCCAACAGCCGGTCGTCCAGCGCTGCCCCATTGGCCGCCAGAACACCGAGCCGGCGCTGCTCGCCGATGATGGCCAGGATAAACGGGATCTGCAGCAGACTGGAGAGAAAGACCGGCACGCCAAGTTCGCCGGCCAGCCGCTGCTGATGCAGGGCCATATAGCCGCAGTCGCCGGTGATCGCCCGCACGCCTTGCCTGACCAGTTCGGCAGCCGCGTCTCTGAGCAGCGGATAGATCGTCGGGTCCTGGCTAATCGCCCGGTCCAGAGTAAAGCCCGTTACCGTGCTGAACCGTACCGGGAAATCGTAGGTTGTGGCATTGGCCACATCCCCGGGGATGAAGGGAACAACCGTATCGAGCAGCAGGATGCCGATAGCCTCACCGCTGCTGGTCCGCCCACTTCTGGTACGATAGATCACCGGCCCGGTTCCTCCTGCTCTCTCTGGAAATCAGCGGCGTTGTCTTAGCCCTTGACAAACAATCGTCTCGGCACATCGGCAAAGGTTTCGCAGCCCTTGTCGGTAACCCGGAACGACTCGCTGCACTCGAACCCGTACGTGTCCATCCACATGCCGAGAATCATGTGGAAGGTCATGTTGGGCCGGAGAATCGTCAGATCGCCGGGCCGCAGGCTGACTGTGTGCTCACCCCAGTCCGGCGGGTAATTGAGGCCCATCGAGTAACCGATGCGCGATTCCTTTTCCAGTCCGGCCTTGGCGATATGGTTACGCCAGACCAGTTCGACCTCTTCGGCACGCAGTCCGGGCCGAATCGCAGCCAGCGTCAGGTTGAGCCCTTCCACGGTATGAGCGGCCAACTCCACCAGAAGTGCCGGCGGCCGTTTCCCGAGATAAACGGTCCGCGCGATCGGACAATGGTAGCGATGCCGGCAGGCGGCCAATTCCAGGTTGACTATCTGCTCGCTCCGGTATGGCTCGTCGGTCCAGGTCAGGTGGGGCGCGGAGGTCTTTTCTCCGGTCGGCATCATCGGCACAATGGCCGGATAGTCACCGCCATATTCAGGGGTGCCGGACATCTGCGCACGGTAGACTTCAGCCACCACATCGCATTCCCGGACCCCGGGCTCGAGATGCTCGATGGCGGTCGTCATCACCCGGTTGGCTATCTGCCCGGCCTGGCGCATCAGCTCGATTTCCGCCTCTGACTTGATCAGGCGAATCCAGTTGACCAGCAGGTCGGCAGTGACGAATCGGGCATCGGGCAGACTATTTTGCAGTTCGGCAAAAGAGCGAGCGGTGAAATAATAGGCATCCATCTCCACGCCGATGCTCCTGCTCCCCCACCCTCGCTCGCAAATCACGTCACCGACGAAATTCAGCGGATGGCACTGCGGCGAATGGATATAACGATCAGGATAGCCGATGATCCGCTCTGCGGGCAGGAAGGTGGTATGCCGGGCGCCGGCTGCATCCATGCCGCGCCCGATCCACAGCGGCGTCGCGTCATCGATGGCCAGCACCAGGCATTGCGGCGTATAGAACGACCAGCCGTCGTAGCCGGTGAGATAGTTCATATTGGCAGGATCGGAAACCACCAGCACCTCGATGGCGGCTTTCGCCATGCGCGCTCTCGTCAGATCGACACGCTGGCGATATTCAATTTCCTTGAATAGAGTCAATGAAGGATCTCCCGCCGAATCGTTTTATACCCAGCCCCTGAGCTGCATCGCTTGCTCGAGCATCTTCAGGGCGTGAATCCAGGCACCGAGCCGCAGGGTGGTACCGCCCGCCTCTTCGGCCCGCTCCGCGGCGCTGCGATAGGCCGCCAGAATCCGCTTTTCCAGCTGCCGGTTCACCGTCTCCAGGTCCCAATACTGGTCGGACAGTCCCTGGGTCCGCTCGAAATGGCAGACAGTCGCACCGCCGCTGTTGGCAACCACATCCGGCACAATGATCACACCCTTGTCATGGAGGATCGCATCGGCCTCGGTGGTCACCGGCCCATTGGCGCCCTCGACGATCAGACGCGCCGTGACGCCGGCTGCATTGCCCCGGTGAATGACGCTCTGCACTGCCGCCGGCACCGCGATATCACAATCGAGTCCGAACAAATCGTCATTGGCGACCGGCTCGCTTTCAGGAAAATCGGTCACTGAGCCGGTGCGGACCACATGCTGCTTCAGGGCGCCGATATCGAGACCGGCGGCGCGATACACGCCGCCGGAGACGTCGCTGACCGCGACGATGCGACATCCGGTCCCGGCAAGCAACTCGGCCAGGGCCGAGCCGACCTGACCAAACCCCTGGACGACGGCCCGGGCACCGTCTACCGCAAGTCCCATATCCCCGGCTGCAGCCATCAAGGTCAAAAAAACACCCCGGCCGGTCGCCTCCTCTCCGCCCAAGGAGCCGCCGAGAATGGCCGGTTTGTCATTGAGCGCCGCCGGGCAATGCTGTCCGGTGATCTGTTCATATTCGTCCAGCATCCAGGCCATGGCCTGCTCACCGGTACCGATATCGGCCCCGGGGACGTCGCCCCATGGTCCTTTCGGCTGCAAATTCCTGATGAACGCCCGGACCAGCTGCTCCATATCCCGGACACTGAGCGCGGCCGGATCGGCCTTGATGCCGCCCTTGGCGCCGCCCGCCGGGATCGCAGCCGCACAATGCTTGACAGTCATGAACAGACCCAGGGCCTTGATCTCGTCAAGGGACAGATCGGGGCGGATCCTGGTGCCGTCGCGAAACGGTCCCAACGCATCGCAATAGTGGACACGGTAGGCCGGGAAGACCTGGAAGCTCCCGTCTTCGAGCTTGAGTGGAATACGAAACTGCTGAATACGCTTCGGCTCTTGAAGAATCTCGAGCACCCGGGGGTTGATATCCCCCCGTTGCCCGGCACGATTGAGTGTCTGTATCGCGACGTGAAATACGTTATCCATGGCACAACTCCATCTCTCGGCAAAAACCGGGCGGCGACATTGTCGCACGCGCCATAACCTTCAAACCGGCAGCACCAGATCAGCGGCCCCTCTCGGCGACGTTTTCAGGTCAGGCGCATGCCGGGCCATAATCTCCTGGATGACCCCTGCCATTTTCACCTTTTCCCTGATCAGGTTGGCATGAAACTCCTCGGTTACCCACGGCTTGTAGATATCTCCCTCCGATGTCCCCGGCTCGATCTTGAAATAGACCGGGGATGCCACCCGGGCAATCTCCGGCGTCTCATAGACCCGATACATGCCGCCGAACTCGTCGACGATGATGATATAGACATCGAGCGGGATATCGACTGCGCTGCGAATACCGGAGAGGATCGGCAGCGACACGTCGGAGATCGGGTTCATCGAATTGACCCCCATCTGCTCGATCACTTTGGCCCCTGCCGCGCTGCAATAACCACCGAATACCGAAAACTTGAAAATGGTTTCGGCGGGTATCAAGCCTTCCTGCCGCATCTTGTTGAGCAGGAACAGCACTCCCTCGTCATAGACCAGAAAACCGCGGAAACCCGCCTCGATATTGCGCATGATATCGGCGATATGATAGGAGATGCTGTCCGAACCACGCAGGCGGAACCCCTGCATGGCACCTTCCTTGGTGGAAATCTCCTTGGAACCGGTATCCCAGGCCTTCCGGTGGCCGACGGTCATCACGACTTCGATCTGTTCGTCGCGGGCCATCTGAGCCATCGCTTTCAACTCCGCCATATCGCAATAGGTGGAGCCACCCACGGTGGCAATGGCACGATGCACGATGACATTGCGTTTCCGGGCCTCGGCAATCATCGCCTCCATGGTCGAAGCGCGCTCGACGCCGGCGATCTCGATTCGCCACCGGGCGCCATCGGCAAATCCCTTTGCAGAGGTGGCCAAGTCATAGCCATCTCGCCCCGGAATTCCTTGTTTTTCCATAAAATCTCGGATCGTTTTCAGTACCTCAGACATGATATTCTCCTTGTACGTACCATAAAGATGTTCAATTGCCCGGACGGTCGGCCCGCCGCAGTGACCGGCCGGGCGCCGCCGGCAGTGCTATTTCTGCAGCAGTTCGTATAGTTTGTCCAGTTCCCCGTCAATCATTTTATAGGTATGTTCATCGGCAGGAAACGCTTTGCTCCGCGCATCGGCAACATATTGTTTGAAGGCCTCGACGGTCTTGCCGCCAAGGTTCTCATACTTTTTGACGAATTTCGGGGTAAAGGCCTGGAAGATGCCAAGCACGTCGCTGCAGATCATCAACTGGCCGTCGGCGTCAACCCCGGCGCCGATGCTGTAGACCGGGATTTTCAGGCGATCGCGCATGATTTTGCAGACCTCGGGCGGCACCGCCTCGACCAGCACCGCAAAGGCTCCCGCCGCTTCGATGGCCAGCGCATCTTCGATCAACTCCCTGGCGGCTGCGGCGTCACGTCCCTGCGCCTTGAAACCACCCTGTTGACCGGAGCTCTGCGGCGTCAGGCCGATATGGCCCATCACCAGCATACCGCCGTCGGCAATCGCCCGGATTTGGGGACAGACCCGTTTCCCCCCCTCGAGTTTGATGGCATCGACAGCCGCCTCTTTATGAAAACGTCCGGCATTGCGCACCGCTTCCTCGACGCTTACCTGATAGGAAAGAAAAGGCATATCGCCGATGATAAAGGTGTTCGGAGCACCCCGGCGCACCCCTTCGCAATGATAGATACACTGGTCCATGGTCACCGGCACGGTGCCGCTATAGCCGTAAATACACATTCCCAGGGAGTCGCCGACCAGAATCATGTCCATGCCGGCCTCTTCGGCAAAAGATGCCGTCCAATAATCGTAAGCCGTGATCCAGACTGCCGGTTTTCCTTCCGCCTTCATCTTATCCAGCTGGATCCGGGTCAGCTTCTGTTTACCCATCGTCTTCTCCTTTTGTTGTTGGCACGTACCACCAGATCCGCATCAGCTCTCCCGTCGCTCGGGCGTCCCGATCTGCCGGGACAGGCGGTGGCACACTGACAGTAAGTGTTCTTTGATTTCCTGCATCTTCTGATCGGTCATGCGATGCTTCGGACCGGAAACGCTCAATGCGTAGACCGGGCGACCGGTATAATCGAACACCGGCGCTGCGACGCATCTGAGCCCCAGGCTCAATTCCTCGTCATCAATGGCATAGCCTCGTGTTCTTGTCGTTTCTATCTCTGCTTCGAGCTGCTCCGTGGAGGAGATGGTGTTCTCGGTAAAAGGAACCAGATTTACCGTCTGCAGGTAATTCTGGCGTTCGACATCCGGCAAAAAGGCAAGTATCGCCTTGCCGAGGCCGGTGCAATAAGCGGGTGCGTGCGCACCGACACCAAGATCCATGCGCAGGATCTCGGTACTGTTGATCTTGTCCAGATGAACGACGGTGCCCCGCTCCCATTGCCCGAGGTTGACCGTCTCCCTGAAGGCCAGCGCCAACTCTTGCATGCAGGTGCGGGCATCGTGGCGGATCTCGAAGCGGTCGAGCTTTTTCATGCCCAGTTCAAGGACCTTGAACGACAGCGTGATCCGCCCTCCACTGGTTTTTTCCACGTAGCCGAGATCGCGCAGCGTGCTGATAAAGCGATGGCTGCCGGCCCGGTTGGTGCCAAGCTGGGCGGCCACCTGGGAAACGGACAGGTCCCCCTGTTCGGCCAACAATTCAAGAATCCGCAGCCCCTTGGCCAGAGAGGAGACAAAATAGTATTTCTCGTGATCCGACGACATCGCCCTCCGATTGTGCGCGTTGCTCGGCCCACCGCCACCCTGTGCACAGCCCGTTAGCGTGTTCACGTGTCGAGAAGCGGAAAGCCGGATGCTTGTCATGGCATGCGTGACACTGTCTCTCTATCCGAGACAAAAATAGCTTATGGCACGAATGAGATTTTGTCAAGGCCTGTGCACAACAACCTGTTTCCCCACCAAATTGTGATATGTTTTTATATGTTAACCAACAACACGACGATAAAACCAGCGCTTGATCCGGTGAAGACAGCGACCCATTTTCGCAGCCCAGGCCGGCCGGTGCCACCGCTCTGTCAGCAACAAACAACCACTCCGTGGAAGATCGGTCGGATCACATTAAGGAAAAAAACTATGGGTGGGCGATGCTACGAACCGCCGTCCAGATTACATTGATTGTCAGGCGTGTGTTTTACAGCGTTTACCGATGCTGCCACTGTCACCGCCAAGCCGGGAGCACCGAAACTGATAACAAACCATTTCCTGGCGATCAGGAGTGAATCGAACCGGGCCGGTCGGCCGCTTCGATATCGTTTGCCAGAACCAGTGGAGGGCGACCGTATCGCTGACGGATACGATTGATCAGGGACAGAGTGGGACCACGGGACACCAGCCACCGCTCAAAGGAAAATTTACCCGGAAAGTTCATCACCAGCACGCCGATGATGATTGTCAACAAGCCTTGACCGGGCATGACCAGCATGACCATACCCGCCAGGACCAAAAGAGCGCCGATAGTATTTTTCGCGACCAGCAGCACCAGCCAGATCAGCGGCGAACGGGGAACAAACTGCCGCTGTACCGGCCGTTTTCGACCGGCGAAATAATCGGCTGGAATTCGGACGACCACCCAGGGAATAACCGCCAGCGTCGTTATGAAACTGACTAGAGAAAGACCGATCAGCCAGTACGATACGGTCTCATGAGTCTGAAGCCATTGGACCATCGACGTCTCGAATCGGATCCGAAGCAGACCACTCGGCAACCGCCACAAGGGTCATCTTCTCAGCTCGTGTTTGCAGAGATCCCGACATCCGCGTTTTGACCGCCAGAGGAGGGTATATGCCCTCCGAAGTCGTCTACCGGACGACGGACCACAGCATCTCCAGCATCATCGCCACACCGTTTCAGCCGCACGATCTCCAGCGCGGCTTCCGCATGTTCATCAAGCAGCATTGGCCTCGAACGGAGGAGGCGATGGCCGCCGACCGTCAGTCACCGTGGTTGTCGGAAACTTCTCGTTGGATTGCCAGGTAGTTGGCTATTTCGCCGCCAACCCCGCGGATCGGCACGATCTTCCACTCCATCATGAACGTCGAACCGTCTTTCCGATAATTATAAGTCTTTCCGCGGAATATTTCGCCTCGGTCAATTTTTTCCCGCAGATCCGCCAATACGGCCGGGTCGGTCTTCTCGCCCTGCAGCATCGCCGGAGACTGGCCGAGCAGTTCCGTGCGTCCGTAGCCGGTCATTTCACACACCGCCGGGTTAACATAAATGATTGGAAAACCGGGCTCAGCCTCGGTGATCATCACCCCCTGAAATGACTCTTCCAGGGCGGACTCCAGCATGTTGAGCATGATGTCCTGGAAGTTCTGGTCGTAACTGAAAAGATCGGCAAGGCTGAGATAATCCGACTTCATCGCATCTGGCATGGTATCTGGCTCCCCTTATGTAATCATCGCACCGGGATCACCCCGGCGCCCCCCTGATCCTTCCTATTATAGGAAATTCGCCAGACAATGAAAGAAGAATGCGTGTCACCCTCTAACAACTTTTGTTGGACCTCACAGCAAAAAGCAGTTACCGTATTGTAACCATCGGTTTCATTTTCCCATGACCCCGCGTCCGTGATAGGCGTGATCCAGGACCCTGCTGGTCACCGTTGTGGTGCTCGACATCGACCCAACCGGCACGATCAGTCTGAGCATCAAGACGTTTGCTTTTGTGGAAATGGTTGAATAACTCAGAACAGTTATGCACAATTGCGGCCCAGACACGACGTGTCGTTCCGATACTCGGCACCGTTGCATCGTCTGCGAAACATTCTCCGCACTTCTTTTTGTGATTGCAGACGGCCTGAGATATATGCACTGCCGGACATGTCAGGCTATTTATTTGGCTCCGG
>CAZUJZ010000053.1:0-16501 GCA_964620665.1 uncultured Desulfofustis sp. | reverse complement strand
TGTTTGACGGCAGTATCCGCAGTCGACTCATTCTGTCCTTTTCGGCGGTGGCCTTGCTGGCGACCGTATCCGCGTTGATCGCCATGTTCCTGATGCAGATCAGCGAACGCCAGACGCGACAGATCCTGACCAGGACCCTGCCTATCGTCGCCGATTCCCAGGGACTGGGCCGGACTATCGTCCTGTTCGCGGCAGTGTCAAAAGAGTTGCCGGAAATCGAAGATACCGGTCGTTATCATCACGTGTTGCAGACGATGGAGTCGGGCATTGGGGATATGGACAAGCTCCTCGGGGAACTCAGCTCGCTCGGTTTGGATGAGACCTCGTTTCAGGAGATGAGTTCGATGGTCGATGCGCTGCGCCGGAACATGGTCAGCCAGAACGAATTGGCGCTGGAATTTCTCGATATCCGGCAACGGTTACTGATTGCTGATGCCGGACTGCGTGAGCAGCACCATTACTTCACCTCGCTGGTTCAGCCGCGGACATCTGCCGGCTATCGGGAATTTATCGAACAGAGTCAGGATATCCGTGCAGATGTCGGCGAGCGTCTCGATGAGGCGGTTCGGAGCGGTGATATGAGGCCGCTGGATAACGTCTTTCGGATCGGCTTCGAGTCCCTGGTCAGCTCCGCGGTCGGCGAGATGTGGGCGAATCATGAAATCACGGCAATAACCTTTCAGGCCTACAGCCTTCTGTTGGAGGCGGAAATTGCCAGGTCTCCGAAGAAAGTCGCGGATCTGCGCCGTTCTTATGAGCAATTGGCCCCGGTGTTTGAACGTCTGCAACTGGTACTGGCCCCGATTACACCGGAACGGGACCGGGGTTTTCAGGCGGCGCTGGATCTTTATCAACTCGGTTTCGGACCCGCGTCGATTTTCTCTCTGCGGGCCGCGGAGCTTGCTGCACGTGGTGCGGCAGCCGGACTCTCCGCGGAGTCGGATGCAGTGGCGCAATTGTTCGCCGATCGAGCCCGCTTGTTGACCGGAAGCCTGCGGGCGACTGCGACGGCCGACTCTCAGGCCCTGCAGGGGATGCTGGCGCTGGCCGGTTTCATTCAACTGCTGCTGATCGTTGTCGTCGTACTGGTCAGCGTTGCCATCGGCTGGCATTATGTCGGACGACGCCTGGTCAGCAGAATCATGTCGCTGAAGAGAGCGATGGACCAACACGCGATGGGAATGGACGCCGAGATCCCGCTGGAGGGAAAGGACGAAATTACCGATATGGCCCGTGCCCTGCAGTGTTTTGTCAGACAGCGGGCAACGGTTGAGGCGGCCCTCAGGCAGAGCCTCGATTCGCTCAACGAGGCCCAGTTGATCGCCAATTTCGGCAGCTGTTCCTGGGATGAACAAACTACCCAATGGCAGTGGAGCGACGGATTCTATCGAATTATCGGTTTTGCCCCCGGTGAGATTGCGGCCGGTTGGCAGGAATTTCTGGAGCGAGTGGATGCGGCCGATCGGGAAAAGGTGCAGCGTTTTTTCGATCAATTGGCACCGTCGGCCCGGATCTTCGAGATAGATTTTTCCCTGCGCCGTAAAGACGGTTCACGCTGTGCCGTTACAACGCGCTGGAAATACGCTAAGGTCGGCAGTCGTATTACCGGTAACGTGCACGGGACGCTGCTCGATATCACTGAACGGCAGCAGATCGAAGAAGAACTGCTGAAAGTGAAAAAGCTGGAGTCGATCGGTGTGTTGGCCGGCGGTATCGCCCACGATTTCAATAACCTGCTGACAGTCGTGATGGGTAACACCGCCCTTGCCTGCAGGGAACTCCCTGCCGATCACCGGGTGCAGACGTATCTGCGCTTCTCGGAAAATGCCGCCAACCGGGCCCGGGATCTGACCAAGCGGTTGCTGACCTTTGCCAAGGGAGGTGAGCCGGTCCGCAGCGTCACCGATCTGCGGACGATTCTGCTTGAAGTGGTTGAATTTGTCCTGCACGGCAGCAATGTCCGCTGTCACTTCGATATTCCCGAATCATTGTGGGCTGCTGATGTCGATAGCGGACAGATCGGTCAGGTGTTCCAGAACCTTGTGGTGAACGCGGACCAGGCCATGCCGGATGGCGGCGTAATCAAGATCCGCTGCCGTAATGAGCGGGTTGGCAGAGATGATATGGGAGCCTTGCTGGCCGGTGATTACATCAGAATCGATATCGCCGATCAGGGACACGGTATTGCCACAGAACACCTGAAACAGATCTTCGACCCGTATTTCACCACCAGGGAGATGGACAGCACCAAGGGCAGCGGACTCGGGTTGGCCATCGTCCATTCGATCATCCGCAAGCACGGCGGGGCGATCGCTGTCGAATCAGTCCCCGGTTCCGGGACGACCTTTACCCTCCATATCCCGGCGCGGCCAGGCGAAACAGCAGAAGCAGCAGTGGAGGCGGCGCGCTCGGTGCCGTTGACACCACCGCAGGGAGTCGACAACCGGTCCGGATTGGTCCTCGTCATGGATGACGAGGAAATGGTTCGGGATGTGGCGCAATCAATGCTCGAACATCTAGGTTTTGAGGTGGTACTGGCTGTCGACGGCGACCAGGCAATCGATATGTATCGGCGATGTCTGGCCGAGGGTCGGGCACCGGATGTGGTACTGATGGATCTGACGGTGCCCGGCGGCCTCGGTGGTGAGAAGGCGGCTGCCGGTATCCTGGCATTGGACGAGACGGCCCGGATCATTGTTTCGAGTGGCTATTCCACAGACGGCGTTCTCGAGCAATACGAGGAGTACGGGTTTTGCGCCATCGCCGGCAAACCGTATCAATTGACGGAACTCTCGGCAACCATCGACGAAGTGCTGGCCGGTACATCACACCTCGATCAACAGCGGGACATTTAACCTGTCCTCCGCTGACTATCACGCAGCAGCCTTCGGGACAGTCTCCCAGCCCTTCCAACAACGACGCCGATTTTCATTGTTCGGGGTATAACGATGGAGGTGGCGGCGGCTGGATGTTCGTCCCGGGGCGCTGACCATGGTGCTGCGACTGGCCGTCGGTGTCAGGCGGTGTGGGTCCAGCGGCAGATTCGTCTCTCCAGCCGATCCAGGATCAGGTAGAGGGTAAAACCGAGCAAGGCCATACTGCAGATACCGGTATAAAGGGCGACGTAATCGGCCCGCCCCCAGGCGTCCATAATGCGATAGCCGAGCCCTTTGGTGGTGGCAAAGGACTCGACGAAAAACAGGATGGCCACCGAGGTGCCGACCGAGATGCGCAATGCCGTCAGGATCTTCGGCAGGCAGGCCGGCAGGATGACATGGCGATAGACCTGCAGGCGCGATGCGCCCAGGGTCTGCATCGAGTAGTAGTAATTGCGGTTGATGTTCGTTGCGGCGTCCCGGGTGGTGACCAGGATCTGGAAAAAGACGATCAGCGCAATCAGAAATATTTTCGACAGGTTGCCGATGCCAAACAAAATGATGATCAAGGGCAGCAGCACCACATGGGGTATCGGGTAGAGCAGATAGATAAATGGTGACAATCGCTTGCGCAGCGGCTTTTCGGCGCCGATCATCAGGCCGAGCGGGACCGCTGCCGCTACCGCCAGCAGCAGGCCGAGCAGAGCCCGGGCCGCCGAAATCGCCAGGTCATCGAGCAGGTTGCCGCCGGCAAGGCTGACGATGAGATCCTGCAGGACAATCCAGGGTTCGGGCAGGGCCATCGAGTCGAGCAGCAGGGCACAGATTTCCCACAGGCCGACAAGGACCAGCAGGGCGACAAACGTATCACGCGCGCGGCCCATCGATCTCTCCTGCCAGGGTTTGCCGGACCGCGATACAACGCTGGAAAAAGGTGTTGCTCTGCCGGAAATTGCCGGTGTCTGCGTCGGGGTTGTCGATAATTCGCAGCACCCGCCCCGGCCGCCCGGACAAGACGATGATCGTGCGTCCGAGAAAGACCGCTTCTTCGATGGAGTGAGTAACCATGACCGTGATGATTCGCTTGGTCCGGCGGACATCGACGAGCAGATTCTGCAGCCGCTCGCGGGTCAGCGCGTCAAGCGAAGAGAGCGGTTCATCCATGAACAGGATATCCGGTTCGATGGCCAGGGCCCGGGCCAGGGCCACTCGCTGTTGCATGCCGCCCGATAGCTGACCGGGAAAGTGATCGCCGAAACCGGACAGTCCCATTTCCTCGAGCAGAGATTCTACCCGGTCGCGCACATCACGGGGGGACAAGCCCTGCAGGACGAGTCCCAGAGCGATATTCTGGTAGACCGTTTTCCACGGAAACAGACCGAAGTTTTGTAAAATAGTGCCGCACCGGGGACTGCCGGCGATGTCGATGGTGCCGGAGTCGGGTTGCAGCAGGCCCGCCAGCAGGAACAGCAGGGACGTTTTACCGCAGCCAGATGGGCCGATTATGGCGCAATAATCCTCGTTGCCGAGGTGAAAAGAGACATCCTGCAGTACCGGCAGCATCGCGCCGTTGTGGGCGAAACTGAGATTGACCGATTGAACCGTGATCATCGAGGTGCGCTGTCGCCGAGGAAATCAGTGGCCACCATGGTCTCGTACGGCAGGGCTTTGACCAGGCCGCGGCTCGACAGCCAGTCCATGACCGGCTGGTACAACTCGCGGGGAAACGGCTGCGGCAACGGATAGGCGGGGATCGGGTAGTGGGGTGCCAGGTCGGGCGGGATGCGGCCGATGCGCACCACCAGATCCCGGTAGTGTTCGGGCCGGGCGTTGAGCGCTTCGATCCCTCTACGGTAGGCTCGGAAAAAGGCGGCGATGGTGTCCGGGCGCTCGTTCAGTACCGCAGTGCGAAAGACGATCACCGTCTGGGAGAGGCTCTCGTCGGCCTGGTCGTCGCTGATCAGCACCCTGGCCCCGTTGCCGACCGCGATAGAGGCCAGCGGTTCCGGCAGGGTGGCCGCCTGGACCGCGCCTGAGAGCAGCATCTGCATGCGAATCGGCATCTTCTTGACGTCGATGGTGCGGATCTCATCGGCGGTGAAGCCATTTTTAGTCAGCAGTCGTTCGGTAACGTAGTCGATGATGGTGGCAGAGGAAACGGCGATCTCGACGCGTTTCAGATCGTCGACCTGCCGGATGGTTGAGCCGGGGGCGGCGAGGATGGCGAAGATACCTTCGGCCGGTGTCTGGCCCAGTCCCAGGGAGGTGATCTGCACGAGGCCCCGTCCCTGGTCGAACAGGATGGCCCCAATCGGGTCGTTGATGGCGCCGTCGATGGCTCCGGCGGCCAGGGCGCTGTCCCGTTCCAATGCACTGAGAAAGGGAACCAGAGATACGTTGACACCTTCCCGGCGGTAATAATCCTGCTGCTCGGCCACGTACAAAGGAACGACGTCTTCGATCTGCAGCACCCCGATCTTCAGCACTCCGGAGGCGGAGCAGGGGGCGGGGCCGACGAGGGTCCAGAGAGCCAGCGTGAGCGCGGCCAGCAGGGGGGCGGGGGCGAATATCCTGACAAAATGATAACTGGCCATGATGGTTCCTTGTAATCACGTGGTCTCAATCGGCACCGGTGATCGGTCGCCCAGAAGAAGCTACCGAAAATCTCGATGATGCGCAAGAAGGGAATGACCTGTCGTCGCGGTGCCGGAGCCGGAGATCGTGCGGGTTGCCTGGGCAGGGCCGACAAAGATGTATATTGTTTGGCCCATTGGTGGAGCCAATCTGCCCGGCGACGGCAGCGGTCGTCAAGAAGACCTGTGCCGCCAATGATATCAAAATGTTAAAAGTGAGAGGAGAAGCCAATGGGACAGGCCATCGTTATCCACCGGACCGGAGGTCCGGACGTATTATCATGGGAACCTCACGATCCGGGCAAGCCAGGACCGGACGAAGTACGGGTCGCCCACGAGGCGGTCGGGCTCAATTTCATCGATGTCTATCACCGCACCGGGCTCTATCCGCTCCCCTCCCTGCCGGCGGTGCTCGGCCTTGAAGGTGCCGGCCGCGTGGAGGCGCTCGGCGAGGCGGTGACCGGTTTGGCAGTGGGCGACCGGGTCGCCTATGCCGGTGTGCCGGTCGGGGCCTATGCCGAGGTCAGATGTATCCCGGCCCACCGGCTGATCAAACTGCCGGAGCAGATCAGCAGCCGGCAGGCTGCGGCGATGATGTTGCAGGGGATGACTGCCCGCTACCTGCTTCACGGGTGCTATCGGGTCGAGCGGGGCAGTACGATTCTCGTTCATGCCGCCGCCGGTGGAGTCGGTTCGATTCTCAGCCAGTGGGCTGTCCACCTCGGGGCGACGGTCATCGGTACCGCCGGCTCCGAGGAGAAGGCCGCATTTGCCCGCAGTAACGGGTGTTCAACGGTGATCCTCTACCGAAGCCGGGATGTGGCCGAGGCGGTGCGAGAGATAACCGATGGTCGGGGGGTCGATGCGGTCTATGATTCGGTCGGCCGGGACACGTTCCTGACCTCGCTGGATTGCCTGCGGCCGATGGGTACGATGGTCTCCTTCGGCCAGTCGTCGGGTTCCGTTGCCCCGCTCGACCTGAGCCTGCTGTCGGCCAAGGGCTCGCTGTTTTTGACCAGGCCGAGCCTGATGCACTATACGGCCGGACGTGAGGATCTGGAGGCGCATGCCGCCGATCTGTTCGATGTCATCCTCTCCGGTGCGGTGCGGATTACCATCGGTCAGGACTACCCGCTGAGCGAGGCGGCTCGGGCTCATCGGGATCTGGAAGCGCGCCGCACCAGCGGCAGTTCGGTGTTGATCCCCTGAGTCTGCCCGGCCGGACGTGATAGCCGCGACAGATCGCTGTCGAGAGTTCGTCAGACATCGCCGTGCCGGTGCGGCAGTTCACCGTGCCGGTGGACGTGGTAGTGGGTGTGCAGGCTCGACGGCTTGCCGGCCAATACCTTGCCGTCTGCCATGATGCAGGTATCCCGGCAGGTCTCGGCCAGGAAATCATAGTCGTGGGAAATGATGATCGCCGCGAGGTCGAGTCCGGCCAGGATGGCGATCAATCGGTCGCGGGTCGCCGGATCGAGATTGTTGGTCGGCTCGTCGAGGAGCAGAGCCACCGGCTCCATAACCAGGATGGTGGCCAGTGCCACCAGTTTTTTCTCGCCGCCCGAGAGTTGGTGGGTGATTCGCTGTTCCAGATGGCTCAGTCCCAGACTGTCGAGCGTGTACCGGGCGCGGTGGCGCGCCTCGTCGATCGAGGCGCCGAGATTGAGCGGGCCGAAGGCGATGTCTTCAAGAACGGTGGGGGAAAAGAGCTGATCATCGGCATCCTGGAAGAGCAGACCGACTTCCCGGCGCAATCCCTTGAACTCATCTTCGGTGCTCACCGGCCGGCCGCGGAAACGAATGGTGCCGGCCGTCGGTTTGACCAGTCCCATGATCAGGTGAAACAGGGTGGTCTTGCCGCTGCCGTTGGCACCGATCAAGCCGATCCGCTGGTTAACGCCAAGGGTCAGATCGATCTTCTCGAGGATCGGAGCGTTGCCGGCGTAGCCGAAAGAGACGGCCTGTAATTCGATGAGCGGTGTGTCGGGCATGGTAACCGGTGCGCTGATAAAGCAGGGATAAAAGTGGCCGGATCTGACAGATCACAGCCGGGTCAGCAGAGCTTCCCCGGTGATGAGCATGATGGCCAGCGCTACCATTACACCAAGAAAGAGCAGATCACCACGTTTAATTGTTCCCCGGTTGATGCTGTGAAATTGCCCCTCGAAGCCGCGGAGCAGCATGGCCTGCCGGACCCGCTCGGCCCGTTGCCAGCTTTTCAGCAGCGTCATGGCCAGCAGGTAACCGAAGGTCCGGTAGGTGTGCAGGTTGGTGCCGGGCTGGAAGCAGCGCAGCCGGGCGGCACGGGCCAGGCGCTGGTATTCCTGATGGATGACGAAAATATAGCGATAGGAAAAGAGCAGCAGCAGGCAGAGCTTGCGGGGGAGTCTGAGCCGCTCCAGGCCGTAGCCGATGTCGGCCACCGTCGAGGTGGCCAGCAGGGCGATGAGCAGCAAGACGATACCGTTGGCCTTCAGGGTGATCAGGGTGGCCAGGGCCACGCCCGGTCCGCTGATAACGAGCGGACCGAGAGCGGCGATTGGCCGACCGGGATAGGTCAGCGGCAGCGTCAGCCAGAGAAAGAGGACAAAACCGTTGACCACGAGCAGCCGCCCGAGCAGGGACCGGGCATCGAGCCGGGCCGTAGCAACCAGCACCAGCCCGAAAACCAGGCCGGCCAGCACGATCCAGGGGCTGCGGCTCAGGGCGAGCACCGGTACCAGGGTCAGTGCGCTGACGATCTTGATGCGCACGTCGCCGCGGTGCAGCAGCGAGGTGCCCTGACTGAACTGCTCAAACATCATGGTTGTTGATACTCGTCGAGATGAATCCACAAAACGGCGCCGAGTTCCACGCCCTTTTCTTCACCCTGCTGCGTTTTGAGCCGGTAATCGGCTTCATTGAGGGCGGCAAACCCCCACCAGCCGGCGCGGGGACAGGTAAAGGAGAAGATGCCGTCGGCATCGGCCTTGATCACCTGGGTGATATGATAATCGCTTGGCGCGGTCACCGTTTGCGCGCTGTTGAAGAATTCGACTTCGACCTCGGCATGGGGGACCGGAGCGCCTTCCATCAGCACCTGGCCGGCGAAGCTGTTGCCGGCGTAGTTGCCGAACGGCCGGAGCAGCGGCACGATCTCGGTCGGCAGGCCGAGCGGTTCATCCCAGCCGGTGTCTGCGCCGTACGCGGCGACGATGGTTTTCGTGTAATGAATAATGAACAAATCCTCGGCTGGCTCCCAATAGGGCTGCGGTTCCATCGCAAACTGGTAGACCCCGGGTCGCTTGAACGCGTAGCTGGTCTGCCAGCCGGTATGTCCCATCACGTCGGTCTGCTTAAGGCCGGCAAGCAGGTCGGTCTGCGAGCCGTCGGCGGTCACGAAGAAGCGCGCCGGTTTGACCAGCTCCATGCCGACCATTTCGAAGGGATGGGAAAAAGACAGGGTCAGATCGATCGTCTTGTGCTGTTGATCGGCGATCGGACTCGATGGAATCAGCATGCCGAAATGGGCCGGGGCCGGTGCGGCGCCGGCCGTCAGGAAAAGGGTAAAACAGCCGAGGATGGCGACGGTTCGTTTCATCATTTCTCTCCTTTTTTTGTTTTGATCAAGGCGATTACGCCAAAAATACCGACAATATAGCCAATTCCCCCGAGGATATCGCGTAGCCCCGGACCCGATTGGCGTGTTTCCAGCAACAGTCGTTTTAACGGCGCAACCTGTTTTTCGACGGCCGTTTCCACCATCTGCCGCCATCTGTCTTCCGACCAGGCGGGCGGTGCCGCGATTTCTTGCGGGGCCTGGTCGACAGCCACGGCAGATTGCGTGTCGCCGGCAGGGGAAGGCGGAGGGTGGGAAGCGGTGCCGGCGTCATCGGAGAGATAGTCCTCGGCCGTCAGCAGCCATTCGTTGCGATGGCCTTCGCCGGCAAGCACGACGATGAGCAGGTCGAGTCGTTGGTCGCGGGCAGCGTTTGGTACCGGAAAGGAAAATGTTCCCTGGCTGTCGCTGCGGGTCTGCAACAAGACGGTGCCGGTCGCCCGGTCCAGAACGGAGATCTCGGCGTTTTGGGCCGGTCGCCCGCCGCTAAACGAGGTCTCGCCGATTATCGTGCCCGCTTCGGCGGAGGCGAAGACGTTGACCTTGTGCGCGTTGGCTGTCGTGCTGAGGGCCAGACAGAGAAACAGGATCGACAGGAAGATGGAGTATTGTTTCATGGCCGGCTCCTGGTGATGAGATCGGGGTACACTTTGGCAAAAAAGGTGACCGCAAACATCGTGACGATACCCTCGATCAGCATAATCGGCAGGTTGGCGATCACGACGAGTTTCGCGGTGGCGATAAAACCGCTGTCGGACAAGGCAAGGGACAGGGCCATGCAGAGCGCGGCCAGAAAAATGGCCAACGTCCCGGCGGCAAAACCGGCCACGGCCCGGGCTTTGGGCCTGGCCAGCAGCGGTCGGACCAGGTAGTAACAGAGCAGGGCCGGGGCCGCCATGTTGAAGGTGTTGACGCCGAGGACGAGCAGACCGCCGTATTGGAAGAAGATGGCCTGCAGCAGCAGGGCGACCAGGATCGCCGGGAAACAGGTCCAGCCGAGAATGATGCCGAGCAGCCCGTTGAGCACCAGATGAATACTGCCCGGTCCGATCGGGACATGGACCAGGGAGGCGACGAAAAAGGCGGAGGTCAGGATGGCGGTGTTCATGATCCGGTCGTAGTCGAGTCGATGCAGACCGACGGCGGTTCCGACCACGGTGAGAATGCCGCCGCCGAGCAATACCGGTGCGGACAGAACACCTTCTGATATGTGCATTGTATCGTATCGTGCCGGAAATTTAACAGAACGGGTCGCCGGCTACGGCGCGTTCCCGGTAGTAATACTAAAAAAAATAATGTAACACCTTGACCACCTTCGCGTCGTACTGTCAAGAGAAACTTTTTTTCATCGAAATCCACGAAGACGGCAGCCGACCCGGGCCGGTCGGTTCCGCCGATAGGAGCTTTCTGTGAGCGGCGTATCGATCGCGGCAGTCATGATCGCCGGCTGAATTTCGAATTTTTCAGAGCAGCTTCATGCAATCCTTGTGGAAATAGAACGGCGCAATGATTACCATGGAGCTGACAAACATTTTCATCGGAGGTGCTTCCATGCGAATCCTGCTTTTTCTGGCTACCAACCTGGCGATTCTGATCCTGCTCGGAACGGTGATGAGCATACTTGGAATCGACACTCGCTCCACAACGGGGCTGCTGATCTTTGCCGCGCTGTTCGGCATGGGCGGATCATTTATCTCCCTGGCGATGTCGAAATGGATCGCCAAGAAGGCGACCCGGGCCCAGGTCATCGAACGGCCGAGCAACCCGACCGAACAGTGGCTGGTTGATACCGTTCGTCGCCAGGCCCAACTGGCCGGCATCGGCATGCCCGAGGTGGCGGTGTTTCAGGCGGCCGATATGAACGCCTTTGCGACCGGTATGAAACGCGATGATGCGTTGGTTGCGGTCAGTACCGGGCTGCTGCAGAACATGGGCAAAGATGAGGTCGAGGCGGTGCTGGCCCACGAGATCAGCCACGTCGCCAATGGCGATATGGTTACCATGGCGCTTATCCAGGGCGTTCTGAACACCTTTGTCATTTTCCTCTCCCGGGTTGTCGCCACCATCATCGATAATTTTCTGCGCCAAGACGAGGAGGGCGGCGGACTCGGCTTTCTCGGTTATATAGCGGTGACCATTGTCCTTGAATTGGTCTTCGGGCTGTTTGCCTCGATTATTGCCATGTGGTTTTCTCGCCGGCGGGAGTTCCGTGCCGACAGCGGCGCGGCCCGGCTGGCCGGACGACAGAAGATGGTCGATGCGCTGCGCCGGCTGCAGGCCCATCATGAACCGTCGCATTTACCAGACCAGATGGCGGCCTTCGGCATCAGGCCCAAGGAAGGGGGGCTGGCCGCCTTGTTCCGCAGCCATCCGCCGCTTGAGGCCCGCATCCAGGCGCTGCAGAGCGGTCATCAATAATACCACCGGAAGCTTTTTTTTCGGCCAAGAGAAAAGAGGCGGGGGCGCGCGACACGCGGTCCGCCTCGCTTCTTATCTGCTGATGCCGGCGCGGCCACCAGGGTCCCGAAACGCAACCTTATGGAACAGAGCATCCACCAGACGCTGAAAAGCGTCTTCGGCTATGACCGGTTCCGCAGTGCGCAACAGGAGATAATCGAGCGGGTGATAGCCGGTCGGGACTGTTTCGTATTGATGCCGACCGGCGGCGGCAAGTCGCTGTGTTATCAATTACCGGCCCTGCACCGGGAAGGGGTGGGCCTGGTCGTTTCGCCACTGATCTCGTTGATGAAAGACCAGGTCGACGCGTTGGTTGCCAACGGCGTGCAGGCCGCATTCTACAACTCTTCACTGAGCGGCGCTGAGGCCCGCCGGGTTCTGGCGCTGCTCCATGCCGGCCGGCTCGATCTGCTGTACGTGGCGCCGGAACGGTTGATGAGCGAGGATTTTCTCGCCCGCCTGGCCAATATCCCGGTCGCGCTGATCGCCATCGACGAGGCGCACTGCATTTCCCAATGGGGTCACGACTTTCGCCCCGAGTACCGGAAGCTGGGCACCCTGCGGCAGCATTTCCAAGAAGTCCCGATTATTGCGCTGACGGCGACCGCCGAACCGCATACCCGCCGTGATATCATCGAGCGACTGCACCTGCAGGAAGCGCAGTCATTCATCACCGGCTACGACCGGCCCAATATCCGTTATACCGTCCTGGAGAAGCAGAAGCCGTTCAGCCAGCTCCGCACCTTTCTCAACGGACGTCCGGATGAAGCCGGCATCGTCTATTGCCTGAGCAGAAAACGGGTCGATAAACTCAGCCAGCAACTCGTTGATGCCGGATATGCAGCGGCGCCCTATCATGCCGGCCTCTCCGACCAGAGTCGCAAGCAGGCGCAGGAGCGCTTTCTCTACGATGAGGTTCGTATTATCGTCGCCACGGTGGCGTTTGGCATGGGCATCGACAAGTCCAACATCCGCTTTGTCGTCCACCATGACATCCCCAAGAATATCGAGAGCTTTTATCAGGAGACCGGGCGTGCGGGACGAGACGGACTGCCGGCCGAGGCGCTGCTGCTCTTCGGCTACGGGGATATCCAGGTGGCCCGCGGCCTGATCGAGAAGTCGATGAATGAGGAGCATCGGCGTATCGAGTTGCACAAGCTCAACGCGATGATTGGTTTTGCCGAGGCGCTCGGCTGTCGACGGCGGGTGCTGCTCGGCTATTTCGGCGAGCAGCCCGACCGGGACTGCGGTAATTGCGATATCTGTCTCAACCCGCCGGAGATGATCGACATCACCGAGGACAGCCGCAAGGCGCTGTCCTGTGTCTATCGCGTCGGTCAGCGCTTCGGCGCCGGCCATGTGATTGCGGTGTTGCGCGGCTCGAGCGGGGAGAGGATTGTCCGGCTCGGCCATGATCGTTTATCGACGTACGGCATCGGCGCGGACCTGAGTCAGGACTATTGGGGCAGCATTATTCGGCATCTGGTGCATCGCGGCTACCTGACTCAGGATGTCGGCGATTATTCGGTGCTGCGGCTGACCGAGTCATCCTGGCCGCTGCTGCGCGGCGAGCAGCAGCTGGACATGGCGCGTCCCCGGACCCGGGCGGAACAGGTCGTAAGAAAGGGGAAAGCGTCTCGTCTGCCCGACGGTGTTGTTGCCGATGAGGAGCTCTTTAACCGATTGCGCCGGCTTCGGAAGGAGTTGGCCGAGCGCAGCGGCGTGCCGCCGTTTGTCATCTTTCACGACCGGACGCTGATGGAAATGGCCGGTCGGCAGCCGCGTACCGAGGATGAACTGTTATCGATCAGCGGCGTCGGTGAGGCCAAGTGGTACCGTTACGGTCCGGATTTTCTCGATGTGATCGAGAACTACCGCCATCAGAAGGAGTGAATCACCGCTGTCGGCCGGAGCCGCTCATCAGCGCCATTTCGGCTGCGACACCTCGTCGACCAGGTAGAGGATCGAGCGATAGGGGATGCCGGCGTGCAGGGACAGGCCGATCTCGCAGGTCTTACTGGTCGAATACCCGGCCTCGCAGCTGCAGACCTGTTCGGCCAGGCCATGCAGCGCCGATTCGTTGAGTTCCGGGAAACTGAGGCCACGATCGCCGGCAAAACCACAGCAATGGATGTCCTCGGGCCAGATGACCCGGGTGGCGCAGGCGCGGGCCAGCTCGAGCAGTTTCTTCTCCAGCCCCATCTTGCGCGTACTGCAGGTCGGGTG
Organism: uncultured Desulfofustis sp.; assembly: GCA_964620665.1. Taxonomy (GTDB): domain Bacteria; phylum Desulfobacterota; class Desulfobulbia; order Desulfobulbales; family Desulfocapsaceae; genus Desulfofustis. Next base: position 2,711 of record CAZUJZ010000053.1, on the reverse strand, counting down.
GATGGCGATCGTTGTCTCTTTCTGTCTGAAGGTCAAACGATCCATCAGAAAGCTCAGCACGAATTCGATCGGTTCGTAGAGCTTCAGCCGGCTGTCCAGGGTGAGGTGCATCCGTTGCAGACAGGGGCTGGTGTCGCAGAGAATGGGCAGGGCGCCGTTATCGGAAGCGGCCAGCAGGGCCGCCGACAACTCTCCGGCCTTGCGGTCCGCCTCGTCGGCAAAGCCCTTGCTTTCGAAGGCCTGTCCGCAGCAGAGACGATCGAGATCGTCGGGATAGAGAATCTGGTAGCCGGCCTTGTGCAGCAGTGAGGCGGTTTTCTCCGGCAGTGTCTCGCGTTCGCTGTCCAACCGGGGCGGTCCGCCCATGGCCCGGCTGGCGCAGCTGGGAAAATAGACCATCTGCAGCGACTGGGTACCCCCGCCGGGTTGTGGCGATATCTTCCGGGCTCCGGTCGGCATCTCCCGGTTCCAGAGCGGCAACCGGTTCAGCGTGGCCGTTCGGGCCAGGGATGAAGCCCGCTCCATAAAAGCGGTGCCGGTGAAGCGATGGACGAGATCCACGGCATCCAGACTATGGCTGATGGTCCGGGATACGGGGGCGAACCGCGCGCCGACCGCGGCGGCGATTTTGTTGGCCAGTGGACCATGGGCTTCCCGGCGCAGGGCCTTGACCATCTTGCCGGTATCGATGCCAACCGGGCAACGGGTCGCGCAGAGGCCGTCTGCGGCGCAGGTGTCAATGCCCGGGTATTGATAGCTGCTGGCCAGCCGTTTCAGTGTAGCCGTGCCACCACCGGCGGCCAGGCGCCTGCTGATTTCCCGGCGGCCGGCGATCCGCTGGCGCGGGGTGAAACTGAGATCCCGGGACGGGCAGACCGGCTCGCAGAAGCCGCATTCGATGCAGGTGTCGGCAATCTCGTGGGTGGCGGGCAGTGGCTTGAGGTTGCGGATATGCGCCTCGGCGTCGTCGTTGAGGATGACGCCGGGATTGAGCAGATTGTTTGGATCGAAAAGTTCCTTGATCCGTTTCATCAGCGCAAAGGCGGTCGGTCCCCATTCCTTCTCGACAAACGGTGCCATGTTCCGGCCGGTGCCGTGTTCGGCTTTCAGGGAGCCGTCGTAGGTGGTGACCACCATGTCGACAACGTCGGCCATAAAGTCACGATAGCGGGCGACTTCGGCGGGGCTGGAGAAATCTTGGGTGAAGACGAAATGCAGGTTGCCCTCGAAGGCATGGCCGAAGATGATCGCCTCGTGGTAGCGGTACTTCGTGAATAATGACTGCAATTCGAGCGCCGCTGCGGCCAGTCGCTCGGTCGGGAAAGCGACGTCCTCAATGATCACCGTGGTCCCGGTCTGGCGCACCGCGCCGATTGCCGGAAACAGCCCCTTGCGGATTTTCCACAGGGCCTGATACTCGGCCGAGATCGCCGTGAAACTGATCGGCATCACCGTCGCGAAGTCCGCCAGGCTTTCAGTAATGCGTGCCACCTGGCCGGCCAACTCGCCTTCCTCATTGGTCCTGGTCTCGACCAGCAGGGCGGTAACCGCCGGCTCGAGGCCCTTGAGGAAGGGGGGCATGCCCGGCTGGTCGTCAACCGAGGCCAGGCTGGCCCGGTCCATCAGCTCCGCTGCCGCTACCGGTTGACCGCGCAGGATTGGAATAGCCCGGCAGGCATCTTCCATGCAGGGAAAGAGGATCAGCGCGGTGGCCTTGTGGCGGTGTTCGACGACGGTTTTGAAGACGGTATCGGAAATAAAGGCCAGCGTTCCCTCCGAGCCGACCATCAGGTGGGCCATGATGTCGACGGGATCTTCGAAATCGACCAGCGCGTTGAGACTGTAGCCGGTGGTATTCTTGATTTTGAATTTTCGGTGAATTTTCTCGGCCAGCGGCGGGTCTGCCAAGATGGTGCTGCGCAGTTCGGCCAGCTGTCCGAGCAGATCGGCATGGCTGAGCCGGAAATCGGCGACGCTCTTTGCATCTCCGGTGTCGACGATGGTACCGTCGCCCAGGATCAGACGAATGCTGTCCAGGGTCTGATAGCTGTTCTGTTCGACGCCACAGCACATGCCGCTGGCGTTGTTGGCCAGGATGCCGCCGATCTTGGCAGTGTCGATGGAGGCCGGGTCCGGACCTATCTTGCGATCGAAGGGGGCCAGTTGTCGGTTGGCGAGACCGCCGATGATTCCCGGTTGCAGGCGAATGTGCCCGGCGTCGCTGGAAATATGGCAGCGATCCCAACCGCGGCCGAGCCGCACGAGGATGCTGTCGGTGATCGATTGTCCGGACAGGCTGGTTCCCGCGGCTCGAAAGGTAAGTGGCAGCTGTCGGCGTCGTGCTTCTCGCAGAACGACCAGCACGTCACGTTCAGATTCGACATCGACGATAATCTGTGGGACCAATCGATAGAAGCTGGCATCGACCCCGATGGCCACCGTGCGCAGTGGATCGGTGATGATGTTTTCTTTTGCTATGCTCCGCGAAATGGCGCGGCGGAAATCGCGATATGCTGCTGCCGACGGCATTTGTCTGCTCCTTGTTAGTAATAATGAGTATCACTACTTGTTCTTCAGTCTTTGTACCATGTTTGTCCCGGTCAGGGAAGGCGAAAGGATCGGCGGTAAACCTGTTGATGTTCTCTGTCGGTGGCGAATGGTTACTTTTGTTTCTGTAATTTTATATGAAAATCAGTTTCACAGGCTGAACT